>JAGCXL010000028.1 GCA_017961295.1 Elusimicrobiaceae bacterium
CGGTACTCGCCTTTGCCTGCGGCAAAACTCGTACAACGCTCCGGGCTTCGAATCTCGACGCGGCATAAAGCAGTTTATGCCGCTCGATACTCCTATAAATTTAAAAACCCGCATAGAGCGGGTTTTTAAATTCATACGGTGGGTATAGTTTGGGTAGCAGGATGCTTATTTGTTTTGATCCGGCCAATCTAACTCTACCCAATAATTTGTAAAGGGTTCTACTACTACCGTAAATTGTCCTTTAACAAACTTTACTAATTCCACCAAATCCACTATTGCTACTTGGACCCGCGGGTCTTTAATTCCTTCCAAGTATTTTTTGGCACTTTCATACTTGAAAAAAACGGGGATAGCTCCGTGTTTAGCAGGCGGTGTATCCAATTCTAATGTATGAAACCCAAAAGTATCTCCCTTTGCAAAATCGTGCTGTGGAGGTTGCCAAGTCATAAATACTTTTTGCCCTTTAATACGGTCATAGAAAGGTGTTCCGCTTTTCCCCTCAATGCTACTGTGGAACATATTAGCATTTTGGAGTGCATGAACCGTATGAACCATACAAATACCATTCACAACATTGATTACACGACGTAAGTCCGGCAAATTATATACGTGTGTTTCTCCATTGTGATAAAGCACTACTTGTAGCTTTCTATTTCCATTGTCATATAATGTACCCACAAGCTCCGCAAGCAAATTTTGCACGGTATCGGCAGAAATATTACCTTTAGTTTTTTCCTTTAATGAAGCAATCGCACCGTCTAACATAGTATCGTCTGCACAGAAATGAAATTGGCCCTTAAAAATTACTTCGTTTTTGTCATTGTGTAAAAATCTACCGGATAGCAATAAAGAGTCCATAAATTTCAATTCATCTTCGGAATAGGACTCGTGAAAATCCGCCGTTAGCGTTTGTATTGAAAAAGGGGAAGATTTCTTTTTGGAAAAAATTTTACCAATCAAAATTGCACTAAAAACTCCAATTAATAACACCGCAACGATAACTAACAAAATGTAACGCATAATATTTCTCCCAAAATCTTAATATACTTCCATTATAAAACATTTTAATGACAACTGAGCGACTTCCTACCTGGTCTAGTCAGCATAAAAACAAAAGATTTGTCATAATTCCCCAAAATACGCTAAAAACCGTATGCTGAAAGTGGTGCGCAAAAAAATCCCCGTCGGGCAAAGTGCCAAACGGGGATTTATGCTATAAATCAAAAACTAAAATACGGAGAGGGAGAGATTCGAACTCTCGATACGGTTTCCCGTATGCAGTCTTTCCAGGACTGTGCCTTAAACCACTCGGCCACCTCTCCAAAATCGGTGTTGTAGGTTTAACGGACCTTATTATTATATCAAATTAATTGCGTTTATGCATACCTAACAGGCGCATGAGTAACGTAAACGGAATGATGATACAAACTGACACCAACAAAACAATTACCGTTACTATAAACCCCAGGGCCAATACTAAAAACCCACCCAACATTCCACCGCGGTCGCCTTGCGGGCGGGCATGGTCACCGGGCGTATGCCACTTGGGCCGTTCATTGGCACGCCACGTCACTTCCCCTTGCGGTAATGATTCCTGTCGTGAATTTTCTACAATTTCCGCTTCAATAATTTCGGGTTCGTTTAAAGACATAAGTTATTTACGGTTGGAAACTTTTTGTTACCCAATTATAGCAATTAACTAAAGAGTATTAACAATTTGTTATTACCCCCTTGTTTTTTTCCCATTATAATATTATACTAATGTAGAGAGGTTGCCTGATTTTTAATACCAAACTATCTATCGGGCTACTTCTTGGCGTTTGTTTATAGAGGAGAAAACCTAATGAAAAAGAAAGCCTTTACCCTGACCGAGTTGTTGGTAGTGGTGGTAATTATTGGAGTATTGTCGGCTGTGGTATTGCCGAAATTTACCAAGATGTTGGAAGCGCGCAAAGCAACGGAGGCCGAAGATATAATGGCGGCCGTGCGTAACGAGCAGGAAGCACGGTGTACCCTGGGGAAAGATTATACCGGGGATGCGAGCAAATTGGCCTCGTTACCCAACGGGGGTAGCAAACACTTTAACTATGCGTTGGATAAACAAGGTATTACGGCTACAAACGGTAGCGGCGGTTATGTATTAAGAATTCCTTCTTACACAGATGGCCGTATTTGTTGTGCCAGCGGATGTGATAAGTTAAATAGAGATTATCCTACGTGTGACGAATTAAATCCGGAAGCTGCCACGTGTAGCGTACCGCTTGAAGAGGAGCCCGAAGGACCTAATCCGGACGACGGATGTAGCTCGGAACACCAAGACGGGGACGTCGCCCACGAAGAACCGTGCGAATGCGGTGGTATGAAATACACGCGCTACCGCTGTGTTAACAAAGTTTGGACAACATATGAGGACGACCAATGTAAAGATTGTAACAACCCTCCCGACGACAAGACAGACTGTACTCCCGGGGACACAGAAAACGAAGATTGTGAAGAATGCGGCAGCAAAACACGTACTTGCGGTAGTGACGGAAAATGGGGCGATTGGAGTAAATGCCCTACCAAGCCGGGGAACTATACTTGTGAAGAATGCGGCGAAGAGATAGAAGCAACATGTGACGTTTCTAAAGGTTCTTGGAACGAACCGGACGCAAGCCAATGTAAAGAAGCATGCAGTGACAAAACTTGTAAAGAAGAAGATAAACCGGAAAATTTAACCCAAGATTGTCACGTAGAAGGGGATGAGAAAGATAAACTGTGCGGGGAGCAAGTAAAAGAAGCTACTTGTGGTAAAGAGACAGACTTTAAATGGAAATATCCGGAAGAATACGGAGAATGTAAAGCCGTAGAAGGGAAATGTGCCAATGACGAAGGAATGACTACCTGTGGCGATTGGTACAGCGAAAAGGCGGGCCAAGGCGGGGATCATTTTTGCGCTGAAGCCAAACTAATCTTGCCGGATAGTTTATTAGACAAAGCAATCTCTGCAGATACTTCGGAAGAAGCTTATGTAGGATTGTGCTGTGGCCAATGTGAAAACCCGGACGAAGTATTATTCCCTAATGCCGGTTGGTGCTGCCCTAAAGGGAAAGTGCCTCTCATGGACAAAGGGTGGGGAGAATGCGGTGATTGCTCGAATTTGGGTTCTAACTACTATTTTGATGGCATGAAGTGTTCACCGCGCTATACCCTGCAAGCTACCACGTTCCCTGTGATATTGGGGGAAGTGTATCAAAATCTTGTGCCGTCCGGCGATGGGTGTTCGTTTAACTTTCAAGCGGACCGTGTACAAGCCTGTGCCATGACAGGCAATAAGAGAACAGGTTGGACTGTTGAACCACCCAGCGGCTACGGTGGGGACGACCCGTGCAACAAGTGTAACGCCGGCTCTGCCCAGTGTAACGTAGTTGCCTGTTACGACGCGCAAGACCTTGAGGAAATCAAGGCCAAAGTTAAAAGGGCTTCCACGAACGACTATCACATGAGTGTAAGCGGAAAAGGTGCCAGCGGTAGTAAGTGTGAGGGTAGTGTATGGTATGACAAAGATGCTTGGCGCGAAATTGTAGGTGTCAACACCGGGGATGCGTATTTGTGCGGTATTTCCCAAAACGGTGTATGGCTGAGCGATTTGGGTGTAAACACCGCGTATTGTTCCAGCTGCGGAGGCAAGAGCTCTACCGTAACGCTTTGGAACGCTACCCAGATGCCCACACAGCAAGGCGGTCGCTGCCAAACGTTCTATACCACCGGGGATTATACCCAATCGTATGGTTACTTTGATTACCTCAACGAAGATGCCTTCCACCGATATGTAAACGACTCCGGATGGACAAGCTCTTCAGAATGGCGGGACGCCATTGAAGAGGCTAACCAAAGATCGGCAGATGCGATGGCGGCAATATATAGTAACTATCAACAAAGTTTGGTAGGTGCCACCTCGTCAACCGTTGCCGATATGACGGGGCACTATTGGATGGAGTTTGCCAATGATCCGAATGCAGCCTTGATGCTTTTGGAACAATACCCTTGGGTGGAGAATTTTTCGGAAAGTGAATTCCTTGAAAAATTTGGTACAGGTGATGCTTACACGGACCAGTACACCCTGCAAAAGTATTACTATAAAAATAGTAACGTTGCCTTTGACCCAAGCAAAGTGGGAGGAGGTAGTGTTGACGTAATCTATCAAAATGGAGGGTATGATGATTACGCTTGGAAACAATACTTGGATTGGATGAAACGCCGTACGGACGCTACTAACAACAACTTGCGTCACGGTGCAAACTGCCCGGATACGATAACGGCCTGTGCTGCCCCTATCGTTTACCAAGTGAAAGGGTACACTTGCCGCCGCAGTAACTAATACGGATTGTAATAGCAAATATAGAACCCCCGGCCTTGCGCCGGGGGTTTTGTGATTTAAGGGCGGTTCTTCTTTCCCCTGGCGGGAAGGTAAATTAAAGGGGTCATTTCCGAAGGTAGTAGTCGGGAATCTTCCGTATCCATTTTTTGCAAGTACCCGGTTAGACACTTGTTTAATATAAGGGGTAAACAGGACCGTAAGAGGGCCTAGGCCCATATAGGCCCAAGGGCCCTTGTTATTTGCGCATATAACAAGCATAATAAAGGTATGAGAACATTTATTTTTACCAGCTTAGCTGTTTGTATTTCTTTTGGGGCGTTTGCTCAAAATGTGGGCAAATATGTAGTAAACGGAGCCAAAAAAACGGTACGCCCTACCTCTTTAAAAGGGGTCAAATATGTTCCTGCTACGCGTGTAACTGCGCAAGTGGAACGTGCCGTTGCGCAGGCAGAACGTGCGGCGGTGCCGGTTGCCGCTAAAACGCAAGCACCTACTCAAGCCGCGCGTAGCGGATACTTATATGCAGGGATTCCGTTTATGGATTTAAGCCCGGCTACCTTCCCCAAACGTAACCCCATTAATAAACGCTATCCTTCCGGGTTACGTCAAGAAGAACAATTGATTAGTGATTGGTTGGAGTATTTTAAAAACGGATATTTCAAACCGCGCGACCAGGTGGAAGCCATTGAGGGTATGACGCCGCGCCAAATGAATAATATTATTGAATATTTGTATTATATGCCGCTTGAAGAGGCCGAGCAAATTATTTTAAACCCATTGCGCGATACGGGCCGCTTGCCGGAGTTTATGTATGATAATAAACTGATTCCAGGTACTAAACGGTTGCCCTCGGGATATTATAAAAATAAATTTAATGAGAATATTGCTACCTTTGTAAAATTAGCCGAAGAGGACGGTACTATTTTTACGCATAATGCACAGCTTAAGGAACTGATGAGTGCGCTTAAAGATTATACGTTTAAGCAAGGGTTTACGTATACCAATTCGGCCGAGCTTTCCAACGGGCTACGCAAAAATTGGGAAGCGATGTATACCGAGATTAGTAAGCCCGGTATTAATAGTGCTAACCGTGCTTATATTAATCAACTGTGGAAACAACCGGTGGAAGCGGGAAACTTAAAAGTGAGTTTAAAAGATTATTTTACGCAACGGCGCAGAACGGCCTTCTTTGACGAGGCTGTGCCGGAATTTTATTTGAATAGCCCCAAATGGGTAGCTTTGGAAAACGAGCGGCGTAATTTAATTGCAAAGACGTATTCGTTTGAATTAGCAGATGCGAACGCTTTTAATAAAATGCAGATGCGTTGGGTGTTGGGCAAGCCGGACCGATACCTTACCTTGGAAGAATTTGGGGAAATGATGACGGCCCCGTATAAGGACGCTTTCGGGGAGGTGTATCAAGAAAAATTAGCACAAGCCGCCGCGTGCGAAGATGAACCCACCGGGCTTAAGGCGCAGACGCCTACGTCCACTAAAATTAAGATTGATAATTTTGCAAAATTGGGCGGCGTGTGCCAAATGTCCTTTAGCGACGGCGGTTACATGGGGCGCGTGAAGGAAGGATATGACGGCACGTCTACCGTGGACCGTTTTAAGCCGGTAGTATTTGATAATGTGCGTGTGGTTACTTTTGATATGCGCACGTTGGAACCGAAGATTGTGACGTTGGATAAAGTATCCTACGTGAAAGATTTAAAGCAGCCGGATATTGACCGGGTGCGTGCCAGCTCTATGGTAGGAGATGGGTTAGATGCCTCGCGCGATGTACTTACGGTGCAACGTGCCGAGCGGGCTTTGCGTGATATTCCGCACTTGCGTGCCACCATTTACCCGCACCAACGGGTGGCAGAAGCGGAAAAAGTTCCGTACATGAAAGGGGGCGGATTGGCCGCGTATTTGGCGTTGTTTACACCGGATTTTTACCCGATTAAAACGGTACGCCTCTTAAAACAAGTAGACGGCAAATGGACCTGGGTGCCTACGCATTTTGTCCGCAAAGAGGTGTTAACCCATGCGGGGTTTGTCCACCGCGATCACTTAACCTTTACCGAACAGGTGGAAGAACGAATTGTGAAAAATGACCAAGAATAAAGAGCATTTGGTTTTATTTAGAGCGTAAAAAATCCTCCGGTTTTACCGGAGGATTTTTTTACATCTTAAAGTCTTCGCCCAGGTAAAGCTTGCGGGCATTAGGATCGTTTAGCAGGGTGTTTTGGTCGCCCTCTACTAAAATTTTACCGTCGTAAATAAGGTAGGCGCGTTCGGTTAAAGGCAGTGTTTCGCGCACGTTGTGATCGGTAATTAAAACGCCGATGCCTTTGTCTTTAAGTTTAAAAATCATGTTGCGCAGGTCAGACACCGTAATAGGGTCAATCCCTACAAAAGGTTCATCCAAAAGAATAATTTTAGGGTTACTAATCATACAACGCGCAATTTCCATACGGCGTTTTTCACCGCCCGAAAGGGTCCACGCTTTCTGCTTGGCCAGTTTGGTAAGCCCAAATTCGTTTAATAATTCATCTACGCGTTTTTTTTGAGCCGCTTTGTCGTCTAAAATACGTTCTAATACGGCCAGTAAATTCTCTTCTACCGTAAGCCCTTTAAAAATGGTGGGTTCTTGGGCCAAATATCCTAACCCGTGGCGGGCGCGTTCAAACATGGGCAGCGCGGTTACGTCATCCCCGTCAATGAAAACCTTGCCGCTGGTGGGACGGATAAAACCGACCATCATATAAAAGGAAGTGGTTTTGCCTGCGCCGTTGGGGCCTAACAAGCCGACAATCTCGCCGGATTTAACGTGAATATCTACCCCTTTTACAACCATGCGGTCTTTGTATACTTTGACGATTTTTTCACTGCGTAGTTCCATAGTTCCTCTAAAATTGACGGTTTATTTTGTTTTCATTTAAGGTGGGGGAAACCACCCAGCCCTGCACTTGCCCCTCTAAGGTAACCACGTTGCCTTGAGCGTCCGAAGTGACATTATCTGCTATTATAGCAAATGTGCCTTGTTCCGTGGTGCCGGTGGCCAGCGGACGCGCACCAAACGCGCGGGCGTGATCGTGCTCGGCATCATAAACAATGGTATCGGCTTGCAAAGTGCGTAGGTCATCTTTTACAATGGCATTTCCGTCTAAAAGTAAATAATTTTCGGTTTGTTTGAGGGTTACTTTATCGGCTTGTAAGGTTTGCGTGGCATCTTGTACGGTGCGCTCAATATGTACATTTCCCGTCAAAATAAATATTTGAGCGTTGGTATCAAAGGAAATGTGTTTGGCGCGGGCGTTAACTGTTTGGGTGTCATCTTGTAGCCGCAACCGGGCCGGGTTTTTGGAAGTAGATTTTAAAATTCCTTTACCGGTTTGGTAATTATAGTGTGCGTAATCTGCCCATGCTTCATAGGTGGGGGATCTGGGCTCGTGTTGTTTTAAATAAACGTTTTGGCTGGCCGTAATCGTGCGCGCCTTGCGGTCCGAAAGGGCATAGCCCGATTTAAATGTATAAATACCGTTGTCATAAAATACATGGCCGGAAAATTCTTCTTGTTCTTTATCTTTATAAATCGTCCACTCGTCACTTTTGACGATACCGCCCAAAACTTCGGGGATTTGAGAGGCCTTTTTTTGTTTGGTTTTAAGTGCTTCTTTTTTAGTTTGCAAGGTTTGCTTGGGTTGCGGCACTTGGGCTACCGCGGGCGTTTCTACGTGCACCGTACGGCACGCTTGCAAACAAAGACAGCACATAAATAGACAAATTAACGAGCGGTTCATAAGGCGTTTTTTTGCAACTCCTTGCGATTTTTTGGCAATTGGGTAGCATGTTTTTTAATCACAATTTTGGTAAGTTTGGAGTTTGTTTCCACCCCGTTAATCGCTACCGAACGCGCGGTGCCGCGGGTAATTACGGTGCGGGCATCGGACCAAATTTTATCTTGCGTAATATCGTAAAAAAAGCGCGGGGCTGTAATACGGGCTTTTTCCGTTAAAGATTCTAAAACGGCATTACCTTCAATGGTTACCAGCTGTTTGGCATAATCAAAGGTACCCATTTCTCCGGATACGCGGGCGCTATCTTCCCCGTCCTGTTTTAAGAACAGTTGTGGGTTTTTAAGGGCGGCACTTTGCATATTTTCAAAGTTCACTGAATCGGCGTGAAGGACCCACTCCTTTTGATTTTCTTTAGAGGAAAAAATGGATACGTTGGTGGCTAGTTGCATGTCCCCTTCGTCCTGCACGGACGGAGTATTGCCGGAATTACACGCTGCCAAACAAAATATTCCCAGTAAGAAAACCAACAGTTTTTTCATTATTTTTTATCCAACATGGCTAAAAATTCAATGAGGTCTTTTTCATCAATAATGCCGACCACTTTGCCGGTTTTATCCAGCACCGGCAAATTGTCCACTTTTGTTTGGTGAATCATTTTGGCGGCCTCAATGGCGGGTAATGTGTCTATAATATGGTACGGATTTTTGGTCATTACCTGCGTAATTTTTTTGCTCAAAACCTCGGTACCGGTTTGTAAAATGCGGCGCAGGTCCCCGTCGGTAAAATAGCCCAAAAGGTGGCCTTTTTTATCTACAATGCTGCAAGCTCCTGCGGCCCCGGTTTGAGTCATTACAAAAAGAGCATCTTTAACAGTAGCGGTTTGGGGTACGGTGGGATTGTTTTTGCCTTTGCGCATGACATCTTTGACTTGTTGAGTGAGCAGCTTGCCCAGAGAACCGCCCGGGTGAAACTGGGCAAAATCGCGTTTTTCAAAATGCTTCATTTTCATTAAACAAATGGCTAATGCATCGCCTACGGCAAGTGTAGCGGTGGTAGATGCGGTGGGTGCTAAATTGTACGGGCAGGCCTCGCGGTTAATATGCACGGTAATATGAATATCGGACATCAGGGCCAGTTTGCTATG
The DNA here is from genome assembly GCA_017961295.1 of Elusimicrobiaceae bacterium. Taxonomy (GTDB): domain Bacteria; phylum Elusimicrobiota; class Elusimicrobia; order Elusimicrobiales; family Elusimicrobiaceae; genus Avelusimicrobium. The sequence goes on from JAGCXL010000028.1 coordinate 9,293, forward strand.
GGCATGGCCCGTCATGGAAATAATGGTCAGTTTGCGCCGCTCCAAAGAAGGGAGAATTTTATTAATTTCTTCGGTTTGACCGGAAAAAGAAATCGCAATAATAACGTCGCCGGGCATAATCATGCCCAAATCCCCATGCAACGCTTCAACGGGGTGGACAAAGAAAGACGGCGTGCCCGTGGAGGCCAGCGTGGCGGAAATTTTTCGCCCGATAATTCCGCTTTTGCCAATGCCTAATACGACGACGCGCCCTTTGCAGTGGGCAATTACATCTACGGCTTTTATAAATTGGTCATCAATGCTTTTGTGACTTAAGGCCAAGGCTTCGTGTTCAATAGTAAGCACTTGGCGGGCAATACGCTTTACGGCCGAAATATTTAGTTGAAGTTTAGACATAGTATCCTCTAATCGTTCCACGGGGTTGTGCCTTCAAGGGGTGTGCGCGGCTGATAGGGGGCCGGCAAATGCGTGCTTAGTAAGCACAAAGCCCCAACACACAAAGCACTTATCACCAGGCAAATTCCTAAGCAGACGCAGTGCCATTTTAGCGAAGGGATCCAGGTGAAAGTGGGTGTTTTCATGATTTAAATTTTTTAACTACGCTGTCCAGCATACAAAGTTCTTTTACCATTTTGGTTGTAAGGGGATAATCCAGCGAGTTCGGCCCGTCGGAAAGGGCGGTGTCGGGGGTGGGGTGTGCTTCAAAAAATACACCCGCAATACCCAGGGCTACCGCTGCTTTGGCAAGTACCGGGGCTAGCTGCCGGTTACCGCCGGTGGCGCTACCTAACGCACCCGGTTTTTGTACCGAGTGGGTAGCATCAAAAATTACCGGATAGCCAAACTGTTTCATAATTTCCAAGGAGCGCATATCCACGACCAAATCCCCATATCCAAAACTGGAACCGCGCTCGGTAAGTAAAATTTTATGATTTCCGCGCGATTCAATTTTTTTAATTACCTGTTCCATAGCACCGGGGGATAAGAACTGTCCTTTTTTGACGTTTACGGCGCGGCCCGTATCGGCACAGGCCAGGACCAAATCGGTCTGGCGGCACAAAAATGCCGGGATTTGCAGTATATCTGCCACTTGGGCAGCTTCTTCAGCCTGCCAAGGTTCGTGTACATCTACGACTACGGGAAGCCCGGTTTGAGCTTTGGCTTTGGCTAAAATTTTAAGCCCTTTGGTTAGCCCCGGCCCGCGGTAGGCCGATACGCTGGTGCGGTTGGCTTTGTCAAAGGAAGCCTTTAATATAAAAGGATGGTGCGTGCGGCGGATGATTTCTTTTAGTTTCTTAGCCGCATTTAAATAATGTGCTTCACTTTCTATCACACATGTGCCCGCCATAAAACATAGCGGACGGGTATTACCTATTATATAGGAGCCGATTTTAAAGGTTTTTTGCATACCTACATCATACCAAATTTACCTTATAAATAGAAAAAATCCGGTTTATTTGCTATACTATTAGAAACTAAAGGAGGAAATTATGAAAGGTTTTACGTTGATTGAGTTGTTGGTAGTTGTGATTATCGTAGGAGTTTTGGCCGGGATTGCGTTGCCGCAGTATGAAAAGGCCATAGAAAAAAGCCGTTCGGCAGAAGCGATTATGACCGGCAAAGCAATTGTGGAAGCCCAAAACCGTTCTTTGACGGCTTTCCCGAGTGATTCCGTTGCCGAAAAAAGTGCCTTGGATATTAAATTGACGGGCGGTTCGTGGAGTGATAACGTTTTTAGTACGGATAGATTTTCTTATGAGCTCCAAAGCGGCGGTGTGGAAATAACCCGTGTAGGGGGTAAATATACCTTGTTTATGGGGAATCAATCCGCTGCAGGTGGCAACTGGTGTAAAGGAAGTATTTGTGCCGCGATGGAAGGTGTCGGGTTTGAAAACAAAGGAGAATAAATAGCTTTAAGGTGGAGTATAAGCGGCTAAACCACACAGGTTTAGCCGCTTATTTTTGCACCAATTTACGACGATAAAAAGAAAAATTAATTCAATATTTACGTCCACATGGGTAAACAAAGGCAAATAGGATAGCACTTTAAAAAGGAACGTGTCAAGTAGATTTTTAAAAAAAACTTGCGCGACGGTTGCCAAATGAGTTTTAATAAAAATGTAGGGAGTATAAAACTAAACAGGAGGAGTATCATGAAGAAACTATTAGGCGTGCTGTTGGCCATTGCGATGTCTTGGCCAGTTAACGCAACTGTACTCAAAAATGTGGAAGTAGTTGGCGAAATTCAAACCATCGCCTCTGATGTAAGTCATAATAAAGCGGCGGCCCCGGTGATGCCTGGGGACACCAACTACCGTTACAACAACGGGGTTTCCAACCGTGTGATGGCGGGTCTTTCTGCTGATTTAGTGGAAGATGTAACCGCTAACTTAATGTTCCAATATGCCGATGTATGGGGTGAAAACGCTAACAATACCGGTAAAACCGTTCAAAACTATTGGGACCAAGTAAGATTGGTAAATGCCAATGTCGTTTTGCATAACTTATTGTGTGCGTTCGATTTGACCGTCGGCCGCCAATTCTACGGTGATGAAGACAGCGCCGTAATGTACATTGGCCCGAACCACTACAACGCGGAAGCTGCGGGGTACGTCAACTCCATTGATGCTGCCAAATTGGTCTATGCGGATGATGTAAAATCGTTCACCATGATTGCTGGTACGATTATTGATGCCAACGCGCCGCGTTACGATGGTGTGCCTGCTGATTTAAAATACAACCTGTTTGGTGCGGATTTCAAATTGCACCTTACTGACGGCTTTTTTGCCCAAGTATATGGTTATGATACGACTGTCAAAGGTGCAGCTGCTCCTATCCCGGCTGGGCTTGATGAAGCTGACAAACACTTTGGTATCTATGGTGCCAAAGCAGGTATGAACGGTGAAGCTGTTCGTGCCAGCGCCGAATATGCCCGCAACTTTGGCGGACATCGCTTGATTAAAGAACACAAAGATACCGGCTACATGGTAAAAGCTGATTTAGCCGCCGATATCAATGCTCTTACGGCCCGCGGTACCTTCTTGTATGCCAAGCAAGGTTTCCAAGCTTTTGGTAACTACACGCCCGGCTTACTCGTTGGCCACTTGTTAGGTGGTAACGGTATTTGGGGTTACAGCAACGAAGGCGTCCGCTTGTTCAACCTCGGCTTTGATATGAAAGCCGCTGAAAAGTGGGTATTTGCCTTGGACGGTTACCTGTTCCAAGCCCGCACCGGTCATGCTACCTCTTACGAAGCTGACTTAACCGCTAAATACAATCACAACGAATATGTGCAATTGTTTGCGGGTGTAGGTTATATTAGATATGCCAAGACCGAAAACTACACTGGCTTTGACCGTCTCAATATGGACAGCAAAGACGATGTTAAAGGTCAACTTGGTATGTTAATTAAATTCTAATTCCACATTAGAACAAATACTCCCCCGCTCGCAAGAGCGGGGGAGTTTTCTTTGTAAAATGCTTTATTTCGTTGTTGCTCAAAGGCTCGAATACTTCCGCCGAGCGGCTGCGCACAGTATACTTCGCCTTTTTGCGCCTAGAACTAAAGCATTTTTCTTTGACAACTCATTTCTTTGCAAAATGATTTAGTTCGTTGTTGCGGGGTCGTCCCTTAGCTTTAAAGAGCACAAGGAGGAGATCCCCGATAGAAGCCTTCGGGGATGACGTTTATAATAAATCTTGGGGACGACGATTTTTATAATAGCAAGATCCTGAGCAACGACGACTCAGGATGACAACAGAGTAGCACTCGTGTTTTATAAAACAACTGTCCTAGAAATATAAGTCGCGTTTGCCGGCTTTAATTTTGGCCAGGTTCTCGTCTATCATTTTTTTAATCGGAGTGCCCTGGGCAAACGCTTCTTTGGCGGTGGACTCAATCAGCGCGTAGCCCTTGGCTTTTAAGGGGGCGGGGGCAAAGTCTTCCAAATATTCGGCAAAGGTAAACATGGCGTTAGGCAAACAATGGGTTTTAATAAGCCCCGGTTTGGCCATATCCATAAAGTCTTTTCCCACGCGGCCCAAGCGGTAACACCCGGTGCAGAACGACGGCATATGCTTGGCATCTACGATGGCGTCAATTACTTGGGCTAGCGTGCGGTCGTCGGTTAAAGTAAACTGGCTGCCGTTTTGTTTATCATAGGAATATCCACCGGGGTTTACGCGGCTGGCCGCAGAAATTTGCGATACGCCTAACTCCAAGCAGGCATTACGCATGGCCGGGCTTTCGCGCGTACTTAAAATAATCCCCGTATAGGGAACCGCTAAGCGTAGTACGGCTACGCATTGTTTAAATTCATCATCGGTAAGTTCTTCGTTGGGGTGCTTGCTAAAGTCGCTCCCTTCGGCGGGCTCAATGCGCGGGATAGAAATGGTATGCGGGCCTACGCCGTAAGTTGAATCCAAGTACCACGAGTGCATGAGCGTGGCTAAAATTTCGTACTTATGGTCGTAAAGCCCTAAAAGCGGGCCGATACCTACGTCGTTAATGCCGGCCTGCAAAGCGCGGTCCATGGCGTCTAGGCGGAACTGGTAATCTTTTTTGGCGCCGGCTAAATGCAATTTTTCATACGTTTCTTTGTGGTACGTTTCCTGGAAAAGCTGATACGTGCCGATATTGCATTTTTTAAGTTCTTCAAATTCGGGCTTGGTGAGCGGGGCGATATTTACGTTCACACGGCGGATGTTTTGTCCGTTCCAGCGGGTTTCGTAAATGGCGGCAACACTGTCATACACGTATTGAAGCCCGCCGCCGGGGTAAGCCTCGCCGGCTACCATTAAAATACGTTTGTGGCCTTGTTGCAAAAGGGCGGTTACTTCTTGGTGGATTTCATCGCGTGTGCTGGCGTGGCGTTTGAGCGCGGTGTTGGATTTGCGAAACGCACAGTACACGCACTCATTAGTGCAAATGTTGGAAATGTAAAGAGGGGCAAACAGCACAATGCGGTTGCCGTAAATGGCTTCTTTAACATATTTGGCGGTGTCAAAAAGTTGGTCCAGTAAACGGCGGTCTTTTAAACTAAGTAAAACGGCGGCTTCTTCTAAAGAAATTCCTTTTAATTCTTTGGCTTTAGCCAAAATGCGGGCTACGTCCGCGTCAGTATAAGAGTTTCCTTTTTCCAGGGCTTTGTATAGTTTTTCATCTTGAATCATCATATGCCTATATATTACTACTTTTAAAGGGGAGCTTGTAGCATTTTGCTATAATATAGCTATGCCGAAGAAGGAAAGTATTTTAATTGTGTGTACCAACCGCAAAGCCTACCACGACTATTTTGTGGAGGACACTTACCAGGCTGGGCTGGAACTTTTGGGGGCGGAAGTAAAATCAATCCGCCAAAAGGAACTAAGCCTGGAGGGGAGCTTTGTGCGTGTGGAAAACGGGCAAGCTCACGTATATCAAATGCACGTAAAACCTTATAAATTTAATTCGGCTATGGACCTGGATCCTACGCGCCCGCGCCGGCTGCTGCTTACTAAAAAGGAACTACGCAAGCTGGAATCTAAAGCTGAAATAAAGGGCTATGCTTTGGTACCCCTGGAAGTATATTTTAAAAACGGGTGGGCCAAATTAAAATTGGCCTTGGCTAAAGGGAAGCACACCTATGATAAGCGCGACTCTTTAAAGAAGAAAGACCTGAGCCGCGAAATGGAAAAGCAGTTCAAAAACTCCATTAAGTTCTAATTCCTAGTACATAATAAAGGTTGGCATATATTAAGAGTGTCATCCCAAACTTGATTTGGGATCTCCACCTCCCTATTTTACCTGGGTCTTGACAAAAATACAAAAATTCTTATCTTGCGTTTTGCGTGTATTTTACGACGGGAACCGCAAAAAAATCCCGGTAAAAAAATCCTGTCAACAGGCCCCCCAAAAAAAATTTTAAAAAAAGACTTGCATTTTTCATAAAATATGTTACACTATATGTGTAGGGGGCGTAAGCCTTCTATAAAACTTGTAGGATAAAAAGGAGATAAACTTATGAATAAAGGTTTCACCTTAATTGAGTTACTCGTAGTAGTACTCATCATTGGTATCTTGGCCGCAGTAGCCTTGCCCCAATATACCAAAGCTGTAGAAAAAGCTCGCGCTGCCGAAGCTGTGTCCTTGTTAGGGGACATTATGACCGGTCAACGCATTTTTGCCTTGGGCAATAACGGGGCATTTACCGCTGACTTGAGACAGTTGGACATTGATATGCCCGGCTTGCAAAACGACGGTACTGCCGAAACCAACAACTTCACCTTCCAAACTTACACGACTGGAAGAGCGATTGCCACCAGAAAAGGTACTCACGTCTACACCTTGACCTATGACTTGGATGGTGACGGGAACATTACCCGCTACTGCAACGGCGATCTGTGCAGCGCCATTGCTAACACCGCTGAATGGGCTTCTGGAGACGCTCCGGCTCAATCTGGTGGTTCCCAACAACAAGGGAGCTAAGTTAGTTTGAAGTTTACATACCCCCGGGCAACCGGGGGTTATTTTTTTATATGTTGGCAGCGGAGATGCTGAGCAAAAACATCTCAGCATGACAGCATCCAATTATAACCGCTTTTCCTTTTTTGACAAATGAGCCCTAAACTGCTACAATATATATGTTCTTGGTAAAGAGCGACTTGGTAGTTCACAAGTCGCTCTTTGTACCAATAGGAGGGCGTATGAAAGATCCTAAACTGATTGAGCAAACCGTAGCCCGGGCCTTAGCCGCGCAAAACGTAGAACTGGTGGACTTAGTGATTCAACACCAGGGGCGCAAGGCTGTGTTGCAGTTTTTTGTAGATAAAGTCGGCGGAGTAACCTTAGATGATTGCGGCGAACTGACTGACAAAATAGACTCTATTTTGGAAATGGAAAACTTAATAGACGGTGCATACGTGTTGGAGGTTTCTTCCCCCGGTGTGCAACGCGTGCTTAAAAAGCCGGAACATTTTAAACGTTTTACCGGCGAGCGCGTTAAAATCGTTTTGAAGGTGACCCTCAACGGGCGCGGTAGTTTTACCGGCGTGATTGCCTCCGCGGACGATAACGCCTTTGTATTAGACGACGGAACTAACCAATTCCGCTTTGAGTACAACAACATTAAAAAAGCCAACTTGGACCCTGTCCTTGAATTTTAACTTTATAAAGGAGATTATACCCCATGGAAATGAATGCAAAAGAATTATTAGCCGCTTTGGAAGGTTTGGAGCGGGAAAAAAATATTAAACGCGAGGATATTTTAAAAACGATTGAAGACGCTTTGGTCTCTGCCTTGCGCAAAAACTTGGGTAAAACTGCCCAAATTACCGCTAAAATTGATGTAAATTCCGGCAGCGTAAATGCCGCGCATCTTTTAAACGTGGTGGAAGTAGTAACCAACCCGGAAACGGAAATTGATTTAGATACGGCCACGCAAGAAAATAAAAAATTAAAAGTAGGCGATGTTTTAAGCCGCCCCTTAGAAGTGACGGATTTCTCCCGCATTGCTGCGCAAATTGCCAAACAGGTACTCATCCAAAAAGTACGCGGCATTGAACGTGATAATTTCTACAAAGAATATAAACCGCGTGAAGGCGAAGTAGTAATGGGTTCTGTGCGCCGTATGATGGACCGTGATATGATTGTGGACCTGGGAAAAATTGAAGCCATTTTGCCGTACTGTGAGCAAATTAAAAAAGAACGCTACAGCAACGGTTCGCGCATTAAAGCTATTATTTCCAAAGTAATGAACCAAAACGATCTGGCTGCGGCGGGAGACGACCCGGTGCTAAGCCGCTATAAATCGGCCGCGTTTAAAATGGATAAAGCGCAACGGGGGCCGTATGTGTTTTTATCCCGCGGAAACAGCGCGTTTTTAGAAGAACTTTTTAAAGTAGAAGTGCCCGAAATTAACGAAGGCATTGTGGAAATTAAAGCCATTGAACGCGACCCCGGTTTTCGTGCTAAAGTGCTCGTAAGCAGTATTGACAGCAAAATTGACCCCATTGGTACGTGTGTGGGGATGCGCGGAATCCGTATCCGGGCGATTCAAAACGAACTTTCCGGCGAGCGCATTGACTTGATTAACTATTCAGCCGACGTGAGCACCCTTCTTATGAACGCGATTGCCCCGGCCAAAGCCAACTTTGTGCAAATTACCAGTGTGCGCGAAAAAACCGCTACCATTATCGTGCCCGACGACCAATTGGCCATTGCCATTGGGAAAGATTGGCAGAATATCCGCTTGGCTTCTCGCTTGACCGGTTGGGAACTAGACGTAAAGAGCGAAAGCCAAAAAGCACAAGAAGAAAAAGAGGCCGTCAGCTCTATCCAAAATGTACTGGCCAGTATTGAAGGGGTCGGTCCCAAAACAGCAGAACTTTTGCAAAAAGCCGGGTTTACTTCCGCCGAGAAATTAGCCAATGTGGAAGTGGAACACCTTTGCACTGTGCAAGGCATTGGTGATAAAACTGCCGCCAAAATTATTGAAGGGGCTAAAAAATATATATCACAGCATGCCGACGTGTTGGGTGCCCCGCAAGCGCAAACCGAGGAGGCCGCCCATGACGACAACCAAGAAAACAACTAAGGACGAAGCCCCCACTAAAAAAACGGCTGCCAAAAAAACAACGGCTAAAAAAACCACTACTAAAAAGACAACGGTAAAAAAGGAAACCGCTGCCAAGAAGCCGGTTGCCAAAAAAACGACGGCTGCTAAAAAGACAACCGCCAAGAAAACGGCACCTAAAAAAGCGGCTCCCAAAACGGAAACAAAAGCTGCTGCCAAAGCGGAACACAAAACATCCGTAGCGGAAAAACCGGTTACCCCGGTTATAAAACCTGCTGCGGAAGTCACCCCAAAACCTGTGCAAGCGGCTAAACCCGTGCAAGCGGAGCCGGCAAGTCAACCTAAACCGCAAGTGCAAACTGCTCCTAAACCGGCACCCGTGCAAGCTGCGCCCAAACCGCAACCTGTTTCTCAACCTAAAGCAGCGCCGGTAAGTCAGCCCAAACCGCATGTACCGCCTGTCTCTAAACCGCAAGTAACCGTTAAAGAGCAAGAGCCCGCTAAACCTTCTTCCAAAACGGTTCGTATTGTTGGTCAACCGACGGTAAAAGACTTAGCGGAAAAAATGAATTTTAAAATCAATGACTTCATCAAAAAACTGATGATGATGGGCATTTTTGCCACCATTAACCAACGCTTGGAAAAAGACATGATTGAACTGGTCGTTGCCGAGTGCGGTTTTGAAGCCGAAATGGTGGAAGAAGATTTAAAAGAAGCTACCGCCGTCATTGAGGCCGAAGATGACCCGGCTAGCTTAAAACCGCGTAGCCCGGTGATTACCATTATGGGGCACGTGGACCACGGTAAGACGAGTCTTTTAGATGCTATCCGCAAATCTAATGTAGTGGCGGGAGAAGCTGGGGCTATTACCCAGCATATTGGTGCGTACCGTGTTAAAACTCCGCGCGGAGTGCTCACGTTTTTAGATACGCCCGGTCACGAGGCTTTTACCGCCATGCGCGCGCGCGGGGCGCAAGCTACCGAGATTGGGGTGTTGGTGGTGTCCGCTACGGACGGGATCATGCCGCAGACTATTGAGGCTATGGAACATGCCAAAGCCGCCGATGCACCGATTATTGTGGCCGTCAACAAAATTGATTTGCCCGGTGCCAATCCGGATCGCGTCCGCCAAGATTTGGCGGCTCGCGGGTTAGTGCCCGAAGAGTGGCAAGGTTCTACTATTTTTGTAGATATTTCCGCTAAAAAGCATATCAACATTGATAAACTTTTGGAAATGATTTCTTTGCAAGCCGAAATGATGGAACTGAAAGCTAACCCGGACCGTTTGGGCGTGGGTGTTATTTTGGAAAGTAAGCGCGATAATAAACGCGGGGTGGTAGCTACTGTTCTGGTGCAAAAAGGTACGATGAAGGTAGGGGATCCGTTTTTAGTAGGAACCAACTACGGCCGTATCCGCGCGCTGATTGACGAAAATTCCCAGCGTTACCAAAAAATCGGGCCGAGCGTTCCTGCCGAAATTTTAGGGATTAACGGCGAACCGCCGCAAGTAGGCGATACGCTCTACATTATGGAAAGCGAAAAAGAAGCCCGCTACGCCGCCGAAAAACGCAAATTGGCGCAGAAGGAAGATTCGCAAGCACACCGCAAGCAGATGTCTTTAATGGCGCTGGGGAAAGAGGACGAAGAAGGCAATAAGGTCAAAAAACTCAGTTTGATTTTAAAGGCCGACGTGCAAGGTTCTATTGAAGCGATTAAAGATGCGTTGTTGCGTATCCCGTCGGATGAAGTGGAATTGGATATTGTGCTTTCCGCGCCGGGGAATATTAACGAAAGTGATATTCTTTTGGCCAAGGCCAGCAACGCGGTAGTGATCGGTTTTCACGTATCTACCGAGCATAAAGCACAAGCCGAAGCCGAGCGCGAAGGCATTGAAATCCGCAACTACACCATTATCTTTGAACTCTTGGAAGATATCAAAGCGGCCATGGAAGGGTTGTTAGAGCCCGACGTGGTGGAAACAGTGGTGGGTACGGCTACCATTAAAAAAGTAATGAAATTGAGCTCCGGCCTCATTTCGGGTTCGTTGGTAGAATCGGGAACTATGGTGCGCAATTACGAAGTGCGCATTAAACGGAATGGTGCGGAAGTCGGCCGCGGTAAAATCGGTGGTCTCAAACGCTTCAAAGACGATGTCAAAGAAGTGGAAAAAGGCTATGAGTGTGGTATCTTAATTGAAGGATTTAAGGGTGTGCAGGAAGGCGACACCATTGAGTGCTTTAAGAAGGAAACCATTACTCGCAGAATTAAGATGTAAAAAGAATTGTCTTACAAAAACCCCCGGCTTATGCCGGGGGTTTCTTGCTTTATAAAACTTAATTCTCGGTTTCCAACGCAATATCCAACAAGGGTTTGTTTTTCCAACCGGTTTTATCAAAGTGCCACCACTCGGTGCGGGTATAGGTAAACCCCGCTTGTGTCATAATTTTTTTAAGCGTTTCCCGGTTTTTAAGTGCGTCTTTGGGCAAGTTTTGATAATCCATATGAGCCCGTTTGGTAAAGTTATCAAAGTCCGTCGGCATTTTTAGGGGGGTTCCATTAAAGTCACACGGAGTTAAATCCACCGACATGCCCCGGCTATGGCGCGAACCTTTTTTGGGCGGAGCCACATAATTGGGATTAGGTTTAGCGGCCCATAGTTTTTTTTGAGCACTTGCCGGGCGATAGCAATCCCACAGGCAAAACGTAAAGGGCTCTTTTTCTTCGGCGGCTAGTGCTACGGCCTTTTTAAGCCCTTCTACGGCTTCTTTGTGTAAGTAACAAGCAGCTCCGGCGTTATAAATGGGTTTGCCGGTAAAATTGTTAGAGGTAGCGTAGCGCAAACTGACAAAGACAGGCAGTTCTTCTACGGTTTGTACGTCTACTAGGTTTGCATCTTCTAAGGGGCTTGCCGCAAGAGGCACAGCACATACAAGTAATAAAAATACGTGTTTCATACTTTTATTATATAATAAAGATATGGACGAAAAACACTTCAAAAGCGGTTTTGCGGTACTGGCCGGGTTGCCTAATGCGGGGAAATCTACGCTTTTAAACCAAGTTGCGGGGGGACTGTTATCGGCGGTTACGCACAAGCCTCAAACCACACGTCAAAATATTTTAGCAATAGCCGAGGGGGAAAACTACCAAGTAGTATTTGTGGATACCCCCGGTTTTTTAACGCCTAAATACAAATTGCAGCAGACCATGGCAGATTGTGTGGACCGCGCAGTACAGGAAGAGGCCGATGTAGTGCTTTTTATGCTAGATGTTACCGCTGATTATGCGGATAATGCCAAATTGATTGCCAAACTTAAAAAAGTATTTTGCCCGATTTTGCTCGTCCTAAACAAAATAGATTTAGTAAAAGACAAAGCCGTTTTGGCGTCATTGGAAGAACAAGTAAAAAAAGAGTTGCCCATTAAGCAAACATTTCACATTTCAGCTGCCAAATCAACGGGAATAGATGCTCTTAAAAAAGCGGTAGTTAATTATTTGCCTACAAGCCCGGCGTATTTCCCGGCGGGACAATGGACTGACCGTTGGGAGCGTTTTTACGCGGCAGAATTTATCCGCGAGCAAATTTTCCTATTATATCAGCAAGAAATTCCGTACAGCACCTATGTAGAAGTGGAAAAATTTACCGAAAATTTAGGTAATAAAAACTTTATCCGTGCCAATATCCACGTAGAGCGCGAAAGCCAAAAGCCTATTATTATCGGTAAAGGCGGCAGTATGATTAAACAACTGCGCGAGCGCAGCCAAAAGCGTGTGGAAGAATTTTTAGGCAAAAAATACCGTGTGGAGTTAAATGTAGTTGTGTCGCCGGATTGGCGTAACAATAAGGCCATGTTGGAACAGTTTGGCTACATTGATAAAGACCCGCGCGAGATGTAATTTACTACTTTCCCGTTGATAACCGCTGTGCGATTTTATTCAGCATGGCGGTTAATTTTTTGTACTGTTCTACTCCGTCGGTATCCACAAACGGAAAGCACGCAATACGCAAGCTCTCTTGGGGTATAGTGCGGTATTTTTTAAGGCCGTCCATCAGGTTTTGCTTACCCGTAGAACGCAAAATGGTGGCAATTTGTTCGCCCGTTACCTGTGGGATTGTAATAGCCAAGGTGAGTGTGGTAAATGAACGGTGTGCGCCGTCTTGGATAAGCGGCTTAAAATAAGGGGATTTCTGTGCCCAATTTACCAGAAAATCTGCGTGGCGTTTGCACAAAGCTTCCATCGCGCTAATTCCTCCATGCCCCAGCATCCATTTGCACGCTTCGTTGGCCATCCAAATGTTGATGGTGGAGGGGGTGTTAAGCGTTTGGTATTTATCTACATATCCTAGTGCGTTGCGTAAATCTAAGAAGAACGGCAAGTTTCGCACCGGTTGTTTAGCACGTTCTACTGCGCGCGGACTAAGCACCATGCAACACGTGCCGCCACCGGCGCCCAAACATTTTTGCAATCCGAAAATTTGAATATCGTACGCCCCTTTGGGTAGCTTGCGTCCGCCCGCACACGACGTGGTATCCCAAGCAACTAGCGTGTTGGGCCCGCGTTGTTGCCAAACTTGTAATAAATAATCGTCGGTTAGTTGTACGCCGGTGGCCGTTTCGTTGGGTGTGAGTAAAATTAAACTGGTGTTTTTATTGGGGAACCCTTGCGGCAAAAATTGTTCGTCTGCCGTTACAAAAGAGCGGGAAACATCAGGTAATCGTCCGGCCAAATCAGCACACCACAAGTGGCTAAATGCCCCAATATCCACCCCGGAAACACTATCTTTTGCCAAACTCCACAAGACGGAATCCATCGCCGGGGTAACGCCTCCCGGGAAAAACAGAACGGTGTAATCGTGCGGAATTTCTAACAGGTTGCTCAAGTTTATAATGCACTCTTTATACAGGCCGTCAAAAGTAACGTCAGCCGCGCGGTGGCTGCGTTCAAAAAATGTTTCATATAGGTGAGCGTTGCGCACGCTAAACAAGCCTTGCCCCGGCCCGCAAGAAAAACTGGAAGTGGGAAGTTCGGATTCGTTAAAAATTAAATCAGTAATGTTCATTTTTTGTTTTTACTCGTAGATTTTGTAAGTTCGCTTAAGGAAGCGTGTTGTTTAATATATACGTCTACTGCTTCTAATTCCGCCTTTAAATATTTGCCTGTATAAGAAGTTTTACAAGCCGCTACTTGGCGCGGAGTGCCCTCGCATACGATTTGGCCGCCCTTATCGCCGCCTTCGGGCCCCAGGTCAATGAGCCAATCGGCGGTTTTAATGACATCTAAGTTGTGCTCAATAATAAGCACGGTGTTACCACGGTCCGCTAGCCCGTGTAAAACTTGCAACAGCTTATCAATATCGGCGAAGTGCAAGCCGGTGGTGGGTTCGTCTAAGATATAGAGTGTGTTTCCCGTTCCTTTGCGGGAAAGTTCGTCGGCTAGTTTGACGCGTTGGGCTTCTCCGCCGGACAAAGTAGTAGCTGCTTGGCCTAATTTAATATATCCCAGGCCTACATCGTTAAGCGTTTGCAAGTAGCGTTTGATTTTGGGAATGGCACTGAAAAATTCCAACGCTTGCGACACGCTTAAATTAAGCACTTCGGCAATGTTTTTGCCTTTGAATTTTACTTCTAACGTGTCCTGGTTAAAACGGTTGCCGTTGCACTCTTCACATTTCACATAAATATCGGGCAGAAATTGCATTTGAATTTTTAGAATGCCGTCGCCCTGGCATTTTTCGCACCGGCCGCCTTTGACGTTAAAAGAGAAACGGCCCGGCTTGTAACCGCGGCGTTTTGCCTCGGGCATTTGGGCAAATAAATCGCGAATATGGGAAAACACGCCCGTATAAGTGGCGGGGTTGCTGCGCGGTGTTTTGCCGATAGGGCTTTGGTCTACGATGATAACTTTATCAATGTTTTCTAAACCTTTGATGGTATCGTGGGCACCGGGAACCTCTTTGGCACCGTAAAATTTATGGGCAAGTTCCTTATACAAAATATTGTGAATCAGCGTACTTTTGCCCGAGCCGGACACCCCCGTTACACACACCAACTTACCGAGCGGGATTTTAACATCTATATTTTTGAGGTTAAATTGTTTGGCACCTTTAATGGTCAAAAATTTTCCGTTCCCTTTACGCAATTGCGGGCGCGGTAAAATAAGGTTACGCCCGTTTAGGTACGAGGCCGTAAGCGAAGATTTGTTTTTAAGAAAATCTTTTGTAGGCTGGCTGGCTACAATTTGACCGCCGTTTTCGCCGGCGGCCGGCCCCAGTTCTACCACGTAATCGGATGCTAAAATAGTGTCCTTATCGTGCTCTACAATGATAAGTGTGTTGTCCAAATCGCGCAAATTTTTAAGGGTGTCAATTAAGCGGTCATTATCGCGCGAGTGTAGGCCGATGGTCGGCTCATCCAGCACATACAAAACGCCCGTCAGGCCGGAGCCGATTTGCGTAGCTAAGTGGATACGCTGCGCCTCGCCGCCTGACAAAGTTTGGCTTTTGCGGTTAAGCGTTAAATAAGAAAGCCCTACGCTATTTAAAAAATTTAGACGGGCATTAATTTCTTTAAGCACATCTTTGGCAATAATTTTTTCTTTGTCACTTAGTTTTAAATTTGCAAAAAACTCTTTGGCAGCGGATACTTGCATGGCGGAAATATCGTAAATGTTTTTACCGTTAATTTTAACGGCTAAGGCTTCCGGCTTGAGGCGTTTGCCGTTGCAAACGGGGCATTCAATCTCGCGCATGAAGCGCTGGGTAACTTCTTCCTTCACAAAGTCACTTTCCGATTCGGCCACGCGGCGTTTTAAGTTAGTAATTACGCCTTCAAATTCTTGCTCTCCGCCGGAAATAATAGAAGTATAAGTGGCTCCGCCCGTGCCGTACAATAAAAGATCTCGCTGTGTTTTAGGCAGCTTATTCCAAGGAGTGGTCATAGAGATATGATTTTGGCGGCAGACCTGTTTTAAAATATCGTAATAATAGCCGCTCCAGGAGTTTTTCCACCGGTGGGTGCGCGTGGTAACGGGATTGTCCCACGCTTCAATAGCGCCCTCGTTGATGGCGAGTGTCGGGTCCGGCACGACCAACGCTTCATCTACTTCAATTTTAACACCCAATCCATTACACTCCGGGCAGGCCCCATAAGGGGAGTTGAAAGAGAATAGGCGCGGTTCCAACTCACTAAAGCCGATGCCGCAATGCGCGCAGGCGTTAGATTCACTATAGGTAAACTCCTGCGGATTTTTCCCTTCGGTCTCTACAATATGTACCAGGCCTTTGGCATAACGTAAGGCATTTTCCAAGCTTTCTACCAAGCGTTCCCGGTCCAGTTCTTCCACAAAAATTTCATCGGTTACCAGCTCAATGGTGTGCTTTTTGTAACGTTCCAAAACGGGGATTTCGTCCAAATTAATTACGGTGCCGTTGAGCCGGGCTTTAACGTATCCTTCTTTTTTAAATTTTTTAAAAAGTTCCTCGTAAGTTCCTTGCCTGCCGCGGATAATGGGAGCTAATATAAAAACGGTTTTTTCGTTAAATTTGCTTAAAATATCTTGCGCAATACCCTGTACGCTCCAGGTTTGTACTTCGCGCCCGCAGTGCGGGCAGAAACGGTGGCCTACCCGCGCAAAAAGCAAGCGCAAATAGTCGTAAATTTCGGTCACGGTGGCTACGGTGGAACGGGGGTTTTTAGAAGGGTTGCGTTGCTCAATGGAAATAGCGGGGGAAAGCCCTTCAATATGTTCCACGTCGGGTTTTTCCATAAGTTCCAAAAATTGGCGCGCATAAGCCGACATGCTTTCCACATAACGGCGTTGGCCTTCGGCATAAATAGTGTCAAACGCAAGCGAGCTTTTGCCCGAGCCGGAAAGCCCCGTTACTACCACCATTTTACCCTTTGGAATTTCAACGGAAATATTTTTTAAATTGTGACCTTTGGCACCGATTACTTTAATTGATTTCATACAAACGCAATAGAGTTTACATTCTCAACTACTTTAAATATATTATATAATTTTTATATATCTTAACTTGGGGAAAACCGCGTGAAAAAGCCGCTTAAATACCTTCTGTACGCCGTAGGGATGATCCTGTCCGTTGGCATTTTGGCTGTAATGATTTACAATGCCAAGGATAGTTTTATTAAAATTTGGCAAGGCGTAAAAACCAAATACCTGTTTTTGTCGTTATTATCCTCGGTATTGATTTACATAGCGATGGGGATGAGCCTTTATGAAATGCTACGCATTATGGGCCGGCGTATCAGCAAAAGTGCCGCGGTAGGGATTGCCCTTGTTTCTACGACGGTAAATTATTTGGTTTCTTCGTTAGGAGCCAGCGGATTTGCTCTACGCGCTCACCTGCTAAACCGCCGCAAGATTCCGTTTGGTATGTGTGTAACGGCCAGTATTGTGATTACGGTGTTGTTGTACTTCGTGTTGGCCATTATCATTTTACAGGGTTCTGTGCTCATGTTGTTTAATTCATCAACTACTACTTGGCAATTAGCCGAAAATTTTGGGCTTATCGCCGGTATGTGTATGATTTGTGTGTTCATTACGGCGTTTTTGTTTAATGATGAGTGGCGTTCCAAATGGTTACGCAAGGCGTTTAGATTGCTTAATAAAGTATTATTCCACGTGTTTGGAGCGCTGATTCCCAAAGATCGCTATAGTGATTTTGCCGCTCAATTAGACGAAGGGATTGAGCTTATTCATAAGAAAAAACACAAATTAACCAGTACCATCGTGTACGTATGTGCAGACTGGTTTTTTACCATTATGGTGCTTTATTTTGCCTTTCGTGCGGTGGGCGTATATATTTCTCCCGGAGTACTTGTAGCGGGATTTGCCGTGGGTATGGTTACTACACTGATTCCCATTTTGCCTAGCGGATTAGGTGCTATGGAACTGGCTATGACAGCTGTTTTTAGCCAAATGGGTATTGACTGGGATTCCGCATTAATGGCTACGCTTATTTACCGCGTAGTGTATTATGTAATCCCCGGTATTGTGAGTATTTTTATTTATTGGGGGCTTCAGCTTTCTTCCCCTAGCGAGGAACCCAAACGTCGCCGTAAAGGAGTACGCGCATGATTGAAAAATTGGGGCCGCTTACACCGCAAATAGATTCCAGCTGCTTTGTGCATAAAACTGCTTCTGTAATTGGGCAAGTTACTTTAGCCAAAAATGTTTCTGTATTTCCTTGTGCTGTGTTGCGCGGCGATATAGCCGCTATCAGTGTGGGGGAAGGCTCTAATATCCAGGATAACGCGTGTTTGCACGTTAATTACAATATGCCGTGTCAAATCGGGCGCGGTGTAAGCGTGGGCCACGGAGCCGTGGTACACGGCAGTAAAATTGGCGATAACGTGATTATTGGTATGAACGCCGTTGTGATGGAAACTGAAATTGGCCCCAACTGTATTATTGGAGCGGGGGCCGTAGTCCCGGCGGGGAAAAGCATACCGGCAGGGTCCTTAGTGATGGGTGTTCCGGCTAAAGTGGTGCGCCAGTTGGAAGAAGAGGAAGTAAACGATATTTTGCAAAACGCACGCGAATATGCCAAGGCCATTTCACTTTTTAAAGAACAGGCGCAAGAATTATGAAAAAAATTGTTTTAATCGAAGATTCTAAAGTATTAGGCACTGCTTTAGTAGGGGCTTTAAAGGTAGAAGGGATAGAAACCCATTGGGCCGCTAACGGCGTAGCAGGAGTATCCTTGGCTAAGGCGCAAAAGCCCGATTTGATTTTACTGGATTTAATGCTGCCCAAGTTAAGCGGTTTTGACGTGTGCAAAATGCTTAAAACCGATAATGCTACTTGGCGTATCCCGATTGTAATTATGTCTACGCTTGCGGACCCTGAATCGCGCGAACGTGCTACCGAGGCGGGGGCCGATTATTTTATCCCCAAACCGTATAATTTGGCGGAAACGTTGGCGGAAATCAAAAAAATCTTAAAAATCTAGGAGGTTGTATGGCCTTTGATAGCAACGCAATTTTGGAACTGTTAGAAGCAAATGAGCCGGCACAAGCACTCGTCGAGCTTAAAAATGCGCGCAAAAAAGATGCGCAAATTTTATTTTTGGAAGGGGAAGCACACCGCCAACTGGGTAGTTTTGAAACCGCTTTAAAAACCTATGCCAAAGCGTTACATATTGCAGATGTAGCCGAAGAGCGTATGGATATTTTACTGGCTATGTCGGCCTGTTATCGCACCTTGGGGCATGCCGCGCTTGCTTATGAACTGGCGTTAGAGACGCTTGAAATGGCCAAAGAATTGGAAATGGACGACTATGAAATCCGCGCCATGCAAGAGATGGGCATGTCTTTGCGGGCGTGGGGGAAGTTAGACGAATCCTTGGAACTTTTGGATGCGGTTTTGGCCGCGTATGTGCAGCTTAAAGACTATGCCGGGCAAAGCTTTATCCATTGGGCCAAAGGGGGGATTTTCCGTCTGCAAGGCCACTTTGAAGAAGGAATTTTTCAATTTAAAAAATCCGTAACTTTGGCACGCAAAATCGGTGATAAGATTAACGAAGCGTATGGCTACTGTGGGCTGGCCGGGATTAGCCGCATTTGCGGGAAAGTGGACGATTGTGTAAAAAATTACAAACTGGCCGAGAAGATTTTTAAAAATTCACAAGACGTTTTTGGTAAAGCTTATACACAATGCGGTATGGCCAACGGGCTACGCCAACAGGGCAAATACAACGAGGCGCTGCGCCATTATAATTTGGCCGATAAGCTTTATTCGTCCATTGGCGACAAAGTGGACCTGGGATTTGTGAAGTGGGGCCGTGCCGATGTATTGCGCCGCAAAAACAAATTGGACCTGGCGTTGAAAGATTTGCAAGAAGCGCGCGCGTTGTTTGATAATTCCGACGAAAAACGTGGGCAAATTTTAACCAAACTTTCCTTGGCGCAAGTTTTGTATGCCTTGGGCCGTACCGATGAGGCCGAAGAACTTTACGACTTGGGGGTTAAACAAGCCCGCGCCGAAAAGTTACACACCTACTTGGAAAGCTATACATAAGATTATTTAAAAGAGCCAAAAACGCCCGCAAATTGCGGGCGTCTTTTTGTGTTAATATTTATTACCCAACTTGTCTACAGGTCATAAAATTTGGCCACGATATGCCATGCCTCTTTGGCGGTGTCCACAATCGGGCAGAGGTGTTTGTCTTCCATAGCAATCACGCCGTACTTGGCTAGTGCCTCTACGTTGAATACGGTTGTCCAAAACTCTTTACCCACCAAAATTACCGGGATTTTGCTCTTTTTCCCCGTTTGGATAAGGGTTAAAATTTCAAACAGTTCGTCAAATGTACCAAACCCACCCGGGAATACTACAAATGCGCGCGCCCGCAGCACAAAGTGCAATTTGCGGATAGCAAAATAGTGGAATAAGAAGGCCAGGTTTTGGGTAATATACGGGTTAGGGTCTTGTTCATGCGGTAAGGTGATGTTGAGCCCAATGCTGCGTCCGCCGTTTTCGTACGCGCCGCGGTTGGCCGCTTCCATAATGCCGGGGCCTCCACCCGTAACAATGGAAAAGCGATCCCCTGCATTTTCTACCACCAGTTTTGCAAACTGGCGGGCTTCATCATAATATTTGCTTAATGAGAGCAGCCCTTGTGCGGCTTTTACTTTATGTTGCAAGGTAACATCTTTAGGTTTTTTAGCTAATTTTTTTTGTGCTTCGGCCAGTTTCTTTTGGGCTTCGTCCGCTTCGGCAATTCGGGCGCTGCCAAAGCAAACAATGGTATTGGTAACGCCTTTTTTGCGGAAATAAATTTCCGGCTTTAAAGTTTCCAATTCCATGCGTACGGGACGCAGATCATCATTTTTTAAAAGCTCTATATCTTCATAAGCTTTGATGTAAGAAGAGGAATGTTTGCTCGCTTCTTTTGTTTTTTTCATAGTTCCCTCACTTAATTTTCCACTGCAAAATATGTTTTACGATCGCAGCTTCGCTAATACCTACTTGGTCGTAAAGCAGGGCAGATTTAGCGTGCTGCACAAATTCATCTCCAATCCCCAGGCGTAACAAATAAGCATTTTTACCGGTATCGGCCAGATACTCGGCTACCGCCGAACCAAAGCCTGCCGCTAACATATTGTCTTCCACCGTCACTAATTTGCTTGTACGCTTAACGGCTTCGTCAATTAGGGCGGTGTCTAGCGGTTTAATAAAACGCATATTGATGACCCCCGCATCTACGCCTTTGTCACGCAAAGTTTCCGCTGCTTTTAAAGCCGGGTGCACGCGGTTGCCAATGGCTAAAATCGTAACGTCTTTGCCTTTGGTAAGCCAGGCGCCTTTGCCAATATCTAACGCTTTTAATTCTTTATCCAGTGGCACACCAAATCCGGCTCCGCGCGGGTAGCGTAAGATAAAGGGAGCTTTGGCTGCAAAGGCAGTTTTTAAAAGGTGCTGAAGTTCGTTTTCATCGGCGGGAGCAGCCATGATTAAGTTGGGGATACTGCGTAAAAAACTAATATCAAATACGCCATGATGTGTAGGGCCGTCTTCCCCTACCAGGCCGGCACGATCCAGCGCGAAGACAACGGGCAATTTTTGTAAACAAATATCGTGTAAGATTTGGTCATAGCAGCGCTGCGCGAAGGTGGAATAAAGGGCGACTAGCGGTTTTTCTCCGCCGGCGGCCAGACCGGCTGCGAAGGTGGCGGCATGTTCTTCCGCAATTCCCACATCAAAGTAGCGTGACGGGAATTTATTGCGAAACGCATCTAATCCGGTGCCTTCGGGCATGGCAGCGGTAATCGCGCAAATTTTTGGGTCTTTTTCCGCTAAATTTACAAGTGCCTGGGAAAAGGCCTTAGTAAACGTAATGGTGCCCAATTTGCCCAAAGAATCTCCCGTTTCCACATCAAAAATACCGACGCCATGAAATTTGGTGGGGTTTTTCTCGGCGGGCTCATATCCTTTTCCTTTTTTGGTAACCACATGGAGCATAACGGGCCCTTTGACGGTTTTTAGCGTTTCTAACACTTCTAAAAGGGCATTAATATCGTTACCGTCTACCGGGCCAAAATAGCGAAATCCCATTTCTTCAAACAAGGTTCCCGGAAATAAAATAGAGCGTGCCCGTTTGGCCAGTTTGGCAGCATTGTTGCCAATTTCATCAAAGCGTTTTAAAAAGTTAGTCGCTTTTTCTTCGGCCAGTTGGACGTATTTTGTGGTAAGTAGTTTTGTTAAAGCCGTCCCTAAAGCACCCACACGCTGGGAAATAAACATTTGGTTGTCATTTAAAATAACGAGCATGTCCGTGCGCAGAAGCCCTGCGTTTTGCATGGCCTCATAGGCCATACCCCCGGTTAAACAACCGTCCCCTACTACGGCAATTACGCGGTGTTTTTGATGTTGTTGGTCGCGCGCGATAGCCAGCCCTAACGCGGCGGAAACCGCGGTGGAAGCGTGCCCTGCCCCAAAGGCATCATAATCGCTTTCGGCCCGCTTGGGAAAACCGCTTAGGCCTCCTTTGGTGCGAATCGTAGCAAAATCTTTTTGCCGCCCGGTTAATAGTTTGTGTGCATAGGCTTGGTGGCCGGTATCAAACACAATTTTGTCTTCGGGCGTATTATAAACATAATGTAGTGCGGTAATAATTTCTACTGCTCCTAAACTAGACCCTAAGTGTCCCCCGGTTTTGCTGGCGGTTTTAATGATTACATCACGCAGTTCCTGACACAAAGTAGGTAAGTGTTCTTTTTTAATCAGGCGTAAATCTTGCGGAGTCTGGATACTGGGCAGTACTTTCATACGCGCTCCTTAGTAGGTTCTGGTTTTAAAAAATTCGGCCATTTCATACAAGGGCCACAGGTTTTTCTTTTTGGCGGTTTTGAGTTTACCCAGCGCCTTTTGGGCATTGGCAATAAGCAGTTGGGCATGCTTGCGGCTACCTTCCAAACCAAATAAACTGACGAAGGTAAGTTTGCCGTTTTCTTTATCGCTATTGGATTTACCCAACTGTTTAGCTGTGGCGGTAACATCCAAAATATCATCCACAATCTGGAACACCAACCCAATACAGTTGGCATATTCTTTGATGTGTTTTAAATCGGTTCCTTTTACGCCGGCAAGCAAAGCACCCGTTTCCACGCTGCCGCGAATCAGCGCCCCCGTCTTATTGGCGTGAATATAACGCAAAATAGTTTCGGGTGTAGTTTCGGCCGCTGTAGGGGGGAGCATAAAGTAGCGTAGCGACTTGTCCGCTATAAACTTTGACGATTTTTTGAGCTTTTCGGCGCGTAGACTTTTGGCGTCACTCGTTCCCATGCCTTCGGCGTAAACGTCGGCCGTTTGCCCGCCTACCATGCCCGAGGCACCGGCGCAGTTGGCAAAGTTTTGCAGAGCGGTTAGTGTGTTTTCGGCGCCGATGGCTTTTATTTTGCCGTTTTGAGCAAACACTTCAAAAACGTAGGTTAAGAGTGCATCGCCCGCCAACAAGGCCAAATCTTCGCCAAATACTTTATGGTTGGTGGGTTTGCCGCGGCGCAAATCATCGTCATCCATGCAAGGCAAATCGTCGTGAATTAAAGAATAGGTGTGTAGCATTTCTACCGCGCACGCGGCAGGCAAAACGTCGGCTGCTTTTTTGCCAAACGCTTCGGCGGTAGCCATGAGTAAAATGGGCCGTACACGTTTACCGCCGGCCTGCAAAGAATAATTCATTGCATCCGTTAAAATTTTGGGAGAGTTTTTAATTTTTAAAATATATTTAGCCAAGTTTTTTTCTACTATTTTGGCTTTTTCTTTTTGGTACGTATCAAATCTATTCATAAAATCCTCTTTTGAGTATATACGTTATTATACCAATTCTGTACGCGCGTGCGAAGCTTACACGCCTTTTTTTCTAAAAATTTCCGTCACACGTTCAAAAATTCCATGGCACCAAGCAATCGTGAGCCCGTAGTTGCTAACGGGGACCCCGGCCTCTTTTAAAATTTCCAAGCGGCGCAAGATTTGCGTACGCGTGACCATACACCCGCCGCATTGGATAGCTAGTTTAAATTGAGTCAAATTGGCGGGTAAGGGGTCTAGGTTATTTATTGTGGTAAAAGAGAGTTTTTTACCGGTAAATTCTTGCAGCCAATGAGGAATTTTTACACGGCCGATATCGTCGCATTTATTGACGGTATGGGAGCACGATTCCAGTATCAAAACAGAGTCCCCGTCTTGCAATTTGTTAATAGTTGGGGTGCCTTTTAAGAACGTGTCAAAATCGCCTTTGAGGCGAGAAAACAAAAGACTAAAGCTGGTTAGCGGAATATGGGCGGGAACTACGCTGCTGACGTATTTAAAAACTTGGGAATCGGTGACCACAAGTTTTGGGGTATGGTCGGCCAGGTATCCTCTCAATTCGGTATCTTTTACGCATACGGCAATGGCTCCAATATCCAATAAATTACGTATCGTTTGTACTTGCGGTAAAATCAGTCGCCCTTGCGGAGCCGAATGATCCACAGGGATTACGAGTATCACTTCATCGCCTGCCCGGACGTAATCGTCCAAAATAACGTCCGGTGCGTAAGAGCTTTTGGGTAGGTGGGTGCTGATGGCATGCAAGAGAAGAGCGGTATTTGGGGCTTTACATGAAAAAGGAATTACATCTGTACCTTTGATTTCCACGTTTGTAGTAGGCAAATCGGTTTTATTTTGCACCAAAAAGAAAGGTACCTTGCGGATCTTGCAGGTTTCCATTAAAGTCTGGTCGTACGCGTCAAAATTCCCGGCAAATACCAAGACGGCCAAATCCACTTGATCCAAAGCATTATGGGTGCGTGCGACACGTTGCTCGCCCAATTGGCTGGGGTCATCTATACCGGCGGTATCAATGAGTTCCACCGGTCCAATTTCAACCAGTTCAATGGCCTTTTTAACAGGGTCCGTGGTGGTTCCCGGTTCCTCGGAAACGACGGAAACTTGCTGGCCGGTCAGGGCATTAACAATAGAACTTTTGCCCGCGTTCATTTTGCCAAAAAATCCAATACGGGGTTTATTGAGTTGTACCATAGCTTCATTATAGCAAACTTATCTGTTCGTTCAAGGAAACAAACACGGAAACAAAAAAGAGCCCCTCGCGTTTCTTCAACACAAGGGGACTTAACTAATCGCTTTTTCCATAAGCTAAACGCCTGGCGGTAAAGCGAATCTGACTACCCGACGGAACAGCGGTTGCCGGTTCCATCTCCCGGGGGACTCCCCGTACCCGCAGGTACCGGGCTCCGGGCTCGTGAAACGGTGTGCCAACCTCATGCACCACCCGGGCGTCCTTTCGCTTTGATTCTGTGGGTCATCCTATCTGGTGCCCGCTTCGCCGGCACCGCTAACATCACCCATAGTTCTTTTGTCACCCTTGCAGGCCAAAAGACATTACAGCCACTCAAGCGTATTCTTAGTATAAGCGAAAATGTATATTTGTCAAGGGGTAATTTACAAAAATTACTGTACGTCGGTAATTTTGCGTACGACCAACCCTATCGGTTGTACTCTGTCGGGTGCAAAAGCTTTGTATTTTTTGTTGTTGTCCGAATAGAGTACAATTTTGCCGTTTTCTTTGCAAATGCGTTTAATTAAATAGCCGTTTTCTACTTTAACAAGCATTATTTTGCCGTCTAAGAAATTTGTTTCGGGTTTAATTAAGCATAAATCATCATATTCTACGCTGCCCTGCATGCTGTCTCCGCAGCAGCGTACCAAATATTTGGCTCCTTTAGCGTAGCGGCGGGGTAAAGTCCACCATTCAATTACATCTGCTTCATCAAAATCGGGGTATCCGGCAGGTACGTTGGCCAAAAAGGGCAACGCCACACTGTTGCTTTGTGGAGAAACAAGTTCTGTTTCTTTGTCAGCATTGTAAATCCCGTCGTTGGTATTTTCATGAAAAGCGGCGGTGTGGGATGAGTTTTCGGGATAAGTAGTAGGCATAAACAAGCGGAGAACTTTCTCTTCGCTCATACCAAAAAGTTTTGCCATTTGGGCTACGTAACCTTTGGAAGGGTTGCGTTTGCCGGTAGCCCAAAGGGCCACGGTGGCAGTAGAAACCTTAAGTATTTTTGCTAGCTTAGCTTGCGCACCACGAAGGGTGCCATCGTTCCAAGATGCTAATGCTTTTTCAAATTTATTCATACTAAAACCTCTTCTGATAAAAATAGGTCCAAAATAGGCCCTTAAAGGGCTTGACAAACGCTAACAAAACTTGCTATACTGTCATTTGTGAAGGAAGGCTATTCCTTTTCAAAGTTGAGCTGGCGTACGTGTTGTCCCGGTAGCGGATTGTTTATCTCCTAAACGCGGTAGCAGCTTAGCTACCAGTGCTTTCGCTACTTAGTTTACCGTGGGTTGCTAGACCTAGGTAACCAGTATTATAGCATAAAACACGTAAAAAGGGTTAGTAAAGTTAAAAGGTTAAGTCCGGCCCGCATATAAATGGGTTACGGCGGCCTAAACAACAAGATAACCCAAAGCCGTCGGGGGTTAGTCTTGCGGTGCACCGCAAGAACGTCCCCGTAAATGTGGCAGGTTTTATATAATATAAGTATGCAGAAGACATTTTCGCTCAACATTTATGGACTTATTTTCTCAATTATGTTGGTAGTGGCAGGACTTACCTGGTTGTTGCCTGCCGGCCAATATGATACGCAAGAAAAAGACGGCCGCACCTATACGGTAGCCGGCTCTTATCATCAGGTAGAATCGGCCCCGCAGGGTTTGGGGGCGGTGCTCACAGCCCCTGCCAAAGGGTTTAAAGACTGTGCCGATATTATTGTTTTTATTTTTATTACCGGTGCGATCTTTACTATTTTGGAACGCACGGGAACGGTTAACGCCGTCATCCTGGGAACCAGTTATCTTTTTTCCAAGCGGGAAAAACTTAAAAAATGGTTTATCCCGGCTAGCATGGTGCTGTTTTCACTGGGCGGCGCTGTGTTTGGCATGGAAGAGGAAACATTGATTTTTATTCCGCTATTTATTCCCTTGGCTTTATCACTGGGATATGATAGTTTGGTAGGGGTCAGTATCCCGTTTTTGGGGGCTTGGGCAGGATTTTGCTCCGCTTTTATGAATCCGTTTACGGTCGGTATTTCGCAAGGGATTGCGCAATTACCGCTTTATTCCGGGTTGGGATATCGTTTAGTTGTATGGTGTATTTGTACGGCTACGGTGATTGCTTTTGTAACTTGGTACGGGGAAAAAATCCGTAAAAATCCGTCCAAAAGTATTACTTTTCAGGCAGACCAAGAGCGTCGCAAACATTTGGACTTAACAACCGTACAAAAACCGCAGTTTAAGCGTTCCCATATCATCATTAGTGTAGTGTTTGCATTAGGGATGATAGGGTTGGTAATCGGGGTTGCGGTTTATGAGTGGTACATTGTGGAAATTTCCGGTTTGTTTTTGGGAGTGGGTTTACTGTGTGCGCTTATTGCGCGGCTGAGCTTAAACCAAACGACGGATGCTATTATTGACGGCGCGCGCAGTATGGTCAGCGTGGCGGTCATGTTAGCGTTGGCGCGGGCTATTGTGGTGCTCGCTTCGGACGGACGTATTTTAGATACGGTGCTACACGCTATCGCTTCTTTGATTGGGCATATGCACCCCTTAGCAGCGGTGGAAGGGATGTTTGTAGCGCACAGTTTTCTAAATTTCTTTATTGCATCGGGTTCCGGTCAAGCGGTTTTAACCATGCCGGTAATGATTCCTCTTTCCGACCTTATGCACATTAGTCCGCAACTGTCCATTTTGGCTTATCAATTTGGCGAAGGATGGACAAACGCCATTATTCCAACGGCGCCGGTTACCATGGCAGCGTTGGGAATGGCTGGGATTCCGTGGCTCAAGTGGGCCAAGTGGAATATTAAACTACAAATTATTTTGGCAATACTTTCCGTATTGTTATTAATTCCGCCGTATTTAATGGGTTGGTAATCATTACCCCGGCGGAATACCGCCGGGTATCAAATTAAATTGATGCTTTTGTGCGGTGCTTACTTTTTGTAAGCACCGTCTTGTTTTTGCGCACCAAGTACGCAGGGGGAAACTATGTCTTTGAAGGATAAAATTGATTTGGAAAATAAAATTTTTGCACGGGCCGCGCATTTGCAAGTGCCGGTATATTCCAAATATGGGGGGCTTATTTCAACGGCAGAGGATTTGGAATTACAAACTATGTTGTACGTATATAATGCGCAATTCCAAGCAAAAAATTATCAGCAATTTTGCTCCCCAGCCGAAGCCTTGCAGGCACGCCAAAATTATAAAGTCCAACAGAAGAGCTTCGGGCGTGCACGTATTTATGGGAAAAAAGATCTTAAGTTTGAGTTGTTGTTAACGGAGGAAAAATGAAAAAGATTTCTTATCGTTCTTCTTTTTGTGAAGAAGTATTACATTTCTTTGAAGGGGCCGCCTTTCACGTGACGGAAGTTCAAAAAAAAGACGGCGCTATTACTTTATTGGAAACAGCGGCTGAACTGCCCACCTTTGCGGCTTTTGCTAAAAAAATAGGAGTTACGTGTAAAGAGTTGCAGTATTGGGAAGAACAACACCCGGCCTTCAAATACGCCTGCGAACAAGCACGGGACCGGCAAGCTAATATCTTAATCCAAAATAGTTTACGCGGTAACTATGCGGCTTCTTTTGCGATATTTACGGCCAAGAATTTACTGGGTTGGAAAGACGGTAAAGAGAGTAAAGAAAATGTGCAAAACGCAGAAGCAGTGGTAGTGAGTTGGGAGCAGGAACATGCAGAATAAATCGGTCATTAAAATTCCCTACGCGCCCCGGCCTGTGCAAAAAGAAATTCATAGTGCACTTGCTACGCATCGCTTTTGTGTGTTGGTTACACACCGTCAGTTGGGCAAAACCGTTTGTGCCGTCAACCATTTAATTCGCCAAGCCACTCAAAACCCGCAAACTTGTCCGCGTTATTTTTACGTGGCACCCTTTTTAAAGCAAGCTAAACTGATTGCTTGGGATTATTTAAAACGCTATGCGCGCAAAATTCCAGGCGTTAAGTTTTTAGAAGGAGAGTTGTGCGTACAGTTTGCTTCCGGGGCGCGTATTTGGGTGTGTGGGGCGGATAATCCGGATGCGCTGCGCGGTACCTATGCCGACGGAGTTGTGTTGGATGAGTATGCCCAAATTAAACCCGATGTATTTAATGAAATTATTCGCCCTATGCTTTTATCGCGTGAGGGCTGGGTTGTTTTTATGGGGACCCCAAAGGGCCAAAATGCCTTTTTTGAGTTGTTTAATAAAGCGCAAAAAAAAGCACAACAAGAACCGGGCTTGTGGTGGGTGGGGGTATATCGCGCGGATGAGTCCGGTGTGATTCCGGCCGCGGAACTTAAACGCCTGCAAGAAGAAACTCCGCCAGTTATTTACCGTCAAGAATATCTGTGTGATTTTACCGCTAGTGCGGAAAATATTTTAATTCCGATTGATAGCATATTAGCCGCTTGTCAGCGTGCAATTGCCCCGTCGGATTATCGGTATGCTCCCAAAATTATGGGGGTGGATCCGGCCCGTTTTGGAGCGGATCGCAGTGTGATTTTTTGCCGTCAGGGAGTTCGTGCTTTGGAACCACTTAGTTTTGAGGGGCTTGATAATATGGTATTGGCCGCTCGGGTGGCGCATGAAATAGAACGTTTCCATCCGGATGCGGTATTTATTGATGCCGGTTGCGGAGGCGGAGTCATTGATCGGCTTAGACAGTTGGGGTATCGTCAAATTATGGAAGTGCCTTTTGGCGGACGGGCCAACAAACCGGAACAGTACGTTAATAAACGGGCTGAAATGTGGTACGAAATGGGACAATGGATTAAAACAGTGGGTGTATTGCCGCAATCTGCCGAGCTAAAAGCGGACTTGTGTCAGGTGCGTTACGATTATGATTTTCTCGGCCGCTTACGTTTGGAAAGCAAGGAAAAAATCAAGGAACGTACCGGCAAAAGCCCGGACTTGGCTGATGCGTTGGCGCTTACTTTTGCAGCCGCGGTGCGGGCAAAAAATCCAAATTGCGCTACGGCGGAATTTGCCCGCAGTGAGTATGAAGTTATTTAAAATCTGGGTCCAAAATAGGTCTTTTTTATACTTGACAAAACTAACTTTATTTACTAATATAATATTGTAATAAATAAACGTGCCCACCTAAAAAGCACATTTTCGCGTTTATTTAAAAATAAAAATCCGGCATATAAACGCCGAAAAAACAAATAATAAGTTTTTCTTACAAGCTTGTAAACATAAAAGCGGCTAAAACAGCTGCTAACAATACTGTCAGTAAGTAAGAAACAATGCGTGCCGTTTTTTTACTACCCTTGGGCCACACCGCCCGGGTAATAATGTAAAACCCCGGTACGGCGAGTAAAATTACAAACAAAAAAATTAAGATAATTCCCGTCATACCTACCTCCGTGTATGAGTATGATAGTAAATTTTGCATCTTTTTGCATGAAAGGAAATTAGTTATGAACTCAAAAGAACAAATAAATTCTTATCAAAAAAAATACGAAGCACTCAAACAAGCGCGTGCTCCCTGGGTGAGTACTTGGAAAGAATTGTCGACTTATTTGGCACCTACCCGCGGCTTGTTTGACGGGGAAACCCTCAATTCCGGCCGTCGGGTGGACCATAAAACTTTATTAGACAGCTCCGCCTCTTTGGCGGTGGGCGTGTTAGGAGCCGGGATGATGAGTGGGCTTACCAGCCCCTCGCGCAGTTGGTTTGACTTAACTTTGCAGCCGACTGCGTTTAAAAAATTGCCCGGCGTCAGTGCGTGGTTATTAGACGTTAAAAAAGCATTAGAATCTGCTTTTGCCAAAAGTAATGTGTATTCCGTTTTGCAAGCAGTCTACGAAGAAATTTCTGTTTTTGGTACAGCAGCTTTTTTAGTAGAAGAGGATTCAAAAGGAGGAATTTTTTGCCGTCCGTTTACAGCGGGGGAATATTTACTAGATGTAGATGGAAAAGGGCGTGTAAATACTTTTGGACGTGAATTTTTTATGAACGCGGCGCAGTTGGCGCGTGCCTTTGGAAAAGAAAATTTACCTACTCAAATAGTACAAGAATTGCAACAAGAGCGTTGCAATAATTTGTATGCAGTGCGGCATTTAATTTTTCCCAATCCCACTTTTAATGAGCACTACGCAGATTACAATCACTTTGCTTACAAATCTGTTTATTTTACAACCGACGGCACGTTGCTGCGTAGTGGGGGGTATCATGAGTTTCCGGTCATTGCGGCGCGTTGGGAAACGCGTACCAGCGCGGATATTTACGGCCGCGGACCGGGGTGGAAAGCGCTGGGAGACGTAAAAATGCTGCAGAAAATGCAGAAAACAAAATTGGTAGCTTTGGATAAGAATACCAATCCGCCCGTGATGGTTTCCGCCAGCGTGCAAGGGGAAGTCAACCTTTTGCCGGGCGGTATTACCCGTTGCAACAGTTTGACAGATGCCGCCGTTAAACCGGCTTACCAAGTGCAAGCTGATTTAACGGCTTTGGAAAGTGCCATGGAACAAGTGCGCCAGACAATTCGGTCGCAATTTTTTGCCGATGTATTTGTGATGCTTTCCGCCCAAGATATACCGAATATGACGGCTGCCGAAGTGGCCGAACGCCGGCAAGAAAAAATGCTTTTGTTGGGGCCGGTATTTGAGCGGCTTAAAAGTGAGCTTTTAGACCCGCTTATTGAACGTACGTATTATATTTTGTTGCGCCAAGGAGCGATTGCACCTGCTCCCGAAATTTTACAAGGTCTTGAAATGAACCCGACGTATATTTCTACCATTGCACAGGCCCAACGTGCCACCGCATTAGAGCCGTTAAGTCAAGCCGTAACTTTCGCGGAAAACCTCACGCAAGCAGCGCCGGCTTTGGCAGAACAAGTAGATTATTCGCGTGCACTTAGCGAAGGATTAGAAAGTTTGGGTATGGACGGAGTTTTACTCAAACAAGGAGTGCGTCCATGAACACACGCAAACTTAAAAAACGTAATTTGTGTGATTTGCAAACGGTGCTCAAAACACCGCAAGGCCGACGGGTGCTATGGCGGGTTTTGCAAGCCGCTCAAGTGCGCCAACATGGCTTTGTGCCGGGGGATAGTTTGTCTACTTCTTTTCATTGCGGACAGCGTAGTATTGGGCTATTTTTGCTGGATGAAATAGAAGAAGCACAGCCGGGGGCTTATCAACAAATGCGCAGTGAATACATAGCGGAAATTAATTCTATACAAAACCAACTGACTACTCAGGAGGATGACCATGAGTGAAAAAATAAAAAACGATTTACAAATTAATGCTGCATCTAAAGAAGAGCAAGAAACTCCTTCTCAGATGCAAGCAAGCTTGGACCCGTATGCAGCTATT
The DNA here is from genome assembly GCA_017961295.1 of Elusimicrobiaceae bacterium. Taxonomy (GTDB): domain Bacteria; phylum Elusimicrobiota; class Elusimicrobia; order Elusimicrobiales; family Elusimicrobiaceae; genus Avelusimicrobium. The sequence continues at coordinate 41,241 of JAGCXL010000028.1, forward strand.
TCGCTGCCGGAAAATTCCTTATTAAGCAAGCCGCAGTTGGCCGCTTTTAAACAGGCGGCTACCGAACTTAAACTGCCTGCAGAAGCGCTGGTAAAGTGGCTTTCTTACGAAGAAGAACGCCTACAATCTTGGCAACAGGAGAAAACATTCCAAAGACAAGAACAACTGGCCGGGTGGGCCGCTCAAACGCAAGAAGAATTCGGCCCCCGTTGGCAAGAGGAAGTTTCCAAAGCGGTGCGCGCCGCGGATGCATTTGGTGGCCCGCAACTACGTCAACTTTTAGAAGAAACGGGGCTAGGCAACCATCCGGTGATTGTCCGTACCTTTCGCGCGGTGGCTAAGTGTATTAGTGAAGATGTAACTCCCGGCGGTGTTTCCCATACAACGACGGATAAAACTTTCACACAAGCTTTGTACGGAAAAAATTAAAGGAGAAATTTATGGCAATTATTGCTGAAAAAAATTACAACTTAATTGACTATGCCAAACAGTTTGATCCGTCGGGCCAAGAGTTGGCCATTGCGGAAGTATTAAGTCAATCCAACGACATCATTGGCGATGCGGTGGTACAAGAAAGTTCTTTAGATTCCGGGCATGAATACGCGGTGCGTACCGGAATCCCGGAAGGAACTTGGCGTCGGGCTTACCAAGGGATTGAGCCCGCTAAAGCTACTACTAAAGTAGTTGTGGAAAGCTATGGTACGTTATCGGCTTACTCGGTAGTAGATAAATTGGTGGCGGAAAAGGGCGGTCATGTGGATGCGGTGCGCACGGGGCAGTCCCGTGCGATTATTGCCGGGATGTCCTCGTCTATGGCTTCTAATTTAATCTACGGAAATTCGGGTGCCACTCCGGAACGCTTTACCGGTTTGGCGGCTCGTTATAGTGCGCTTTCCGGGGCAGAATCTAGCCGCAACGTAGTAGACGGCGGCGGTACTACCAACGGTCAAAATTCGTCCATTTATCTAGTCGTGTGGGACACGGACAAGGTATTTACGTTCTTCCCCAAAGGTTCCAAAGCGGGGATTCAACGGGTGGATTACGGGTTAGTCAATCACGTAGATGCTTCCGGCAACGAGTTCCCGGCCTACAAAGAATATTTTGAGTGGAAACTGGGGCTTGCCGTACAAGATTGGCGCTTTGCGGGGCGCATTTGCAACATTGATGTGACCAATGTCCCGTCAACGCTTATCGATAAGATGTGTGATTTGGAAAAAAAAATCCAAAGTTTATCTATGGGTAAACCCGTATGGTATATGAACCGCACCGTTAAGGCGGCGCTGCGTAAATTAACTACCAACCGCAGCAATATCCAGTATACACCGGATCAAATTACGTCCAGACCTTTAATGACGTTTAATGAAATTCCGGTACATATTTGTGATGCGATTCGCGACGATGAAGCCGTAGTGGCTTAAGCCGCCTAAGGGCGGGATTTTACCCGCCCGTTTATTTTAAATTAGGAGAATTTATGTTACTTGATAAAACTACTATGTTTTCTGATGCACAAGCATTGCGCGCTACCGGAGCCGGTACCAACACCCTTGATCTTAAAGCCGCCGGTAATGCTGTTCCCGGCCGTTTGGTACTTATTGCCCATGCGGACACTGCTTTTGTGGGCGCTACACAAATAGTTTGTGCTTTGCAAACAAGCGATAAGGCGGACTTTTCCAGCGGAGTGGTTACGTTGGCAAGTGCTACCGTAAGCGGTACGCAGTTGGCAGATACCGAAAACAACCTCTTTGCCTTGGGTGTTCCGGCGGGTCTTAAGCGTTACTTGCGGATTTATTATACCGTAACCGGTACCGTAACTGCGGGTGCGATTTCCTGCTTTGTGGCAGATGTGGCGGATTTGCATTAATTTGTCCGCGCGGGCGTGGTGTTTAAGCGCCACGTCCGCAAAAATGGCCTTATTAAAGCATAAAAAGCCATATCGGTATGGCGGGCGGGGGGAAAAGATTGAAAATAGAGGCATTTTAGCCGAAAAGCGGGTGTTTTTAGGCTTAAATGATGTCTAAATAACCCATTTATCCCCAATAATTTTAAGATATCGACGTTATATCGACGAAAAAATATAATTTTATAACCTATTCCTGGTGAAAAGCAATGGAATCTTTTTTAATCGCAAAAGCAGATTTAAATTTGTTTTTAAAATTTAATATACAAATAAAAACACTTAAAATTTAAGTATTTTTAAAAATATATATAAAATTATAATTATTATAAAAATTGATTTAATAAATATATATTTAAATATAAAAATATTTTAATTTTAATTATTTTTAAATTTAGTATTAATAATAAAACAAGTATTTAAAATAAAAAATACTTAAAATACAATATAAATTTTTTTAAAATATAAAAATTTGGAGTACTTATGAACTCTCAAACTAGCATTTGTAATTTGGCATTAGCATATTTAGGTCAGCCACCTATTAGTTCCTTAGAGCAAGATAATGAACAAGCTCGTTGGTTAAAATTGTTTTATAATCCGGTACGGGAGGAAGTCTTGCTTACCCATGATTGGGGCTTTGCCGCAGCCCAAAAAACGCTTACTTTGGTACAAAATCCAACCAGTTCGCAAGGGGAGTTTTTGTATAAATATCCTGCGGATGCGTTATTTATCCGCTGTATTTTTAGCCAAAATGCCCCACAGACGCCGGTTTCATTTGAGCAACGTTTTGATGTGGACCGGCACATGCGGCTGTTGTCTACACCGGCAGTACGGGCGGTGGCTCGCTATACCCGGCGTATTACGGATGAAACGCAATATGATCCGGCGTTTGTAAAGTGTTTTGCCTTGGCCCTGGCATGTGATTGTGCCCTGGCGTTGACCGGGGATATTGATTTGTCGGCTCGGTTGCAGCAAAAATATACCCTTTGCCTGGAAGAAGCTAAACGGGCTAATATGACGGAAACCTGGGTGCGTTCCCCTCAAACGGATACCTTTAGTGAGGTGCGTTAATATGGTACTACGTCACTTACAACCGTCTTTTGTAGGGGGAGAAATTAGCCCTTCTTTACAAGCACGCGTAGATGCGTCGTCGTATAATACCTGGTTAAAGAATGCCCAAAATATGTTTGTGCACCCGCAAGGGGGGATTTCCAATCGTCCGGGGATGCAATATCAGGGAGCGGCCAAATATACAGACAAAAAGTGTCGGTTATTTTCTTTTTACATCAACGAAGAAGAATCTTACATCATAGAAGCAGGCGAATATTATTTCCGTTTTTATACGTCTAACGGAATTGTACTCAATGCGCAGCAAACTCCGCTTGAGATTGTAACTCCCTACTCCGGCGCTGAAATTAAAAAGTTGCAAACGGCTCAATATAATCAAACGCTTTACTTCGCTCATCCAAATCATCCCTTACATCGGCTTGCATGCACGAACGTAGGTACGTTTACTTGGGAAGAAGTGCCTCTTAAGTATGGGCCCTTCCAACCGGCTAATACAGATATAACTCGTAAAGTTCGGGTATATCCGCAAACGCAAACGGTAGAGTCGCAAGGGGTGGCCGCTCAAATGTCTTTTGAACCGGTGAATTATTCCAACCTCATGGTATGGGCCTATTTTAATGGGACCTGTTTTTATGTGGCGGACGGATATGGGTTAAATTTAGCCGAAATTGTGTCTTTTTTCAATGAAGACTATGGGTCGCAGGGATTACAGGCTTCGCAGCAGGGAAATATTTTAACGATTTGTTCCGGCGCATCCGACGGGGGCGATTGGAACGGGGCTGTTTTTAAGTTGGAATATCGCAGCCGTTTTATGGGAGATGCTGATTTTTCTGTTACGCAAACGCTTAGCGGGGGCGAAAATGCCGGCACACAAACGGTGGCAGAACCGGGTCGATATATTTTGGAAAGTTCTTTTTCAACTTTTACGCCGTCTGATGTGGGTAGCAAATTTTGTGTGGTGCATACAGTGGATGCCCAGCACGAGAGCGGTACGCTAGGGCGCGAAAGTGTTTCTGCCTCTATTAAATCCGGTAGCGATTGGACGCTGCGCACGGTGGGGAATTGGACCGGTACACTCGAAGTGGAAGTGTCGTCCGATTTGGGGCTTACGTGGCGGACACTTAAAGTTCTTTCCCGGGTTAGCGGCGATGATAATTTTTATATAACTGGGAATTTAAATGATGCCGAAAATTTGTTTTATCTGCGGGTGCGTTCCTGTCAAATTTCCGGCGAAGCGGAGTATGAATTAGCGGCAGAATCTTTTATACAACGCGGGGTGCTTCACTTGCTTTCTTATGTGAGTGCCACCCAAATGGTAGCAGAGATAGAACGTCCCTTTGGGAGCGAAGAGTGGACTTCGCTTTGGGCACTAGGTAGTTTTAGCTCTGCCGCGGGATACCCAAGCTGTGTGTTCTTTTTTCAAGAACGTTTAGGATTGGCAGGCACCCAAAGTGAAATGCAAACGTTGTGGTTTTCTAAGACGGGGAATTTAACCGATTTCGGGCGGGCACGTGACGAACAACTTAGTACCGATGCGATGAGTGTTTGTTTAGGGGGCACGCAACTTAATGCCATTGAAAATGTGCTTGTGGCCAACCGGTTGCTTATTTTTACAACGGGAAGTGAATGGACGCTTACTTCGTCGGGGCCGCTTAGCTTGGATACATTGCAACTGGAACAACAAAGTCAACGTGGGGCCTATTTTACTACGCCTGTGTTAGCGGGCAATCACGCACTTTTTGTGCAGGCACGCGGTTCCAGTATACGTGATTTGGTCTATGATTACATGACTTCTTCTTATAGCGGGGATGATATTACACTACGGGCAAAACATTTGTTTTTTAGTCGCAAAGTGATTCAAATGGCTTACGCTCAGGAACCGGACCATCTGCTTTGGTGTGTGGCGGATGATGGGGCTTTGTTTAGTATTACCTACTTGCCGGAACAAGGGATTTACGCTTGGACACATCATCAAACACAAGGCAAAGTTCTAAGTGTGTGCGTACGTCCTTATCAGGGACAAGATGAAGTTTGGTTTTTAGTGCAGCGTGCGGGGGGAGTTTTTCTGGAGAAATTGGCTGTGCGCATGACTGATAAAACCCCAGTTTCACAAGTGTTTTTAGATGGCAGTATATCCTATCAATTTCAAACGCCGCAAACGATAGTCAGCGGGTTATCGCATTTGGAAGGGCAGGACGTTTGTGCACTAGCCGACGGGAACGTGATTGCCGGATTAACGGTACAAAATAACTCCGTTACATTACCATACGCGGCTCAAATTGTTCACGTAGGGTTAAGTTATCAAAGTTGTCTGGGTACGTTACCCCTTAAAAGCGTACAGGTTCAAAAACATAGGATCGTCAATGTTCGTGTCAAAATGATAGATAGCCGGGGGGGAAAAATCGGGGTGGAGCAAGGTGCTTTAACGCCATTTGTACAACGTACCGACGAAAAATATAATACGGCCGTTGCTTTACAAACGGGGGAAATTTGTACAGCCTTGGCGTGTGCGCATCAGCCTACTCCTAATTTGCTTTTGGTACAAGAGGACCCGTTACCGCTTACGGTTTTATCTATTGAAGTACAAGCCGTTTAAAAAGGGCTTTCGGTTTGCCCGAAAGCCCTAAGATAAGATTTAATTACCAGCGGGGGGAGTCCAGCGGAAACTTTGCAGCATTTGTACGGCTTGATTTTGTAGGGTTTCGGTGCGTTGCGTAGATAGCGCTCCCACGTAATAAACCGTATCCGGGGAAGTCTGCAAAGCAGTAAGCCAAAAATAAATGAGTCCGCGGTTGGAATAAGCTTCTCCCTGGGCTTGATAAGCGGGCATCCCGTTTATTTCTGTAAAATCGGAAGAAGTAATGCTTAAACGGCGTTGGGTTTGTGCTGTTTGCAAGCCGGCCTGAAATTCTTCTAACGGATGGGTATCCTGTATATTCGTTTGACGAAGGATACCTGCCATTAAAAAAGATTGAGGTTTTTTCCCGGATGCATCCTTTTTAAGCGCATTGGTATCCATCCCTACTTTCAGGTCCAATTCTTTCCAATGGATCCAATCGGAAAAGTCCATACCGTCATAAACGGTTAACTCAAAGGGGAAAGCGTTGTCTTTGTAAATTCTTTCTCCATAAACGGGTGCAGGGTTCTGTTTTGCCCGGGCTATTAATCCTTGGAAGGGGCTTAATACGGCGCGTACGCCCATCCACATTCCCAGGCCGATTATTCCCCCTAAGAGGATTGTACAGATACCGGCGGTAATAGCAGGGCCTTTATTGGAATGATTTCTAAAAATCAACCAACCCAGTTTGAACAGTACAAAAAATACTGCAAACGCAACAAACAGTACAAATAACGCTGAAAGAATAAGTATTGTCATAAGCATATTATAGCTTTTTAAATGAAGGAGAATCATATGATTGAAATAGGAAAAAATTTTTTGTCTGGGCTTGCACGTGTCCAACAAAGTTACCGGACACAAAAACAAAAATATCAATTGCTAGCTGGGCAAGCGGCACAGCAGGCTGAAGATTTACGTCACACGCACGAAGATAAAATGAATTATTTGTTTCGTTCTTCCAGTGAAAAATTACGTGAAGCTTACGCGCAAGCCCGGGCGGCCTTGGCGGCTCGGCAAGCTACGCGTGCTGCCCATGGAATCAGTGAGGCTTCCGGTTCCTCCGTGGAAGATAAAAAAACCGTACAGCTTAATCAGAATTTGCAAGCGCGCCGTGCTCAACAAGATTTACAGAACGCTGCTGCTCAACAAGAAAAAACCTTTAAAGAAAAGTGGGCGGCTTTGTGGCAAGCGGTTAAGCAGTACCGTGTAAAATCGCGTAAAAACGGGCGGTGGGGAAGTGTAGGCCAAGCTGTTACATCATTATTTAAATAAGGAGAATAATTGTTATGAGTATTTCATCATTAATTTGTAAAAGAACTTATCATGCCGACGGAGAAAGACGGGAATGGGAAATTGATTTCCCCGTTTTATCGGCCCAAGATGTGGTTATATATGTGACGGATCCGCAAGGTGCGGAAAGTAAAATTACGGATAATTATGAAGTTAATTTGGAACGGGAAGTGGTAGTATATCCGTTAATTAGTAGTGGTGTATCCCCGTTGGCAACTGGTTATACGATTACACTTTTGCGTACGACGCCGTATACACAGGGAATCAATCTTACTCAACAAGGTACGCTGGATGCGGAAGAATTAGAGGCCGGATTTGATAGATTAACTTTACAAATCCAGGAATTGGCCGAGCAACTTAAACGCAGTATTAAATATGCGGTTTCTTCCATTAATACCGACGTGGATGCACAAACTTTTTTAAACGAATTGCAGGCGACCCAAACCGCTGCTTTAAATACAGCTTTAGCAAGTGTAGAGCAAACTAAAACTACCTTGCAACAAGCGTTGGCAACGGAACAAACACAACGTTCGCAAGCAGACTTGTCTTTACAACAAAATTTGCAGATGCTTGCCGGTACGGCGGCGCAACAAGAGGCTGCGCAAACAAGTGCTTTATCCTCCGAAGCCAGTACACGCAGCGTCGCCGATACGGCTTTGGAAAGTGCGCTTAGTGCAGAAACAACCGCCCGGTTAAATGGAGATGCTGCCTTGCAACAAGCCATTGAACAGTTAAATTTTATTACCTTTGTGGTAGGGTTGCCCGCGTCGGGTAACTCTAAATATATTTATGCCGTTCCACAGGAAGAAACCGATCTTGATGACCATCCCATTGTAGTTCTATATTTATGGGATACTACCTTGCAGTCCTGGAACGCGATAGGTGCTTTTAGTACCAATTTAGATCCGGCTACACTACTTACTAAGACAGAAGCAGCCAATACGTATCTTACACAAACTGCGGCCGTAAATACCTACTTACCTTTGGCGCAAAAAGCGGTAGCGGGTGGAGTAGCTAGTTTGGATGCTAATGGGAAATTGGCATCCACGCAAATACCCTATGCCACTTCTAATACGATTGGCGGAATTAAACAAAGTTTTGATTCTACAACTGGCACGTGGATCGTCGTAACCGAGGACCTATAGGGGGTATTTATGGCCTTATATCACAGCGCAAGAGGTTCAGTAAACTACACCATAGTAGGCAACCCGACTATTGTGGACGGAGTGGCGAGCGGATTTAGTAGTAGTGATTATGTCACCGTAACACCTTTTTCTGCTTTAGCGACGGATGAAGTAGTAGAAAAAATTACTTTTACAACGGGTACTATTAGCGGTAATCAATGGATATTAGGGCGTTCACAAAATAGTGTCCTTCTCGGCGTGTATATAAATTCTTCGGGAAAATTGCGAATACCCTTTATTGAAAACAATGGAAGCGCAATAAGTTGTAATTTAGACTATGTATTATCCGCAAACACTTCTTACTCGGTTATTGTCGTTAGAAGCACAAACGGTACTTTGACTTCTACGCTTTACGATAATCAAGAAACCGTTTTAGATACGGCTTCAACAACTGCCCAATATGCTTTTACAGGAACAGGTAACATCTTTTTAGGGGTTACTGCGAGTGGTGGACACGGAAATTCTTTTGATGGTTCCATAGACCTCAACCACACCTACATTAAAGTAAACGGTCAACCCTGGTTTGGTATCTGCCCCATAGAGGTACAAAAGCACCAGTTAATGGGTCCCGTGGGGTATGAAGAAGTAGGAAGCCCTACGATTACCGATGGAGTGCTAATCAGTCCTACTGATAAGCAAAACACGATTAAGACCTCGCAGGTATTAAATGTAGGAGATAGCTCCTGGGAAATGCAGTTTAAAGTGCTTAATCCAACTGTAAAGGGGTGTGCTTTATTCCGCGTAAATGGTAACACTAATACAAGGTGTACTTTCTCATCAACAAACACTTTCAACTTGTACCCAGACTACCAAAGTGATAGTAGCGTAGTATTGCGTGCTCTTGAAAATTTTTGGTCAAATGCAGTAGATAATCAAGCTCCCGTTGTATACCTTAAAATATCCTGTATCGGTAAGGTGGATAACTCATATCCGTTCATATTTGCAGCGTCATTAGACGGAAATTCGTGGACTACGCAACAAATAATTTCGTCGGTTCCTCTAGCGAGCGGGGCTATCTCATACTGTTCTTCTTATAACTCATACCAAACGGGAACAAGTGTAGGTTATGATTTGGACCTCAACGAAACCTACATCAAAGTAAACGGCAAGCTATGGTTTTGGCAACCGCAATCTACAAAGAAAATATACGTAGATAATATCCGGGTATGGGAGAAATCAACATGATCAATGTGGAGCTAATTTGGAAGATACTGGGGTTAGTTTTTGCGTGTGGGGTGGTATGGGCCAAATTGGAGGCTATCCAAAAAGATATTGCCCGTTTAGAAAAAAAACAGGATAAATATAACAATCTGCAAGAACGTACACGCGTGCTGGAAGTGAAATTGGAAAACCATTTAATCCGGGAGGAAAAATGAAAGAAAAATGGATTCAATATATACGGTTTTATGAGGGCTTGCGCACTAAACCGTACATTTGTCCGGCGGGGCATTTAACAATAGGTTATGGACATAATTTAGAAAACGGTATAAGTCAACAAGCTGCAGAATTTATCTTGCAAGAAGATTTACAAATTGCCCAAAATACGGTGCAGCAAAAATTTGCATGGTGGAGAGAATTGAACGAAGTACGCCGGTTTGTATTGGTGGATATGGCTTTTAATATGGGGATAAACAAACTGGCAACTTTCAAAAAAATGTTAGCAGCTGCGGAAAAGGGGGATTATACGACCGCTGCTCGCGAAATGTTGGACAGCCGCTGGGCCGTACAGGTGGGGCGGCGTGCTAGGGAACTAGCCGAAATGATGAAAAAAGGAGAATATGTATGATTAAGTTTATTACGCAACATTATGATGAAGTATTACAAATTATAGGAGCGGTGGTTGCTTTGGCTACGCTGGTTGTAAAATTGACGCCAACCCAAAAAGATGACAACGCGCTTAGCAAAATTATTCAAGTACTTAGTGCTTTAAGTTTATGTAATGCCGACGGGTCCTTCATCGGCAGAAAGGAGCACTAATGTACGGATTATGTGGGGGAGTATTGTTCTTTTTGGGGATTTTGTTATTCGTGGTAGTGTTGCTGGCAAGTAAAAACGGAAGTAAAGCGGCCCGGTTAGAGGCTTTGAAAACAGAGCTTAAAAAACAAGAAAAGGAACAAATGCATGCTAAACAAATTAGGGATAAAGTGTATCATTTGTCTACTGATGATGCTAAGCGCAGGTTGCACCAAATTGCAAGTAAGTAACGCAAGTGCCTGCCAAGTGCCTTTTGATTACGCAGATGAGGGTGTAAATGAGCAAAATACACGGGCCCTTTTAATGTATTACTGTATTTGCGAAGATGAAAAAGTATGCCAATAAAAACCCCGGTCTACTAGGACCGGGGAAAGATTCAAATAATCTTCTACATTAAAAACCATTAACTTTGTCTGCTCCGCCCGCGATAGCATAGCAGAAGTTTTTGCCATCGTCACCTTCGCCGCTACAGGAACGCGTTTCAGTGTACGCGCCATTGGACTCGGCAATTTCAGTTTTCAATGTATATAGTCCGGTTGTGCGCGTAGCGGTAATAGTACCCCCAGAAAAAGTGACACAGAAATTCTTGCCACCATGGTCACAAGTGGCACCGGCGGGAATATCTACATCTAATTGATTGAAAGTTGTAGGCCAGTCCTCATGCTGTGCGTGATAGCGTTCTATGGCTCCCGCCATGGCACTCATTTGGGTAAGAGCTTCCGTGGCGCGGGAACGTTCCACTGCCGTTTGATATTGCGGTAATGCGACGGCAGCTAAAATACCAATAATCAGTACAACGACAAGTAATTCAATTAAGGTAAAACCTTTGTTCATATTTTTCTCCTTTCAGGCGCAACCTGCGCTACTATAAGTATAGCAAAAAAGGAGCAAAAATCAACCTTGATTTTTAAAGAAAGAAAAAAAGTGCATAAAGGGATAAATTTTGATAAAATATATATGTTCAAAGTGTTCCTTTGTGCCAAGATAGCTCAGCTGGTAGAGCAGCCGCTTCGTAAGCGGCAGGTCCGGGGTTCGATCCCCCGTCTTGGCTCTTTTTTATGCCTATTTTTTCGCTGTACTTCGTTCTCGCTTGGCCGCATATCTCCGCGCGGCCGCGCGCGTTCCGCCAGTATTGCTCCCGTGCTGCGGCCTCGCCCAGCAAAAAAATAGTTTTAAAAAACGTCCATTTCTGCCAAGCCCGTCTTGGCTAAAATTTAAAAGCCCCGCTTGCAGCGGGGCTTTTTACCATTACAGAAAACCGGCTACACTTTCATAATTTCCGCTTCTTTGGCTTCAATGATTTTATCAATTTGCGCAATAAAAGCATCGGTTGTTTTTTGAACGTCACTTTCGTAGCGTTTTAAATCATCTTCGGTAATCTCGGAAGCTTTTTGCGCTTTTTTGAGTTTGTCCATTACGTCACGGCGGGAATTACGTACGGCAACTTTAAAATCTTCACTCATTTTGGAAATGTTTTTGGCCAGCTGAACGCGGCGTTCTTCGGTCATAGAAGGCAGGGTAATGCGGATTACTTTGCCGTTGTTTACCGGGCTGGCGCCTAAATCGGCTTTTTGTAAAGCTTTATCAATATCGTTTAACGCGGACATATCCCAGGGTTGAATTTCCAACGTTTTAGCATCTAGCACGTTGATCATAGCCATTTGTTTAATCGGCGTAGGAGTGCCGTAATAATCTACACGGACATTTTCCAAAAGGCCCGCGCTGGCGCGACCGGTGCGGATGGTGGCCAAATCGCGTTCCAAACGGGCAACGTGTTCGGTCATTTCAGATTTAGTGTTAGCGAGTAAAGCAGAAATTGCTTCCATAAGTTTCTTCCTTATATTAAGATTTCTTTTATTATAGCAAGTTATGAGGCTTTGCGGGAATAAAAAAAGCCCCGCCGGAAGCGGGGCTTTGTAATAAACAGCGAATTAGTTGTTGGTAACTTCTAATTCTACGCGGCGGTTTTGATAGCGGCCTTCCGCAGTTTTGTTAGAAGCAACCGGGTTGGCAGCGCCGTAACCGATGTAGGATACGTTATCTGCCGAAACACCGTCTTTAACAAGCTGTTTGGCTACGGAGTAGGCGCGGCGTTCAGACAAATCCATATTGTAATTAGGATTGCCCAAAGAGTCAGTATACCCGGCTACGCGGATTTTAGCGTTGGGGTAGTTCTTAAGAGCGTTGGCTACTTTGTCCACAGTGGCTAAAGATTGGGCATCCAATTCATCACTGTTGTATTTGAAGTTAATTGGATCTTTGAAAGAAAGGACGGTAGCGTGGGCGGCCTGTTTAATGTTAGCCACTTCGGCGATCGCTTTATCTTCTTCCACTTTCGGAGCGGGAGGAACCGGAACCGGGGCTACTACAACGACGGGGGCCGGTTTGTGATGTTCGCATTTGTGGCATTTGCAACCCGGTTTGCAACGTTTACATTTGCAACCCGATTTGTGTTGTTCATCACATTGTTGACAGGCAGGTTTATTAGTAAATCTGCCCGCGGTTTGAGTGGTGCATTTGGCGCAATGGCAGGCACCCAAGAACAAGGCAGCTGCCAAAACAGTCATTACTTTTTTCATGTTGTGCGTTCTCCTTATTAAAATGTACATCTTCTTTACTATTTTACAAAATCTGGCAAGTTGGTAAACCCTTTTTTTTAATTAGTTTGCGATAAAGCATATAAATGGGCTCGTTTAGCTTGGGGTGTACAAAGTCCGGTAAAATGTACGAAAGCGGCTTTAATACAAATTCCCGCTCGTGCAAACGCGGGTGGGGGATAAAAAGGGTGCAATCTTCGGCATCTTCAAACACGATTTTATCGTCATAAAATAAAATATCCAGGTCTATTAGGCGCGGTCCGTTAGCAAAAGTGGGGGTGCGGCCCAGGTCTTTTTCCAGTTTTTTGAGGGCGCGTAATAGGGGCATGGGGGCTAACTGAGTTTCCAGGCCCAGTACGGTATTTACAAAATCCGCTTGGTAAGGGTACCCTTCGGGTTTGGATAAGATATAGGGGGCTACTTCCTCTACGGTGCCGATAGAAGCAAGCGCCGTTACGGCACGGTCCAAATTTCCCTTAGGGTCCCCCATATTGCTACCGAGGGCTAAAATAACTTTGGCCACTTAAAAATCTCCTTTATAGAGTGTAATCCACCGGTCCGGTTCCTCGGCTACTTTTAAATGGTGTAACTCCGGGAATTTTTGAGCAATTAGACGAAACAGATAAAGAGCCAGTTCCTCGGTGGTGGGGTTTTTAAAAAGCGTATTTAGGTCGGTTTGGTTTAGACGGACGGAAATTTCGCGTGCGAAAAAGTCTTGCAATACCCGAAAATCAAGTAAGTACCCTTCTTTGTTAAGCGGGCCGTAAAAAGTGGCCTCAAAGTGAAAGGTATGTGTGTGCGCGCCTTCTGCAAGAGTGCCGTTGTGATGATGAGTGGCAGTAAAACTGCCGCATTGGGTTAAGTAGACGTGGGTCATTTCGCGGTCTCCAGCTCGGCGTAGAAATCTATAATTTTGCGCGTGTCACGCACGTCGTGCACACGCAAGATATCGGCCCCATTTTGCAAAGCAACTAAGTGGGCGGCTAAGGTTTGGGCTTTGCGTTTGGGGGGAAGTTCCCGTTTTTGCGCTAAAAATGTTTTGCGGGAAAGCCCAACCAGCAGGCGAACACCCAAACTTTTAAAATCTTTGAGATGTTTTAAGAGAGCATAATTTTGCTCGCGTGTTTTGGCAAAACCAAAGCCGACATCTATGATGATTTGTTCTTTATTAAGGCCGCAACTTTGTGCTTGAGAAATTTTTTTTAAGAGAAATTCTTTAATTTCACCAAGTAAATCTTCATACTGCGTGAGTGTTTGCATGGTTTGCGGGGTGCCGCGGCTGTGCATGATGACGATTTGTGCCTGGTATTTTTTGACTAAAGAAAACATTTCCGGGTCCGGCGTGCCGCTCACGTCATTAATGATTGTAACGCCGTTTTTTAGACCTTCGGCGGCTACGGGGATTTTTACCGTATCTAACGAAAGGGGGGTTTTAGGCCATTTTTCGTGCGCGGCCTTGATTAAAGGCAGTACGCGGGCCAGTTCTTCGTCGGCAGAAACGGGCGTGGCACCGGGGCGGGTAGACTCGCCGCCGATATCTAAAATATCGGCCCCGTCCGCTACATAGTCCGCACATTTTTTAAGAAGTGCGGCTAAATTATTCTGCGGATTACCGTCATAAAAAGAGTCGGGCGTGGCATTTACAATGCCCATTAAAAGCGGGGTCATATAAGTATTGTACCAATCCCGTTTTGCGAAAGCAACTTTTTTGAGGTTTTAAAAGCAGCCCCAACTTTTCCTTGATTTGTTTTTTTTTTTGCTACGATTAACACATATTGCAGCCTGGAGAATTTAAAATGAATAGTAGTCGGTCTAAAATGCGTTGCATGAAGAGTTTTACCCGGTTTTGTCATGCTGAACTTGATTCAGCATCTCGTCGTTATGGAGAGAAAGAGGCCCTGAATAAAAGCGTCTTCAGGGCTCCGCTTCGCTCCGGTTTTACCCTCCTGGAATTGTTAGTAGTGGTATTAATCATTGGCGTATTGGTGGCGGTGGCCTTGCCGCAGTATCGTATGTCGGTAGCAAAGAGTAAATACGCCACTATGAAACATTTGGTGGACGCTTTGGTTAAAGCGGAAGAAGTGTATTACTTGGGCAAAGGGGAGTATCCAAAAAAAATAGAAGAACTGGATATCAATATAGCCGGGGGGCAAGTTTCTGGTGATACGATTACGCTTCCTTGGGGAAGTTGTCAGATTTCATGGGGAAATGCGGCAAGAACTTCTTGTCAACTCAATAATCCCCGGTTAGGATATCTGTATTATTTGCGACATAGTATTGCTCCCGGTGTTCGCATGTGCCAAATATGGGGCACGGATGACACCACAGACTGGCGGAACCAAGTGTGCCAGGCAGAAACGGGGGATGTTACTGCCAACCCTTCTTCCAATGGCGGAGCACATCTTAGCTATAATTATCCCCATCTACGTTTATAAAGACGACAAAATTGCGCTGCAGGGTGCTACGCTATTTAATCATTTCTAAAAATTCGCTGCGTACTTCCAATTTGTTAAACGCTCCGCGGATTGCACTGGTAACCATAACGGCATTGTGTTTTTCAATTCCGCGTGAGCTGATACACATGTGTTTGGCTTTGCACACCACCATGACACCGTGTGGGTGTAAGGTTTGCATCAAACTGTCTGCAATTTGAGAAACCAGTTTTTCCTGAATTTGCAACCGGCGGGCAAATACTTCTACCAAACGGGCCAGTTTGGAAATTCCCAGTACGCGCCCGTTGGGAAGGTAGCCAATGCTAATAGTGCCGAAGAAAGGTTGCAGGTGGTGTTCACACGTGGAGTAAAACTCAATATCTTTGAGCACCACCATTTCCTCGCAAGAGCCCTCTACAAAAGTTTTAAGCACGTCTTGCGGTTTTTGCTTATAACCGCCAAAAATTTTATCCCAGCTTTTTACAATGCGCTTGGGAGTTTCTAGAAGTCCCTCACGTGCGGGGTCATCCCCGATATAAGCCAGTAAATCACGCAAATGTTCTAAAGCTTGATCTTGCGTTATTTTACGTTTATGAGCTTGTGCAGCTGCACGCTTAGGCGCGCGGTGGGATGATTTTTTACCAGTTGTAGGCATAGGTCAATATTCTCCTGTAAATTGTCTAGCGGTTGAAAGTAGAGCGTGGTTTTTTCGTTTTCATAATTATAATATTTTTCCACGTCTTTTAAATCGGTTTTTGGGCCAATGACCAATTTGATGACATCGGCCTTTTGTAGCATTTCTTTGGATACGTTTTTTTTGGGGGATACGCAAACAAAATCGGCCTTGGATACGTCGCAATCGTGTGCGCCGTTGGTCTCAATGTGAACGATATGCCCGGCTGATTTTAATACGTTAATCAGTGCAGGCAAATCTTGCTCGGCCGGTTCTCCGCCGGTTACCACAACGGCCTTACTGGGATATTTGGCTAGCTCCACCAAGATTTGTAAACTGTTCATTTCTTTGCCGGGGGCAAAGGCGTATTTCGTATCGCAAAAATCACACCCCATACTGCACCCGGCCAAGCGCAAAAACACCGCGGGCATACCGCTGTGGCGGCCTTCCCCTTGTACGGAATAAAAAATTTCGCTAACGTTCCAGGATAGCGGCGGCATTTTCACTCTCCCAAATTTCCAGCGTTTTTAGCGTTAGTCCTTTGGTGGCTAAGGCGGGGGAAATTTTATCAAATAGATACTGTGCTAAATTTTCCGCGGTGGGGTTTTCCGTAAGATCATTTAAAAATTGGTGGTCCGGCAGGTAACTGTCCAATAGCGCTTTGACTGCTTTAAAATCGCACACCATGCCGTCTTTTTGTACCGGGCCTTCTATTACAAATACGGCCTTCCAAGTGTGACCATGCAAATCATGGCACGGGCCGTCATAAGAGGGCAAGCGGTGAGCTGCCGAAAAAGAACGTATGAGTTTAATCTTCATGGTAACACCTCGGACTTGTTATTAAAAATCTGTTGGACGTAAATGATGCACAGCAAAACTTGGGCAAGCGTAAACAGCGGAATAGAAATCCATAGACGCAACCAAAATAATGTCGTAAGCGGGCCCAATAAAAAGGCCGCCAACTTAAGCATCATCACTTTTGTGAAAAACCCATGATGAAAAATATTAAAAAATAAAGTAACGCACAAGGCTAGGCCAAACTCATAAAGTAACAAAAGGGCTAAAAATAAGAAGGACGTGATAAAAAATGCCGCACGCAAGGAAGCGGAAAGGGTGGGCTCATATTTATTTAGCACTTCTTGCGAAGAGGTAAAGTTAAGCGTGGGGGGCAATTTTTGGATTTGTAACGTATTTTGCGAGGGGATATACAGATTATCTTGATGTACCCAAGCGACGGTGTTTTGTTTAATTAGTTCTTCGGCCGACGGGGGCATTTGCGCGGCCGCATCAAACACAATTTTAAAATCAGTACCCGGAATAGGTGCAGAAACAGGTTCTTGCGGAGCCGTTAAAACGCCTTTTTCAAAGGTAATTTGCGGAAAATTTTTTAAAAATAGAGGCAAATTCCGTTTTAGCAGGGTTCCCGTAAAAAAGAACACGATAAGGACAGACAATACAAATAAGTATCCCGCAAATAAAGCGGCCTGTTTGGCACTTAATTGAGCTAAACGATGGTAAAATTTGAACGAAAAAATCGTCTTAAAATGGATAAATAACATACACCTTATTATACAAAACTTAGGTGGTTACTTTTTAGAGGGGGCGTTTTTGTCCTCACACGTGATTTGAGAGCCTAAAAAATAAATTTGGTTCTTTTTAAATACGCAGGATAGTTTTTTTGCTTGCGGGGCCCCGTAAGAAGTGTCTTGCAGGGTTTTCCAACACGCAATCCGGGTACAGGTGTAGGTTTTTCCGCACTCCGGGAAAGAAGAGGAGGGAAAGTTTGTGATAAACCACGAAAAATCCAGATTGTATTTAAGTGTTTGCAAGAAATTATCGCACGTTAATTCTCCGTCAAAGTTGCATTTCGGCTCAGCGGTGGTATCCTCGGTGGTGAGGGCCTGGTCCAGTAACGTATAACGGTCCTTATCCATGGGGTCTCCCTGTACGCGGTACACGTCAAAACAGGTAAATCCGGCCGGCTGACTTTTGGTACAGGTAAATGAGTTGATGATATCTGCGCCGGGGCAGGTATCGGTTACTTTAAGAGCGTCTATGGATAGGTATTGCGCTTGAGCACGCTTTGTTTGCGGTTTATAGGTTTTTTGCTGCGCTCCGTAAACCGTGGTTCCCAAAAAGAATATAAAAAGCCACAGATGTTTCATATATAAAAGTATAGCAAATCAAGCAAGAATTGGAGCAGAAGTATGAGAAAATGCTAAAATATATATACTTATGGCAAAACTAGTACGTGGGTTTCGCGATATATTTGAACCCCAATCCAATCAATTTACAGAACTGGAAAATTGCGCCCGCGGCGTATTTTCTAGTTACGGGTTTGGTGAATTACGCCTGCCTACTGTGGAGCTCAAAGAACTCTTTGTGAAATCCACCGGCGAAACGACAGACATCGTCCAAAAAGAAATGTATGCTTTTGAAGATGCCGGACATCGTCAATTAGCCATCCGCCCTGAGGGTACCCCCGGAGTAGTGCGTGCGTATTTGGAGAACAATTTTGTACAAAATGCGCCGGTGCAAAAACTGTATTATATCGGCAATATGTTCCGCGCCGAGCGCCCCCAAGCCGGCCGCTACCGCGAGTTTGAGCAAATCGGTGCTGAATATATTGGTAACTCTGCTCCGGCGGCCGATGCCGAAGTAATTTTGATGCTTAAAGACATTGTGGCAAAGTTTGGTGCTAAAAACTATATTGTCAAAATCAACAGTTTAGGGTGCGAAAAATGCCGCCCGCTTTACCGCCAAGCACTCATTGATTTCCTATCTAAAGAAAAGGACACCCTTTGCGAAAACTGCCAAACCCGTTTAGAAAAAAATCCTTTGCGCGTTTTGGATTGTAAAATAGACGGGGCCCGTTTTGCCGGGCGTGTACCTACGATGCAATTGTGCCCGGAGTGTCAGGAACATTTTGATACGGTGCAAGCTTTACTCAAAGGGAAAATAGACTATGTAGTGGACCCGATGCTTGTGCGTGGGCTAGATTATTATTCGCGCACCGTTTTTGAATTTCAGGCGGGGGACGTGTCCCAAAATGCGATTGCTGCCGGCGGACGTTACGATACGCTTATCAAAAATATGGGCGGCCCGGCTACCCCGGCTATCGGGTGGGCCATGGGCGCCGAGCGCGTGATTTTAGCGCGGGGAGAACAACCCGTTCAAAAACGCAAAAGTGTATGTGTGGTGTCCTTGGAAAAAGCCTGTAACGAAGCGGCTTTTAATCTCATGCAACAACTGCGCGCGGCGGGTATCCGCACCGAAGGCGGCTTATTTGATAAAAACATCAAAGGCCAAATGAAACAGGCCGACCGCTGCGGGGCTTCTTTTGCGCTTATTTTAGGTGGTGACGAGTTACAAAAACAAGTAGCCACGTTGAAAGATTTAACGACAGGCGAGCAACGTCAAATCCCGTTTGCCGAAGTAGTCAATGAGGTAAAAAAAGTATTATGAAACGAACCAATTATTGCGGTGATATTACCGCACAATTTTTAGGAACTAAACAAACCTTGTGCGGGTGGGTTAACTCCTACCGTAACCATGGGGGCGTATTGTTCATTAACTTGCGTGACCGTGCGGGCGAGTGCCAAGTAGTGGTAGAGCCCAACCGCCCGTTTTTCAAAGAAGCTGCTGCCGTACGTAACGAATATGTAGTAGAAGTGACCGGAACCGTGCAACGCCGCATTGAAGGTGCCGTCAACAAAAATATGAAAACCGGCGAAATTGAAGTAGTAGCTGACGAATTTAAAGTTTTAAATACTTGCGTACCGCTTCCGTTTGACGTAGATAAATCCCGCGGAGCCAGCGAAGAAATCCGCCTTAAATACCGTTATTTAGATTTGCGCAATCCCCAAATGTTTGCCAATTTGTATTTGCGCCACCGCATTGCGCAGGCCGCGCGGCGCTACCTGGACGGGCAAGGTTTTATTGAAGTGGAAACCCCCGTACTTACTCGTTCCACGCCGGAAGGCGCGCGCGATTATTTGGTGCCTTCTCGCGTGCACCATGGGCAATTTTATGCGCTCCCGCAAAGCCCGCAAATGTTCAAGCAAACTTTAATGGCCAGCGGCATTGACCGTTATTTCCAGTTGGCGCGTTGTTTTAGGGATGAAGATTTGCGTGCCGACCGTCAGCCCGAACATACGCAAATTGATATGGAAATGTCCTTTGTAACCATTGATGATATCCACCATATCGTAGAAGGACTTATGCAAGAGATTTTTAAGACGGCTGGCAAAGAACTCAAAACACCGTTTATCAAATTGCCTTTTGACCAAGCGATGGAAAAATACGGCTCCGACAAGCCGGACTTGCGTTATTCTTTAGAATTGAAAAATGCGGCAGCGGCGTTTGCCCAAACCGGTTTTAAAGTATTTGCTGACGTATTAGCCCACAAAGGGGCCATTTATGCGTTGCGCGGTGAGAAAGGTGCTGCCTACTCCCGCGGGCAAATGGACAAACTGACTGAGCTAGTTAAAAAGAACGGAGCTAAAGGCCTGGTGTGGCTGAAAGTGAAAGACGGCAACGTGGAAGGGCCTTCTGCCAAATTCTTTAGTGCGCAGGAATTAGCAGCTGTAAAAGAATTAGTTGGCGCGCAAGAAGGCGATGCTATTTTTATCGGTAGTGATGTGAATAAACGCACCACGCAAACTTTTATGGGTGCCTTACGCAAGGAGCTCGTTAAAGAGTTGCCTAAACAATGTGATTGGGCATTTGCGTGGATTACCAACTTCCCGCTTTTGGAATATATCCCAGAAGAAGACCGGTGGGACGCGGCGCATAACCCTTTTACAGCTCCGGTGGAAGAAGATTTACCGAATTTGGAAAAAGACCCGGGTTCTATCCGTTCGTATCAGTTTGACTTGGTGCTTAACGGAAATGAATTAGCTTCCGGTTCTGTGCGCAATTGCCGCCGTGATGTGCAAGAACGTATTTTGGCGCTTATGAAACATTCTAAAGAAGAGTCTGCACGACGCTTTGGTATGCTGTTAAACGCCCTGGAAGCCGGTGCCCCGCCACACGGCGGTATCGGCTTGGGCTTGGACCGTATTACCGCGTTACTAGCCGGGGAAGAATCTATCCGGGAAGTAATTGCGTTTCCCAAAACGGCGCAGGCTGTGTGCCCGCTGACGGAATCACCCAATGTGGTAGATGAACAACAGCTGATTGATTTAGGGATTACCCTAATTAAAGAAAAATAACAAAAGCCCCGCTTCGGCGGGGCTTTTAGTAGGACCTAGGTTTAAATAGGACTTTTGTACCTGGCATAAAATTATTTTTTTCGCTATACTAATACTATGAACGAAGATAAAACTGCCTTAAAAATTGCTTTGTTGGTACTGGGCGCTTTAGCGGTGGTGGCGGCTCTGTGGCGGGTGCTCGCTTATGAGCCGAGTGCCGCGCGGGTTGGTTCACGCCCTGCGGCGGGTGGCCGAGCTACTATGGCACAATCCGATTTTTCCAATGCCCGTTTCCCGGTTACCGAACAAGAAGCGTTAGATGAATTATTGCCGCAAGGGCAGCCCGCTTTGCGTGCGCAAACGGCTTTGGGTGCAAATTCCCAAACCAATCCTCAGGCAACCCCTTCACGTCGGGTAGCGTATCCCGAAAACCGAGCCTCACGCAAGGTAGCCTATCCGGCGAGTTCATCCGCTGGCGGAAAACGCTATGGAAATACCCGTCATTCAACGAGTCAAACGCAAGCCGTACCATACGCGCAGGCGGCTTCTTCTTTTTACAAAGGGGGTAATGCCGCCGCTACTTCATCATCTTCCGTTGCGGCAAGCATGCAAGAAGAACGTGCCCGTATGTTGGCCCCTTATTTGCGCCCGAACCGCAAACAAAAAGAACAAATGGATGCCAAATGGACGAAACTTTCTGCCGCCATTGACCGAGCTGTTGCACAGGCTTTAACTCCCAAAAGCAAGAAAGAGCAAATGTTAGAAAAATACGCGCCTAAAGCGGCCGGTACTTCTGCCGGACAGAGTGGGCTGACGGGTCCGTTTGCACCGGTAGTAAATGCTATTGCCGCGCAGAAAAATGATATTGTAAAAAGTTTTGCTCAGTCTTTTGGTGCATCGGCTGCCCAAGAGGCAAGCCAGATGATGGATTCTTTTGCCGGTGAAGTAGCGGCGGCGGCCAGTGCACCGGGAGTCACGTCTCAACAAGCCGCGCAACAAGTAAAAGAAATTGCTAAAAAATACGAGAAGAAGATGGATAAATTGGCAGAAAAAAGCCAATATGATAAATTTGTGGCGGACCGCGTGGCGCAAGATAATAAACAAAAAGCGGAATTGGGAGCCTTATATCCCGATGAGAAGGTGCAAATCGGGCAACTGATTGACCAAACGCGCGAGAAAGATTTGGCCCTGGCTACCCAAAATTTACCCCGCGAAGAGTATTTTAACCAACTGGCCCAAAATAATCAGACCCTGCGTAGCGATATCCAAAAGTTGGTGACACAGGGGGGAAAATCGGTGCAAGATTTCCAAAAGTGGGAACAAGGCCAAACGCAAGCATATCTTGAGAAATTAGGCCAGCTGGAAGAATCCGGGCAAATTCAAAGTGTGGCTCGCGTAGCTACGCCGGATGAAAAACGCAAAACGCAGGCGGACATAGATGCTCAAAAGCCGAAATTTTTAGACGGAATAGAAAAAAGTTTCGGCCCGCAAGCCAAAGCCGATTTTGAACCTATTTTTGAAAATTATGAGCGCACCCTCAAACAAATTGACGAGGCCAAACTTTCCCCCTTGGAGCGGGAAACCCAAAGAGCCAACGCTACCAAAGAAGCCAACCGCGAGCTGTTCAGTAAAAAAATTGAATACGTGGAAAAAATGAATATTCCCGACGAGCAAAAACAAGCTGCTTTGAACGAATTACGCCAAGCTTACAACAATATCAAATAGGTCCAAAGACTAGTTGCATCTAGGTCTTTTGGACCTTTCGGCTCAGCTTACATAAAAGCTATCATATAAGTAGATTAGTTACAAAGGAGAAACCATGAATAAGAAAGTTTTTATCTTGGGTGTGGCTGCTTTGCTGGCTGCCAACGCTTATGCGCAACGCCCGCTTAAAATGGCCAAATATATGGCTCAAACCGTACAAGGAGGGTTGGGCGGAGCGCTTTCCAAAAATGTGCCCGTAACCGTGCTGAATGCGGAAATGCTAGGAAATCAAATATTGCGTGCACAAGTTGTTGCTTCCTCTAAAATGTACGTGTCTAGTGCACAATTGTTTACGCAAGTGCAACAGAACAACGGACTAAAAAATTTAGAACCTGCTAACGTAAAATTACTGGGAACCAAATTTAGCAATTTAGATGAAATTGTAAGACTAAAAAAATCCGCTTTTACAGGTTATCGAGGCGCGTTACTTAGCGAACGGCCTGCCGTAGATGAAGAGTTAATGCAAAATGAACAAGTAAGCGGTATGCTTAACGTGCTTGATGTTCAACGTTACATGCAAAGCAACAATAACGAGTTCCCGCAACTCTTTACGGTAAATAACAATGGCTGGTTATTGGCCACTGATATATGGACAAGCCGCGAGGGGACAGAAGCTTTTAGACAGGTATTAGATATATTAATTCAAGAACAAGCCGGGCAGGTTAACTCCGCTATTGTTTCACAATTAGCGGCTTTGTACGCAAATGCGTCCAACAAGGTACCGGTGCAAACGGTAGTAGAACAATTGGAGAATTGGCGGGCGGCTCATGGTGCCCCCACGCAGGCCCCGCTACTGCCGACAGATTTGGGGATAGCATCCTCCTTGCGTGGCAGTAATGCCGAAAATTTGTGGCTTAGTATGCAAATCCGCTTATTACAGTTAATTCCCGGTATTGAACTGCCTCAGGTTTTAAAAGAAGCAAAAGTAACCCAGTAATTGGTAAAAGAAATTAAAAGCACCCCGGTCTTTAAGGCCGGGGTTTTTTGTTGTTTATTTTGGGGTTGTTTCCCCTTGTTTAAAACGCCAGTTGCTTGACTTGTTTTTTTTTTTTGATACAGTTTCCAGTGACGGCAATGGGGGGATATGGCCCGGTTGTTAAGTCGTTATATAAAAGATTTTAAAGCATTTAACGGTGTTATAAAGGAGAAACAATGAGACAAGAATCTAACAGTTGTCATCCTGAACTTGATTCAGGATCTGGTTGTTTTAATAAAGGTTTTACATTATTAGAACTTTTAATAGCGGTTATTATTATAGCCGTACTTGTGTTAGTGGCCTGGCCTCAGTATAAGCACGCGGTGTTAAAGAGCCGGTATAGTGCATTATTGCCGGTAGCGCAGCACTTAAAAACGGCGCAAGAAGCGTATTACATAGGGAACGATTACTATAGTGACGATTTAAGCACATTAGATTTAGATGTACCGGGCACAATCACAAGTGCTACCACAGCCACGTACGGGGACAATATGAAGGCGCAGATAAGTAGCCAAGAAAACGATGAAGAAGAGTACAGCTATGTACTTGCGAGTAAAGAGGGGTTAAATAACAACTACATTATGTACCAAGAACACAGTAAGAACTATCCCGGGGAAATACACTGTGAAGCAAAGAACGGGGACAGTTATGCGCAATGGTTATGTGAAAAGGGGTTATCCGGGCAGAAGCTAGAGCAGGGGAGTATAACGCCTGGGTATACAACGTATGTATTAAGCGGGACAGGGAATGGGACGTTTTTAAAAGAATGTACGGAAGAGAAAGAATTAGAAGACAGTAGCTGTGAGTGTGGGAAGCGAACAAGAACGACAACGGGTTGTGATGAAAAGACGGGAGAGTGGAGATATGGGGAGTGGAGCAGTTGCCCTGTAAAGCCGGAAGAAACCAAAGCGTGTAGTGCAATAGACCCTAAGTGGACCAGTGGGACAGCGACGCGGGCAAGCCAATGCAATGGGAGTAGCTGGACAGAGCCACAGTGGGATACCACAGCCTGTGAGATAGCGTGTAAAGAGGAAGAGAAAGAAGCCAC
>JAGCXL010000029.1 GCA_017961295.1 Elusimicrobiaceae bacterium
AATGGAAACCGCCGCTTTCTATGCGGTATGCCAAAAACGCAAAGTACGCGGCGTAGCTGCGTTTGGCATTAGTGATAAACTCTATGAATATAAGTGGGAAACCCACTTTGGCGAACGTGCCATTTACCGTTCGCTGGAAGTATTATTTGAAGCCGCTAAACAAATACTGAAATAGAAATAATTAAGGGGGCCTTTAAAGCCCCCTATTTTAATAATGTGTTTCTTCCGGACTGTCATTAGCATCCGGTTCTATGGCACTTAACCGCTGCCAAAATTCTTTGATAGATTGAATACGATCTTGCGGATCTTCCTTTAATGCATCTGCCAATACGGCATCCACCGCGGCAGGAACATGCGGGGCCAGTTTAGAAGCGGGCACAATTTTCTTTTTAGCAATATCAAAACCCTTTACCGTCCACGGCACTTGACCTACTAACGCTTCATATACACATAGTGCCAAGGAGTACACATCCGATTGCTTACGCATAAAGCCGCGTTGTTGCTCCGGCGCCATATAAGCAGGCGTTCCCGCTACAGTGCGGGCCCCGGTTTGGTTATCTATTTTTTTGGCAACGCCAAAATCCATGACCTTGGCCTTGTTATTCTCCAAAATCATAATATTGCCGGGTTTTAAGTCACAATGCACAATATCTTGGTCGTGCGCATACTGCAACCCCTCACACACATATTTAAAGAGTGCTTTAACCTGTGAAAACGGCAACCGCCCGTCAATATCTAACCGCGTTTCCAGCGTTTGTCCGTCCACATATTCAAATACTAAATATAAGGAACTTTCCGTCTCAATAACCGTATAAATTTCCACAATGCAAGGGTGTCTAAGCAAGGCCACCATGCGCGCCTCGGACAAAAATTGCTCACGTACATAGGCGCTACGCACCAGTTCCGGGCGCACACGCTTAATGGCTACTTTGCGTTTGAGTACCTTATCATACGCTTCGTACACTTTCCCCATGCCGCCTTCACCAATCTGGCGGATAAAGTCATATTGGTCTTTAAGTTGAGCTTCTTTGCGGGTGTAAGATTTTTTTGAACCGCGGAAAAGGTCTTCGTAGCGGAAATAAACAAACAAGCAAAGCGCTAACAAAATAATACCCACATAAATAATAACCCAACGCGGCAAGCCGCGTCCGTTACTTGCGGCGGGTTTTTGAACTCCTTGTTTCTCGGTTGTCTTTGCGTCCAGTTCTCTCTTTAAATTTTGTGCTAAAACCGAAGCCGGGTTTAATTTCAAAGCCGTTTCTATATCAATACGGGCACGTTCATAATTTTGCCGATGCAAATAAGCACTCCCGCGCAGTACATAGGCACGGGAATCTTGCGGAGCTACGGCAATGGCTTGCCCGGCCGCATAAATGACATCTTCTTCTTGGTTAAGCCCATCATAAGCAATAGCCAACAACAAGTAAAAACGGTTATCCAGCAAATTATTAGCTGTCAAAGTATTGATACGATTAAGCACTTGCGTATATTTACCTTGGCGTAACTCCTCTCGCATTTGGGCTACTTCCGCATCGCGTGCTTCTTGATTAAAAGCAGGGGCTTGAGTGGAATTACTTGATTGAGTAGAAAAATTTCCCCCCACCAACAACGGGGCGGGTTGCGAAGCTTGCTGAGCTCTTGCAACAGATATAGCAAAAAAGATGAGCAGGAATAAAACGACAAACTTTCTCATACATTTATTGTAGCACAAAAAAAGCGCTTTGTTCCGGCTTTGGCAAATTACTATAATAGTAGTAGTATGAATAATCAACCTATCGGCGTGTTTGATTCCGGCATCGGCGGACTTACCATTTTGCGTGCTTTGCGCAAAGCATTGCCAAACGAACATTTAATTTATTTTGGGGATACGGCCAATGTTCCCTACGGCGGAAAATCCAAAGCCGCCGTTACGCAACTGGCCCTAAAAGTAGCCCGATTTTTAGAGTCCTGCCAAGTAAAACTTATCGTGGTGGCCTGCAATACCGCCTCAGCCCAAGCTTTAACCGCGTTGCAAAAAAAACTAAGCGTTCCTATCGTAGGAGTAATTGAACCCGGAGCCGATGCCGCAGTAAAAGCTACTCAAAACCACAAAATTGCCGTCTTAGGTACTCAAGGAACGGTAGAAAGCCGCGCGTACGTAAAAGCGATTGCCAAACGGTGCAAACACGCCAAGGTTTTTCAACAGGCCTGCCCGCTATTTGTTCCCTTGGCAGAAGAAGGATTTTCCAATAAACCTGCCGCCAAACTAATTGCTCAGGAATATCTGCAACCTGTCAAAAAAAGCCGGGCCGATACGGTTATTTTGGGTTGTACCCATTACCCGATTTTAAAAAAACTGATTGCAAAAATTATGGGCCCGCAAGTAACCCTTGTGGATTCGGCCGACACGTTAGCCCGCGCCGTTTCTCTGTTTTTACAGACGCACCATTTAGCGGCCATAGGCCGGGGACGCGTAAAGTTATACGCTAGTGATGCCCCCGATAAATTTACCCGTTCCGCTCAAAAACTTTTAGGGGAAAAAACCGCACGCGCCACCCTTAAAAAAGTATGAAAATATATACAGACAAATGCCTGTTATCCTGTGGTTTAATCGGCGGTACATTGTCGCGTCACAGCGGCAATATGCGCGAAATACCCAATCAAATCCCCATATACAAAGAATTAGGGTTAAACCCGCAGCACATTTTACATTTTCATCAAATACATAGCGATAAAATTATCCGCATTTCGTCACCCCAAAGTGCGCAAGAACTCTCTCAAAAAACGGTGCAAGATGCCGACGCTTGGTTATTGTCCCCCTTCCCTGCTAAGTGGGGAGCGGCTATTGTTACGGCCGATTGCGTGCCCCTGTTTTTATGGGACGAAACGGGCTCCCACGCCGCTTTAGCGCATTGCGGCTGGCGAGGCGTTGTGCAAGGGCTTCCCGGCAAGGTCGCGCGCGAGTTGTTAAAAACAGCCCCTGACTTACATTTAAGTGCCTGGCTGGGCCCGCATATTCAAGCGTGCTCTTTTGAAGTGCAAGAAGATGTTGCTAAGCAATTTTCAGCAGATGCCCTTATCCATAAAAACGGGAAATTTTTTGTAGATTTAAACATTGAAATTAAACGCCAACTTGCGCAAGCCGGCATGCCGGAAAAAAATATCAAAACCCCTTATTACTGCACTTGCACAGACAAAGAAAACTTTTTCTCTTGGCGGCGCGACCACGAAAAAAATTTACTTCTTTCCTTTCTATACAAACCGTAGGCCTTGCGTAAGGTTGTGCATTTGCTTATAATATAGCTATGGAAAAAATACTCTTGGCTGACGACTCCCACGCGATCCGCTTTTTGGTGAGTGAAATTCTCACCAATGCCGGCTTTGCAGTCATTCAGGCACAGGACGGGCAAGAAGCCATTGAAAAAACCTATAAAGAAAACCCCGATTTGTTGATTTTAGATTATGAAATGCCTAAAAAAACAGGCTTTGAAGTCGTCAAAGAAATTCGCAGCCGCACGGGATATTTGCACACCCCGATTATCATTTTTACCGCCGTTACCGACAAATCTACCAAATTAGAAGGCCTGGGTTTGGATATTGACGACTATTTAACCAAGCCCGCCGACGAAGACGAAATTGTGGCCCGTGTTAAATTACTTTTAAAACGCAGCCAACAAAAAATGGACTCCAACCCGCTTACTCACTTGCCGGGCAATCCCTCTATACAGGCGCGGGTAGAGCGCGAAATTGCCACCGGCAAACCTTTTGCGGTGCTCTATTGCGATTTAAACAATTTTAAATCTTTTAATGACAAATACGGTTTCGAAGCGGGTGACCGCGCCCTTAAAACGGCCGCGGATATTATTGTTCAAGCAGCCAAGCAAGATCCTAACGCCTTTGTAGGTCACATCGGCGGGGATGATTTTATTGCCGTCTGTACATTTGATAAAGCCGAAAAAATTGCACAAGAAATTGCTACCCAAATGGATAAAATTGCTCCTTCCTTTTACTCGCCCGAAGACCAAGCCCAAGGGTACATGGTATCCACCAACCGCAAAGGAGAGACCGAACAGTTCCCGTTCTTAGCTATGGGGATCGGCATTGTGCATAATACTAAACGGCCTTTAACCTCATTTGCCCAAGTTAGCGGCATTGGTAGCGAACTTAAATGTTTGGCCAAACAACATGAAAAGGGCAGTTTCTATATTTTAGACCGCCGCACCTAATTTCACTTTAATCAAAAGAACCTCGCGTTAAGCGAGGTTCTTTTTTGAAATATTTTGGTTTATTTGAGTAACTTTTGCGCGGCTTCAATAAGCTCTTGTAAGTGGTTCTCACTTACAAATGTTTCGGCATACACTTTTAAAATGTTTTCCGTGCCGGACGGGCGTACCAAACACCAAGATTTATCCAAATAAATCTTAATACCGTCCGTATCGCGCACGCGCTGCACTTTTTCGCCGGCCACCTCTTTGACGGTAGCAAAGTCGGCCGCTTTCATCGCTTTAACACGCGCTTTAGTGGCTTCATCGGTAGGAATATCCACGCGGGTGTAGTATGGAGTGCCATGCTGGGCCGTTAGTTTATCATACAACGCGGCAATATCTCCATCGGTAGCGGCAATTTCCATTAAAAGGCAAACGGCAAACATGCCATCTTTTTCCGTTGTCCAACCGCTGACCGACATACCCGCACTCTCTTCCCCGGCTAACACATATTTCCCTTCACGTAGTCCGGGCACAAAGTATTTAAAACCTACATTTACCTCATCCAGCCCCAGCTTATAACTAGCGGCAATACGGTCTAGTAAAGCCGTAGTTCCCAACGTGCGGCCAATAGCACTAGCCCCTTTAATTTTTTGGTGACGCACTAGATAATCTGCCATTACGCAAAGGGCATGGTTGGGCGAAATAAGCCCTCCCTTTGGCGTAGCACAACCAAAGCGGTCCGAATCGGGATCACTTGCTCCGGCAAAATCGTACTCTTTGTTTTCCACATATTTGATTAAGGGAGACATGGGATACTTGGAAGACGGATCCATGCGGATTTTACCGTCGTGATCAATGGGAATAAAATAAAAAGTGGGGTCCTGCTCGGTGCTGACGATATCTAAATTTTTAAGTCCGTATTTTTCTTTAATAGCTTTGTAAAAAGCCAAGCTCGCCCCGCCTAACGGGTGCACCGCAAATTTTAAAGGTGCGTTGGCAATTTTGGCAAAGTCAATATATTTAGACAAAGCCGTCACATACGGGGTGATAATATCGGCATTTTTAACAAGCCCTTTGGTACGCGCCTGCTCCAAAGAAATGGTTTTAATCTGCTCCGGGTGCGCCATATACTCATTGGCATATTTTTCAATTTGACCGGTCAAAGCACTATCGGCAGGCCCCCCATGGGAAGGATTATATTTTAACCCCATATCTTGCGGCGGGTTATGGCTAGCCGTACCGTTTAAACACGCACAAACACGCCCGCTTAAAATTTCAAATGAAAACACCGGGGTTGGAACCGGCATATCCGGCAGTACTACGGTAATACCATTCCCCGCTAATACTTCCGCACACAAATCAGCCGTATCACGCGACATTAACCGTGTGTCCCCCCCCACCAATACAGCCCCTGTAATATGTTGTTCTTGATGGATACGCGCTACGGCTTGCGCAATGGCCTTAGCGTGCAAGGCACAAAAGCCCGCACCCAATTGCCCGCGGTGCCCCGAAGTACCAAACTTTACCGCAACCGGTTTTTGAGAAGGGTTAAAAAATTCCTCACGTAGGTTTTTTACATCAATGCGCTGCTTGGTTAAAGTTCCGGCTAACGGGCTAATCATACAAACTCCTTAAATTATAAAAATGTAGTTGGGGTTGCTAAATACTCCCCTCTTTTTCTATGATATTATATATCTAAAACCTTTTGCAAACGGAGAACTTGTATGAAAAAATTTCTGTTGTTACTAACCGCACTTTTTATGACAGGCGCTTTTGCCTATGCTACCAACATGGGGGACGATTTCCACGCCCACTATTCCGCAAATTCTAACTTGTCGGCCTATAATAGAGATTTAACTGCTACCATGGGTATGATTGATTTTAACACCGGAAACGCCAAAACCTTCCCGGCCGCTAGTTTGGGCGTAAGTTTAAGCGTATTTAAAACTTCTTCCAACAATGATATTTCCAGCGACAGTTATGTAGTGCAACCCTATTTGGTGGCGGAAACAAAAATTCCCGTTATTGATGTAGGCGTAGTATTGCGCGGAACCGATTTAAACGGCTACAAATCCATCGGCGGTGGTTTAACCTACCAAATGAACGTGCTTAATTTCTTAAACTTAAACTTTGGTGGATTTTATGATAGAGGCAGTACGGAATGGTACACCAATGATCACTACTCTCTTTCCGCGGTAGCTTCTGCCGAAATTTTGATTTTTACTCCTTACTTCGGTGTAGGATATGACTACGGCACCATTAAAACCCGCGGTTTTGCCAACAACCGTTCTTCTTCCGACGGCCAGTTACGCGGTATGGTGGGTTTGAACATGAGTCCGCTTCCCTTATTGTCCGGCTTTGTAGGTTATACTGTTACCAAAGACAGCCATGGTTTTACCGGTGGAATCGGCCTTAGCTTTTAATGAGTTATAAAGACGCACTTAAAGAATTTTTCGGCGAGGACTGCTTGCTCAACGAGCCTATGGCCTTGCATACTACCTATCGTACGGGCGGCCCGGCGGAAGTATATGTATATCCGCAAACGCCTGAAGGATGGGAGTTTGTACTTAAATTAGCCCGCACCGATAATATCCCCTTGCGCGTTGTAGGGTTTGGCTCTAATATTTTAGTGGGCAGCCAAGGAATAGGTGGCATTACTTGTTCTACCAAAAAGATGAATCGTATTCTGGTAGAAAAGGATACCATCAAAGCCCAAGCCGGGGCACCGCTGGATAAAGTGGCCGAGCTGGCCTGTAAAGCCGGGTTGGCCGGTATGGAAAAACTATCCGGAATCCCAGGAAGCGTGGGTGGAGCCGTCTATATGAATGCCGGAGCTTACGGGCAAGAAACGGCCGACTGCCTAGAATATTTTGATATTATGGACCTTGAGGGCCGCCCCGCCACTTTATTAAAAAGTGATTTAAAATTTTCTTACCGTAAAGTAGAAGGGCTACCGCCCTGCATCATTTTGTCCGCCGGGTTTAAGCTTAGTCCCGGAAATTTTACCCAACTACTCGCGGCCCGCAGCCAAGTGCAACACAGCCGCGTGGAAAAACAACCGCTGGAATTCCCGTCTGCCGGGAGTGTGTTTAAACGCCCGGTAGGGGATTATGCCTCGCGTTTGATAGACGAGGCGGGACTACGCGGGTTATCAGTAGGCGGGGCCAAAGTGTCCGAAAAGCACGCCGGATTTATTGTCAATTTCAATCATGCCACGCCGGAAGATATTAAAATTTTAATGGACCAAGTGCGCCAAAAAGTAAAAGAGCAATTTGGCGTGGAATTAGAACTGGAACAGATTTTGTGGGGAACGTTTGACGAGTAGCCCCCTCCAAATTGACGATTGGCCCAAAATAAGATATACTATATAAGTAGTTAAGGAGTCGTGGTGTAGCCTGGTTAACACGCTGCCCTGTCAAGGCAGAGACCGCGAGTTCGAATCTCGTCGACTCCGTATTTTAGTTTTGAATAATTAGCATTTATCCCCGTTAGACATAGCGCCCGACGGGGATTTTTTTATGAACGACTTTGAGCATGTGGTTTTTGGCGTGTTTTTGGAAATTATGGAGAATTTTTTGTTTTTATGCTGACGGGATTGGGTAGGAAGTCGTGCAGAAGAGGCATAATTTTGTTATCACTACCCAAAATGCCGTAATTATTTCTTTCGCAGGGACAAATTCATATCTCTGAGAATATCGCAAAAATCATCCACATAGGACGAATTTAAGATATGGCTAGATTGATTTCGCTCATAATTGATTGGATTTATTGAAGATCTGTTGAGGTATTTGTCTCTTTCTTCTTCTTTTAAGGTTGTAGTTAGAATAATTTGATTAGGTAATTTTAGAAAAAAATTCAATATTACATCTTCCTTTTCTGATGCGACTTCTCCCTCACGGAATCCATCAACCATAATAGGAAAAGGATGTTGTAAAACACATGCCAAAGCATATAATTTTGCCAAATAAAACTCTGTATTCTCGCTTCCAGAAAAATTTTCACCTTTTTGAGAGAATAATGCTCCGAAAGAAAGTCTCCCATCAGGATCTACAGCTTTGTAAAATTGATTCATTATAGTAACGATTTGTTTGTCTATTTGTTCTTTTGAAGATTTGATAAGTTTGGTTTTTTCAGCAAAAGCATTCAATTTTTGCGTTAACACATTGATTTTTTCATCTATTGCAACAACTTGCTTGTCTATATCATCGATATTTAAAATTTCTTGTTTTGATAGTAGTAGATTCTCCACAGTTAAATCATTATCTTTCATTAGCTCCCGTATCTCTTGTTGTAATACTTTCATTTGGGCTGAAAGTTTTTCAATTTCATCATCGGCACTTTCTATTCTCCTATTAATCACATTTTGAATATTGTTACGAGTCTCTACATCGGAGATTTCGAAAGAAACATTTTTATTGGAATTTTCATAACCAATAACATTAGATCCACAATCCAAACATTTTAACTTTCCCTCATTAAGGTCTCTATTTAGCGAATTTAATTCGTTCAATAAATTTTTATTTTTTATTTTTGAATTATAAAGGCGATTAATTCTCTTTTTTAAAGCGTTTAATTCAGTATTCTTGCTTTCTAAAAAATTTATTTTGTCATTGATTTGTTTCTGATTGTGAATATAGCTTACATACGCTATTGATTCCGATATTTTATTAATTGTTTCGGATTTTTTTATCAACAGATTCCGTTCCTCTTTTAACTCTGACAGAAGCTTCTTTATTTCTTCAGGCTTAACTCCATCTTCTACAATACAACACCCCTTCCAAGTATAAATCAAATTCATAAAATCATTCTTCGTGTAATATGAATTATGAAAGATAGTGGATGTATCCCTAGCATCTTGTCCAACAAAGAACAATTGAACAAACAACAAAGGATCTACCATTTTGGGAACATTATCTTTGTCTTTTAGAATTCTAGGTAACGGATATATATGTTCGTGAAAGAAATATTTAAAATCAGAAATGGAATCATATAAATAAAACTGGTTATTATGCTTAATGATAAAAGAATGATCTCTCCGGCAAATTTTAGTCAGATTTTTACCATGTTTCAATTCAATATAAAAATACAAATCTTTGTACTCAAATCCACTTGGGAATATGGGTTCATTCCCTAATGCATAGCCTATTGCTTGGAGGATAATGGTTTTTCCTTTATTATTGTCATAGCTGAAAATAATATTACAACCATTAGTTAGCCCCTTCTCAATAAAGGCCTCTCGTTCGTTCCCTATGGCTATTTTTTTTACAATTATCATTTCACAGAATCCTTTACAAGAGCAATGAAATACAAAACAGCATTACGATCCAGGTGGCGGATTGCCAATATTTCTTCTCTAGGCAACAATTGATAAATCATTTCTATATTGGCATCAATACATTGAGGAGATTTGACCAAGGAATAAATATCTCCAAAAAGTTTCCAATAAGCGCTTCCATTATTTTTATCATATACCATTAAAAAAATCTTGCTACTACAATCCTCTATCAATTCTTTCTGTTCTATTGCATTTTTATTAATCGATGCCAAATAATTAACAAAACTAACAGGGACACTTTCCGTTAGAGAATTTTTATTTAAAAGACGACTTAAAACCAACAATTTAATTTCATTTACTGACAAATGTTTATTAAATTTACTGAAATCAGATAAATATTTAATGGTGATTCCTTCTACATTTGGAATTTTCTTCGCAAATTGTGTTTTTCTTATTTCATCAAAAATTTTTTGCAAATACAAATCGGAATCATCAATAACAAATTGTTCCCCTTGCATAATTGCACGGATATATTCTTCTTTCGTTCTATCATTAATCACAAATGAAATTTGTTGTAAAAAGTTTTCAATCTTATCATCACAAATTAAATCTTGTTGTATATATGTCTTCTTCTTTGCTTCTGCCTTCAAACCCTCAACTATAGCTTTTTGAGCCTTAGGCGCAAAATCTTCAATTCTAAGAATATTCTTTTGATCCTTCAGCAGGGATGATGAGGAAATCCCGTTCACAAATAATATATAATCGACAAACCTCAAGTCGGACAAATAATTTTTAAAAAGAGTTACTAAGGCTCGTCCCAATTGTTTAGGATTCATATTATTTTTCCCTTTTGCCTGGACATCAAAGGCCTCATCTTGCAAACAATTGGTTCCTGTCACATCATTAAAAAAATCTATCACAAAAAAATCGATATCATCCTTACGGGGATGGAAATTCATCAAATACAACAAAGCTTTCGTTTCTGTATCAGAAGCTTTTTCATTTGTCCTTTCTGATGCTGTTATTTTATAGGCCATATAAAAATTGTATCCTTCATCGATAATGCTTTTAACCATTATATATTATTTAATACATTATTTTATAATTACAAACTTATATTATTTTGTTGTTCTTGCCAATTCGAGGATTTGATAGAGAGCAATTTTTTGAGTGTGCAATCAGCCGGTTGAGTACCATTTAGGATAGCACGAACAATTTTAGGGGATAAAAAACTTAAATTGAGGATTCTGCGAACATATTGCACGCATACTTTATCTCGTTTAGCTATATCTTGTGTGCTTGCACCGCTAATCACATCTTGGTGCCATGTGTAAGCCTGATTTAAGATTTTGATAAGTTCGCTATTAGGGCGTTTCTTCGGCTCTACAAACTGCCCCACGATTATCTTTTCTCCGTTGGCTATTGTTCCGATATGATACGGCTCTGTATAGGTGCTTTCTTGTTTCAATTCTTCGGGTTTGAGTGGGCGCATTTTCCGGTTTTCATAAATTGAATTGAACAGTTCTACTACTTGCTCTGTATGTAAGGTTATTTCTACTTCGTTAGGTCTTAGTTTAATATGCTTGATTAGGGCTTTTTCTATGTCTCTGGTTATTGCGTAGGAAAATAAAAGTTTTAGGAGTTTCTTTTGCTTGGATACTTCAAAATGTTGGATATAAGGGTGTATTTTAGGCTTTTCGCGTAAGAATTGCTCAAACCAACTATCTATAAAATTCTCTAATTGCGGTAGGGACACTTTGCCGATTTTACCTAGTTTGCTTGGCTCTTTACGGATAATGGCTTGGCTTACATAATAGCGATATATTTTACCGCTGCAACCTGTACTCCAACTAGGGCTCATAGCATTGTCCTTATCGTCATATAACTTGCCCGCCAAAAGGCTCTTACTCGGGTTATAATGTTGGCGGTTAATGCGATTATCGGCCATTACCATTTGGACCTGTTCAAACAAAGATTTATCTATGATCCCTTGGTGTTCCCCCGGATACCATGTTCCTTTGTGGCCTACAAGACCAATATAGGCTTTATTGCGTAAGATACAGTTCAAGTTACCAACAGAGATATTATGCCCCTGTTTATTTAGCCAATCTTTTAGGAGTGTAGTGCTTTTAAATTCAACATACTTTTTGAATATATTATTAACAAGTTCTGTTTTTTCTTCATCCGGGTATATCTTTTTATCTTTACGATAATACCCTAGAGGCGGTTTGCCTCCCATCCACATTCCTTTCTTTTTACTTGCACTGATTTTATCGCGGATGCGCTCCCCCGTTACTTCCCGCTCAAATTGGGCAAAAGAGAGTAGCATATTAAGCGTTAATCTCCCCATACTTGTAGTGGTATTAAAGTGCTGGGTAATGGACACAAACGAAGCATTATGCTTGTCTAATATCTCCACAATTTTGCTAAAGTCCATTAAACTACGGGTTAAGCGGTCTATTTTGTACACCACGATAATATCTACAAGTCTGTTTTGGACATCCAATAAAAGCTTTTTTAGCGCCGGGCGTTCCATGTTACCACCAGAATATCCACCGTCATCGTATTCGGCAGATAAAAGTTGCCAATGTTCATGCTTTTGGCTTTTAATGTATGCTTCACATGCTTCCCGCTGGGCTTGTAGACTATTAAACTCTTGCTCTAATCCTTCTTCGGTTGATTTGCGTGTATAGATAGCGCAACGTATTTTCTTATCACTCATTTCTTCACTCCAAAGAATATATTTCCGTTCCAACTCTTGCCTGTTATGGCTTTGGCTACACCGGATAGGCTTTTATAGGTTTTGAGCTTATACAAATACCCTTGGGGGATAATTTCTACTTCGTATTTGGTACCTTGGTAGGATCGGACCATTTTGGAGCCCACTTCCAATGTGGCTTTTGGATGACAATCCGCGTTTTTGGCAGCCTGTTTTACTTCATAGAAAAAGCCAAGTGGAGAAATTTTCTCACGCTTGGCTTGTTCATACCATAACAAGTATTTGATAATTAGACTACGCCCGATTGGCGGTATAGGCCGGCCTATGATTTCGGCCCATTTTAGACGTAATTCCCGTGCGGTTAATTGTGTGTAATCGGTCATATTTCTCTCCTATACACATTACCGCTTATAACGACCCAGAAGTCAAGTTAATATTTGATACTTGCTGTTATCGACGAACAAATTTTTAAATTTTGCCCACAAAAATTTATTGTATGGTTTAAAAACCAACACAACGTCTTCGAACTTACATTTCTGATGTTCCAATAATAATGCGTTCTACTATATCAGCGGTGTCGTTAACATTATTTGGTTTTTCTTTCCATAATTTAATATATATCTCCTTTCCGTTGGAATCTGGAGATATATCTTCATGGAACTCCAACATAGGTTGTCGAGGAGAACCGTTATTACATCCACCTCTTGCACCGCACGAGGGTCCTACATGCAAATAATTTTGTAGTTTTACAACTTCGGTAGAAACATTGTCTTTATTTAGAAACTCTACAAGGTAGGTAGAGCGATTAGGATCCACATATATATAGGGATAGCCCAAATCACGGGCGTTAAGCCCGTTGAAGGCATAAAATGTGTTATCTTTACGTGTTTGAAAAGGCAAAGCTAAATACGTAAGGGTTATTTCTCCACGCAAGGCATCATATGTAATTTTATGAGGCAACAAATTGGCATCCTCCCGCGTACACCAATTTGCATTTGAAGGAAAAACAAAAGGCATTTCCAACATTACAAGAGCTGTGGGGTTGTTGATGAATCGAGTTTCTTCAGAAAGTCCTTGTGTATAATGCTTACGCGTTTTGGGGTCAGAACAAGCGGTGGCTGCCATCCAGGGTTTTCCGGATACAATTCCTCCAAACACTTCCGAAGAAGGCTCATAATTTTGACGAGCAAAGGGAGAGGAAGCTACTGCTTGTTTGCGTAACGCAAATACCTTTTGCTTGGAAACTCCACTTAATGCAACTAATGGCCGAACTTCAACTGACAAGTCATCTCCCCATGTAGATTTTTGCAGAGGGACGGATGATTCTTCTTTCTGTACCACCTCTTCAGAATCTTTCGCAGGAGCGAACATTTTGTGAAAACTGTTCAAAGCTGGTTTGAGGGCTAAAAAGCATAAAAATAAACAGATAAGCCCAAGCCCTATCAATATGCTGAGCACCATTTGATTAACACGCATGTATTTCTCCTGAAATGAAAACTAACCTGCTCTGTAAACTCTATTTAGTGATGGCCAATTCTTGCGCTTTTTTCATATCAGCTTGCGCTCCGGCTAGATCACCCAAGGCTTGTTTGGCCCGTGCACGGAATTGGTAGGCTTGGACACGATTTTCCTCAGGGGATAACTCTATTGCTTTCGTATAATCAGCCACTGCTGCTGGGTAATTCTTTCTTCCTAAATAAAGATTTCCCCGCATGTAATACGCAAAACCGGAGGAGGGATCTAATTTTAACACTCGCGTAAAGTCTGCAATCGCTGCTTTATACTCTCCTACCGCACCATGGCACAGCCCGCGTCGCGTATATGCCAATACCTCTGTAGGATTTAATTCAATTACGTGGGTAAAATCTTTAATTGCTCCCTTACAATCTTTTAGGTCTTCTTTGATAAATCCACGATTTAAATAAACCTCTGCATCAGCTTCCGGTTCTAATTCAATGGCTTTATTGATATCTGCCAATGCTTCTCTGGGGCGTTTCATCTCGTTTTTTAGTAAGGCACGGGCAAACCAATGACCACCGCCATTAGGTTCCAATTCAATGGCACGGTTTACGTCTTCCTCGGCACCTTGATAGTCGCCCAACTCCATTTTGGCACCGCCACGATAGCTATATAAAAGTGCATAA
>JAGCXL010000030.1 GCA_017961295.1 Elusimicrobiaceae bacterium
AAACCATTGCGGGTTTGTCGTATCGCTCAATTTGATTTCTTTATTATAATTAAAGAGAATGAGGTCCCTAAAAACAAATCTTAAATTATCTTGTAAGATTTCCAAATGTTTATCAACTTGTTCCCACCACGGAGAGAGCGCAATCAGTTTGTCAAAAGCAGTAAGAACACGGTCCACCTCTTTTAAATTGTTTGGGTCTACACCACCCATTACGGCATCCAAAACAAACAAGTGAAGAATATCTATATCGTTTTGGCCCGCCTCCATTTCATTGTCCGGGTAAGACTCCGGGTTTTCTCCTTTAAGCATACCTTTAATAGTACGGTAAAGTTGTGTATTTTTGTAATTGGGGTATGTTTTATAATCGCTGTCCACATTCCAACGGCCAGTATCTAGGCTTAATCCTATCTTGGAATAGGGAACGGTGTGCGTTGCCAAGCGGTTATATGCTAGACCTAACAAATCACGTGCAGTAGGATTTTGGGGCATTTTGTCTTCTCTCATCCGCAATGCCAGTAGGTCATCCGCCGCTTCGTGTTCTTCCTTGGTAAGCACGAACGGAGTATATTTCCCAGCGTTATTATACGCTCCCATTTCTTTGGGGTTAGATAGTATTAAATAGAGGTCCAACTTTTTGGCGTAATCTGCATACATTGTTTCTACCGGGAAGCCATATTCATTTAGCGTAATATGTTGGGGATAGCAAGTTATATTTTCATAGAGTTCAGCATAACTTTGTGAAATAAACTGCGAACTTGTTAACATTTTTAGGAAAAGAATATTCGGTAAATTTTCTAGTTTATTGTCATAATCGGCGGCTCTGTACCCCTTGATTACTTGGTTCATACCTTCCCTTTGAAGAACATACTCCCAACCGCCTATGTGGGATGCGACCTTTAATAAGTTTGTTTTTGGGTGTGCCAAACCCCACAAATAGAGCATTTGGGTTGTTTGCGGGATGTCTAACTCTTTATACATCTCAAAAGCGATTTGTATGCGGCGTTTGTCTAAAATGGGTTTCACTTGTATTAAAGCGGTGGGATCCATCTCGGCACTATGGAAAGGCGTGCGTAAATCTAAGTTGTGAGAGAGAACGGGCTTGGTAGGAAGCGTATATCCAAAAACAGGATGATATTGCGTAATCTGACTGGCTAATTGCCGTTCTAATTGTGCACCTAAGGTGGCGCGGGCTACCTGTCTTTCCACTTGTGCGCTCACAGCAGCCGTTGCTGTAGAAGACAGAGCTTCCGTTAATCCTTTAACTAGGTTTTTTTGAGCGTAGGAAGACGTGGCTGTTAAGCACATCATCCCTACCAGTATGGCTATAGTTCTTTTTCGCATGGTGTTATTTCCTCATAAAATTATTGTATTGGTTTCCCGTCATGCGCCACAATGATGTTGAAAAAGCAAGGGCCGTGTTCTCCTCGACAAGTTCCTTCAAGACGTGTTTGGGTTTTATAACCTCGAGAAAATCCGGGGAAAGAAAAGGCTTCCTGCTCTTTGGTTTTTATGGAAATAATCTGATATGCAGGGTTTCTACCATAATGCTTTTCAACCATTTTTTTACATCGTGGATATTTTTCACATTTTTTTTGGATTTCAAATGTTAAATAGTATGGTTTTCTCTCTTCCAATGCAGATAAACGTTCTTGAAGTAACAGGTTTTCTCTTTTCAAGATTCGGTTTTCTACTTCCAAACGCAAGATTTTTTCTTGCGTGGTTTCTTTCTTTGTTTGGGCAAACGAACTAGTTGCACCTAAACAGACGATCCCTACCAGTATGGCTAATGCTAGTTTTTTCATTTTAATAGTCCTTATACAACGAAACATACTCTCATTTTAACTTATGGATTGCCCATAACGCCATAGGTCAAAAGACCCAACGCATATGGGTCTTTCGGTCCCTCTTATAATTATTAGCGCATCCACCCATGCAAATCCCTATAATAAAAATGATACTGCAATGCTTGTAAGATACGGGGACGTATAGCAGGGGTCAAAAAGATATCCGCGCTGGAAATCACGCCGTCAATACCATATTCCATAAAAAATTTACCGCTAATTTCCTCTTCTTTATACTGTGTTAATGCCAAGATGACTCCGTTGTAGCCGATATTGCGCAATTCTAGGGCTAAACTAATTCCGTTTGGGGCGGTATGTGAGCAAATATCTGTAATAATTACATCCGGAACAAAAATTCGCTTATGTATTTGTTGTAATAAACTATACGAATCATTTGAAAACATTATCTGATGGGTAGGAAATAATCTTCCATTTTTTTGCCATTTTTTTAAGTCGTTAAGTAAAAAAGTACTGTCATTAAATACAGCTATCTTCAAATTTTTAGGTAACGGTTTAACTCCTCCCACCGTGATTCCGGCCCGTTGCAGGGTACGAAACAAAAAATTGTGTGAAGGTGGGCGCAAGAAAAATTCTTCTTCCTTATACACGCGGTCCTGCCGTTTTTGATAGGGTTGGGGCACGGTTAGTAAGGCCACATCCGGGGCTACGGTGCGCAATACCTCATTTAAATAATGGTACGCGTTTTGCACGCTTTCTTCTCGTACGCTTACAATAGTACGTAAAGAAGCTAATTGTTGTTTTAAGTTGTAAATACGCTCTAGCCATTGCCGTGTTTCTTCAGGTTCCAGGGGACGTTTATCTTTGGTTTGGTAATACAAAAAAGGATCTGCTTGTTGTTTAAATGCCAAAAAATTACTCATAACCTGTTGGTATTTTTCATGAGCAGAACTTGTATGCGTATAATTTACTAAAAATATATTGTCGGGTTTTTTGACAACGATATTGCGTTGTAACGTTTTTTCCATACGCGCAAATTGCTTATTATATTGGGTTGGCGGTGGAAAATTTGAATGTGGTATGTGACGATACAACATGGGTGATCCACGGAAACGTGCGGCCCCAAGCAGAAGTTTGTCCATTTTTGCCAACGCACCCGTCCCCTGCGCATGCAGAGTAAGGCCGTAAACGAGTAAAAACAGAATTCCTACTTTACGCATATTTGTATTCTATAAAATGTTAAAACTGTTGGCCTGTTATGTATACAATACCGCCCTTTGCCAAGTGCAAAGGGCGGTTATTATCTAACAGGTCTTACTAGTTTGCATATGGGACAGAGAGTTCCATTTTGTCTTTCCACGAAGTCGGGTTTTGTCCCTTGCCCCAACGTACATACATACAAGGGTATTGAGGGTGCAAGTTGGTGTAAAGCCATAATTTATAAACGGTTTCGCCGCTCCCTCCGAAAATACCCGGCGCGTCAAAAAATTGCTCTTCCGAAACTTTAGTAATTTGGAAATGTTTATATTTTTGACTGTAATATTGGTACGTTTTAGATGCAAACTCCGCACATTTCGTATATTTTTCACATTTTTGTTGGATTTGTGCGTTGGCGTAATACGGCTTGACTGTAGGTTTAGCTTGCGTATATGTTGCCGTGGCCTGAGGCCGTTGGGCCTTGGCGGCGGCTAATTGGGACTGCAAAGACGCAATTTCCTGTGTTAGAGCGGTTACGCGTTCATTTAATACTCTATTTTCCACTTCCAAGCGGATAATCTTTTCTTGGGTGGTTTCTTTTTTTG
The DNA here is from genome assembly GCA_017961295.1 of Elusimicrobiaceae bacterium. Taxonomy (GTDB): domain Bacteria; phylum Elusimicrobiota; class Elusimicrobia; order Elusimicrobiales; family Elusimicrobiaceae; genus Avelusimicrobium. Next base: position 3,602 of record JAGCXL010000030.1, read on the forward strand.
TTTGGGCGAACGCATTTGTTGCACCTAAACAAAATATTCCGACGAATACAGCGAATGCTAATTTTTTCATTTGATTACTCCTTGTACTAAATTGACCTTACATAGCGGGCTTATAGTTGGGTCCGTGTTTAATTCCGTCGCGTACTTTGTAGTAGAATTTCTTATGTAACTGCGCTCCGTTTAGCACATAAGCAACATCTAAGTTGTAACCGAGGGTAATTTTTACAGTTAATTCTACCGTTTGTGTGTCGCGAGTTACGTTGGTTGCCACGATTCTAAAGTTAGGGTCGCTTTGA
>JAGCXL010000031.1 GCA_017961295.1 Elusimicrobiaceae bacterium
CCTGCACCTGCGGCTCAACCGGCGGTAACGCCTGCTCCCGCACCGGTAGCACAACCGGCTCCTGTAGCTGCTCCGGCTCCCAAAGCTGCCGCTAACTTAGATGAAGCGACCGTAACCAAAGAAGTAGTTACCATGGTTGCGGAAAAGACCGGTTACCCCGAGGATATGCTTGATTTGGATTTGGATATGGAAGCCGACCTTGGTATTGATACGGTTAAACAAGCCGAACTCTTTGCCGGTATGCGCGAGCACTATGGTATTGCCCAGCAAGACGGTATCCAATTAAAAGACTACCCGACGATTCGCCACTGCATTAAATTTGTAATTGCCAATGCGGGTAAACCGGCCGCAACCGTACAGGCCGCGCCTGTGGCACAACCTGCACCTGCGGCTCAACCGGCGGTAACGCCTGCTCCCGCACCGGTAGCACAACCGGCTCCGGCCGCTCAAGAGAATAAACCTTTTGAGCCCAGCCATGCTCTGCCGGAGCACAAACTTGTGCACCAGCCGGAGCATGTGGTAGCCGAACATGTGGACGCGCCCAAATCCGATGCGCTTATCACCAACCCAACAGCGCCCTTTGAAAAACGTGTTTCGTTGGCGGAACGTCCGGAACGCGAAGGTTACCGGGGCGAACATTGCCACGAGAAAAAATTGCGTTATGTAACCACCGTGGCGGATGCTCCGCTTACCCAGCGTGAAAACCGCCGTTTGTCCAAAGAACGCACGGTGCTTATCTTTGCCGATAACTCGCAACTCATTAAAGCGTATCAGGAAGAGTGCAAAGAACTCGGCGTGCCTTACCACGTGTTTACCACGCTTAAAACGCGTAGCAAAAACACAACTATTATGAATTGGGAATCATACGAAGAAACCGAAGCCGCACTCAAAGCCTACGCGGCCGAAGATCCCAATATCCAAGGTATTGTGTATTTATTAGGTGCTACAGTCAAAAAATTTGACAAAAAGCAAAGCCCGCACAATGAGCTTACCAAATATGTCATGCCGTTGTTTATTGCGCTGCGCGTATTTGAAAAAGGCCTTGCCAACCGCACAGATAGCGATACGTTCTTTGCCGTGAACACCAAGATTGACGGTAACTTTGGGTATTTCACCAAAGATGAATTTAACCCCATTGCGGGTGCGCTTACCGGCGGTGTAACTTGCTACCGTAAAGATGTGTACGAACGTACCGGTGCCATTTCCAAACTAATGGACTTTGAACCTACCGCTACGCCCGATGAGATGGCGCAAAAAACCATGGACGAAGTGCTCCATGGCGATATGCGCTTAATGATTGGTACGCGCGACGGTGTACGCTCTACCATTTTAGGCTTGCCTACCCGTTTGGATCGCCGCGTGAAACACTTTGACCTGGCGGGCAAAACGATTATCTTTACAGGTTCGGGCCGCGGCATTGGGGCTATGCTCAGCCAAAAAATTGCCGCACAGTACCATAGCAAAATTATTGTTTTGGATATTATTGAAATCCAAGAAAAAACGCCGCTATGGGCTTCTATGAACGAAGCAGAACTGGCGGCTCTTAAAAAGCAAATCTGGGAAGATCTCAAAGCAGATCCCACCCAAAAAGCTACGCCGGTCCTTTTAGAACGCGCCTTTGGCCGCGTGAAGGATTCCATTACGCTTTACAACAACTTGCAAAAACTGCGCGAGCTGGGCAGCGAAGTGGAATACTACCATTGTGACGTAATGAACGCCGCTATGATGAAGGAAGTTTGCACCAAGATCAAAGCCAAAAATGGGCGCGTGGACGGACTTATCCACTTTGCCGGTTTGGAACGCTCTAAACTGATTTATGACAAAGACCCAGCGGAATATTACCGCATCTTTGACGTAAAAGCTACCAGCTTTGGCACCTTCCTGGCCAATAACATTGTGCGTGATGACGGATTCTTCGCTTTCGCCTCTTCCATTGCCGGTAAGTTCGGTAACTTAGGGCAAAGCGACTACGCCAGCGCGAACGATTATTTAGCCAAATCGGCTTTCTCACTCACCAACCAAGGTTACCGCGCCATTAGCATTGCTATGAGCGCCTACAAGAACGTGGGTATGGGGGTGCGTGCCGGGGTGGAAACCTTCCTGCGCTCTAACGGAGTAGATTTTGTGGACCCCGAGGACGGTATGCAAATTTTCTTAGATGAAATTGTATACGGTCAAGTACCGGAAATTATATTGACCGGTTCTTTGGGCCGCTTAGATTGGGACCACCAACTTAAATTTGATTGGGACGAAATCGGCTCTGCGGCCGATTTCGCCGCCAACAATGACGGAGGAAATAATACTCCTTCAACTCCTGCGCCGGTAACTCCGGCTGCCAAACCTACTCCCGTAAAAGCAGCGGCGGCGCCTGTAAAAGGGCCGGATGCTACCAAAGCTACGCATTTTTTGGGTGAGGTAAAGTCACTCGTAAGCGGGTCTGAAATTCACGTAGAAAAAGAATTTAACTTAACCTCCGACCCGTACTTGGCGGACCACGCTATTGAAGGTACCCCTTATGTACCGGGCGTGATGGGCATTGAAACGTTCTTTGAAACGTCTACCGCACTTACCGGTACCGTAACCAAGGCACTCAAAGATGTACATTTCTATTTGCCGATTAAGCTGCTTCGCAACCGCCCGCAAGCGGTGCGTGTAATCGGGAAAGCGCGCGGTGAGGACGTAACGATGGAAATTGAGTCGGATTTCATCAATAGCAAAGGTATTAAAATGGGTAATACCCGTCGCCACTTTACGGCGCGCACGCTGACGGATTTTACGTCCACGTGGGAGCAAGTAAAAGCGCAAGCCATGACGGGTTTAGAAGCTGCCTTGCAAGTAACGCCGGCGGAAATTTACCAAAAGTATTTCCATGGCCCGTCTTTCCAAGTGTTGGGCGGCATTGTGCGCGTCAACGAGCAAGAATCGTTAGCCATTTACAACACCACACCGGCCCCGCAATGGCCTACGCCGCACACGCTCTTAGCGAACCCCATGCTCATTGAAGCGGCGTTCCAATGCTGTGGGTTCCAAGATATGGCGGTGGCGCACAAGATGACCTTGCCGGACGGGATTGCCGAAGTAGCGGTTTTGAATAACCAATTACCGCCTGCCCGGTTGTATCTCTACGGCGTAAACAAAGGCACTACGGCCGACGGTAAAACTTTGCACGACGCCTACGTGTTTGACGGGCAAGGCAACGTGTGGGTGGAAATCCACGGCTACCAAGCGATTGGTCAATAATGTTTCAAACGCAAGTAGTTGATTTAAATAATCTGCCCCCGGTTAACGAAGTTTTGGGCGAAAAGGAACAAGCGTTTTATAATACGCTGAAACTTCCCAAGCGCAAAACAGAGTGGCTCGGGGGCAGACTTGCATTAAAAAAATTACTGGTTGCACACGTAGGCGGTACCCTTGCAGATTTTGAAGTTTTAACACCCGGCGGCGTAGGCAAACCAACCGTTAAGGTGGGGGGAAAAGAAATTACAATTCCCTTTAGCATTACGCATAGCAACGGTTATGCGGTGGCGGCAATTGCTCCGCAAGCCAAATACCTGGGTATTGATTTAGAAAAAGTTGCCCCGCGCATTAACGCGTGGAAAAATACGTTTTTCCTTCCCGAAGAACTCGCGCGCGAGGATGACGAGTTTTTAACAAGTTTGTGGACCCAAAAAGAAGCGGTTGTTAAGCTGCTTGGCAGCGGACTCACCATTAACAGCTTGGATGTGCGTATCATGAGCGGCCAAGCGCAATTTTCCGGCCGCGCGTTGGAAATTTACAATGCTCTTGGGCGTCCGCAAATCACCCTTCAAACCACCGTGTTAATCCCTGGATTTTATTTTAGTACAGCGCTAGGTAAGTAAGCTCAAAAATGGTAAAATATACATAGGAGGCCCTTTATGATTGAACTCTTTGAAGACCCCAGACTTGACAAACCTTCTAACGAGCCGGCCCCTGCCACGCTCGTCAAATTCCGCCAAATTTCCCAAGATGCCCAAAAAGGTGCCGGGGAAGAGCGCGTAAAAGCCCAGCACGATAAGGGAAAAATGACCGCGCGCGAACGTATTTCCTACTTATTAGATAAAGACAGTTTTATTGAACTTAAGAGTTTGATGGAAAGCTCTTGTAGCGACTTTGGTATCAAAGACAAACACATTAAGGGCGACGGCGTAATTACCGGTTTTGGCCGCATTAACGGGCGAGAAGTGGCCCTCTATGCCCAAGATTTTACCCAGTTGGGCGGGTCTTTGGGGTTGGCTCACGCGCAAAAAATTGCTGCCTTAATGGACCGCGCGTTAGATGCTAAAATACCGGTCATCGGGCTTTTGGATTCCGGCGGTGCGCGTATCCAAGAAGGGGTGGACAGCTTAAACGGATTCGGTGAAATTTTCTACCGCAACGTAAAAGCGTCTGGCGTGATTCCGCAAATTTCCATTATTTTGGGCCCCTGTGCCGGTGGTGCGGCTTATTCGCCTGCGCTAACGGATTTTATTTTTATGGTGGAAGGCATCAGCCATATGTTTATTACAGGGCCCGGCGCCGTGAAAGCCGCTACCGGCGAAGAAGTAGATTTTGATACCTTGGGCGGCAGCCACCCGCATAGCGAAAAAAGCGGTGTATGCCAATTTGTGGCCAAGTCGGAACAAGACTGCTTTCGCCAAGTGCGCGAATTATTATCTTTCCTACCGCAAAATTGTGAAGAAAACCCGCCGCTGCAAACCACGAGCGATTTAGTCAGCCGTGAAGTCCCTGTTTTGGAACGGGTATGTGAAATGGATCCCAAAAAAGCGTTTCGCGTACATCACGTCATTTGGCGTTTGGCCGATGATTTTGGGTTTTTTGAAATTCACCAAAATTTTGCTAAAAACGTAGTAACTGGTTTTATCCGCTTAGGCGGGCAAGTGGTGGGCGTAGTGGCCAATAACCCGGCGGTGATGGGCGGTGCCTTGGATTGTGACGCTAGCGACAAAGCCGCGCGCTTTATTCGTTTTTTAAATGCGTTTAATATTCCGCTACTTACATTGGTGGATACGGGCGGTTATTTGCCCGGGGTCGCCCAGGAACATGGTGGTATTATCCGTCACGGGGCAAAGCTGTTATACGCTTATTCCGAAGCCTCTATTCCCAAAGTAACCTTGGTATTGCGCAAAGCTTACGGCGGTGCGTATATTGCTATGGGTTCTAAGTATTTGCGTGGGGACTTTAACTTCGCGTTTCCGTCTGCAGAAATTGCGGTCATGGGCCCGCGCGGGGCAGTAGAAATTTTGTACTCGCGGGACCTTAAAAAAGAAACCGATGAGGCCAAAAAAGAAGAGCTCAAACAAAAAATGACAAAGGAATATTCGGACAAGTTTGCCTCTCCGTATCAGGCCGCAACCAACGGGTCTATTGACGAGGTTATTGAGCCTGCGCAAGCGCGCAGCAAAATTATCCGCGCGTTTGAAGTGCTTAAAAAGAAACGCGACCCGAAGAAAAATCCGCACAAGGGCAATATTCCGTTGTAAAGGGGTTGCCTTCCGGTTTTCATTTCCGCTCCGTTACTGGGGCGGATTTTTGTCATTAAAAACCCCCGGTTATTAGCCGGGGGTTTTAATCATTTTCAAGTACCGCAAACTAGCGGTTGCCGGACTCAATCATTTCTTTAATACTAGCGTTAAACGCGGTTGCATTTGCTAACGTTTCCAGCGTCATGGGCATCCGGTAGCGCCAGTAGTGCCGCGGATTAGCCGGCACGTTAATACGTTCGGCTTGCGGGTCTTTACCGCGCAAGGTTTCGTCCATGGCGGTTAAGTCCTGCAGTCCAATTAACGCCAACATAGAAGGACTCCAATAATGCATGCGGATAATTTGCGTGCATATTTCGGTTGTGGCTTCTTCGGGGGCCGGCCCTTTTTGGTTTAAGACTTTGTTGTAGAATTTTTGCGTTAGCATTTTATCCTCTTTCCACCACGCGCGCAACACGGACATATCGTGTGTGGACGGAGTAGCTACCGACAGATACGGATATTTTTTAATATCGTTAAAGGTAGCCCCCAATTGTTTGGGCATACGCTGAATTTCTAAAGACAAAAGTTGCAACTTGTCCATCACCGGTTTTACGCAGGCCGGGATCATCCCTAAGTCCTCGGCGCATGCTAACATACGCGTAGCTTGCGTAAGGCCGGGCAACTTTTTAAGTGCTTCTTCTTTCCAAAATTCGTTATGGCGTTCAAAGAAGAAGTCGTTATACAAGCGGGTAAATGCCTTTTGATCTTTTTCCGACAGGGCTTTGAAGTACCCGTCTGTTAACGCCGCAATGCGCGGATGATATTTAGCCGGTTCGTTTGCATCTGCCACAAAAAGCACGTTGGAAATCAGCGCGTAAAGCCCGTGCTTTAAGCGCAAATCATCTTCGCTGTTTTTGCCGGCGAATGCGGCTTCTACCTGGCGTTGTGTGGCATATTCTTCGCGTAAGCGGTACGTGCCGTTTGCGTTTTCTTCCAAGAAGTTCTTCTTTGCTTTTTTAGCCAAAATACCCAGCTTTTCGTTTAAGTAATCTTCCGTAATAAGCGGGGTTAAAAACTCCGGCTTAAAGGTCAGACCGAACGAAGCAATTTCCGCTTCACTCAATGGTAAGGCGGGGGAGAATTGACCCAGTAATCCTTCTACGCTATGGGAAGGAATTTGCCAAATGCGGAAGAACCCTAAAATATGGTCTATGCGGTACGCATCAAAGTAAGTGGCCATATGCGTAAAACGTTGCATCCACCAGTGGTAATCATCTTTGGCCATTTCTTCCCAATTATCTGTAGGGAATCCCCAATTTTGTCCGGTAGCCGAGAAATCATCCGGTGGGGCGCCCGCTTGGGCATTTAGGTGGAACAATTTGGGTTCTGTCCACGCCTCTACACTGTTAGGGGAAATCCCTATGGGGATATCTCCCTTTAAAATCACTTTGTGTTCCCGTGCATATTGGGCCGCTTCTAAAAGCTGTGTATGCAGGATAAATTGCGTGTAGTACCAGAAACACACTTCTACATATTGCTTGGAAGAAGGAATACAAAATTGTGCCAAATCTTCTAATGAAAATTGGGCATATTGGGGCCAGGTTGTAAATTGCGTGGTGTGGTAAGTGTCGCGCAACGTGCAGAACATGGCATACGCCGGCAACCAATGTACGTTGTCTGCAAAGAATTGGCGGAAGCCGGCAGAGTTTAGGGTTTCTTTCCCGTTTGTTTTAAACGCATGGAGCAAACATTTGAGTTTTAAGTTTAATGCGTTTTCGTAATCTACTTGCGCCAATTCGTTTAATTCTTTGGCTTCTTTTTCCCATTTTTTAGCAGTTTTTTCGTCGGCTTTGGGCAAAGCATCTGCATTTACATACAACGGGTGTAACGCATAGACCGAGATGGCATTGTAAGGGTAAGAATCTTGCCAACTGTGGGTAAGCGAGGTGTCGTTTATGGGCAAAAGTTGAATTATTTTTTGCCCGGTGGCGGCGGCCCAGTCTACTAAAGCTTTTAGATCGCCAAAATCGCCTACGCCCCAACCATTTTCACGACGCAACGAAAATACCGGCACTACCACACCGGCCGCGCGGAACAAAGAAGCTTCTTTAAAATGCGGGCGCAATCCTTCCAATACGTTTACGCATTGGCTTTCCACCTGCGGGACGGTGAGTACGCGGTTAGGGCCTTCTTCCCACAGTACTTTGTCTTGCCCGTTGGTTTTAATAAAAAACTTATATTCTATGCGGGCCGGTAGCTTGTCAATATCTAAAGAAACATCCCACTCGTTAAGTTCTGTTTCGGTTAAAGCAATTGCTTTTTGTGGTTCCCAATTGCCTAATTCCGGCGAACTGCCGCACACATATAAGGACTGGTCTTGCGTAAGTTGCGCGGCTTGAGCACGCAGAACTAAAGTGCGGTTAAATAAATTGAAAGTTTTATCCGGTTGGCGTTCCCGCAAGCGAAATACGTCTGCAATTGCGCTAGTGTAAAGCCAGGATTCGCGCGGTAAATCCCGCCACGTATCTTGCAATACATATTCCTGCACCTTGGGATCTACCGGCAAGATGCGCGCGCCCAATTGCCACTCGCGGCGTACGGTCTTGCCGTTGTTACGCACTTCATAGTGATATTCCATCGCCAGCGGTTGGTTAAATTCTAACAAAATATGCCCTGTCCAGGTTTGTCCGTCTTGGGTGGAGAGGGGAATATTAATTTGGTTTTCGTTAGCCGCGGCATGCGCGCGGTGCAAAACGGCATGGAGCGTTTCTCCCCATACCGTTTTATAGTTAATTTGAAAAGACAGTTTCATTTCGTTACCCTTGTTGCACAGCTTGATGTTCTTTTACCCACACGGTAAAAGCGGCGGCAATAAATAAGCTAATTCCGCCTACCCCCACGGCTGCAATGGCACTTCCACCCAGTACATGTTTCATAAACGGGCCGAAGAACAGATTTACACAGATTTGCGGAATAACAATAAAGAAGTTAAACACGCCCATGTAAAATCCCATTTTGTCCGCCGGCAATGCGTTGGAAAGCATTGCGTACGGCATGGATAAAATGCTGCTCCACGCAATCCCAATACATACCATGGGGATAACTAAGCTCATTTTACTAAATTGTACACCAAAAAGGGTAAGTCCTAAACTGGCCAGCCCCAGCCCGCCAATGGTTAAACAAACAATGTGGATAATTTTGGCTGAAAATTTAGTAGTTAACCACAAAAGTGCAAAGGCAAATACAAAGGCTACACCGTTATAAATACCAAAGCAACTGCTGCCCCAGTTGGCAGCCATTTCATATTCGGGCGTGCCGGGCGTAGCGTGGAAAACACCGCTGGCAATACCGGGGGTAAAGTAAACCCACATCACCATAAACGCAGCCCAGGTAAAAAACTGTACCACGGCCAGGCGGCGCATAGTTTGCGGCATGGTAATCATGGCCGTCCACATTTCTTTTAAAGAGTGGAGCGGACTAACCGATTTTTTTTGCAAGACTCTAAATTCTTCCATATTAGCCGGCGGATATTCGGGCGTGGTGATTACAGTGGCCAAAATTGCACAAAATAATACAACTGCACCGATATAAAAGGAGTAGCGTACGGTAGCCGGGATATGTCCCAGCGGGGCTTCAGTGCTTACGCCAAAGTACGTCAAAATTTGCGGCAAGAAAGAGGCAATTACCGCCCCCGCGCCAATCATTACACTTTGCATGGCGTAACCGGTTTTGCGTTGTTTTTCCGGTAAAATATCCCCTACAAATGCACGGAAAGGTTCCATGCTTACGTTTACGGAAGTGTCTAATAACCACAACGCAATTACCGCCATCCAAATAGCGGTTGCTTGCGGCATTAGAAATAAAGCAATTGTTGAGAAAATTGCTCCGCCCAAAAAATACGGGCGTCTGCGGCCCAAACGATTCCAGGTGCGGTCACTAAAATATCCTACCAAGGGTTGCACCAAAAGCCCGGTTACGGGTGCGGCCAGCCAAAGCATGGGGATTTGATCTTCACTAGCTCCCAAGCGCGAATAAATGGCACTCATATTTCCCATTTGCAATGCCCAACCAAACTGGATACCAAAAAAGCCCAAGCACATATACATAATCTGCATAAAGGACTTAGGCGGACGTTGTGTATTTACCATAGACCCTCCTCTCTACAAACATATGTAACATCATTATAACAAGATTTTCCCATTTGTGAAGCGAAAAAATTGATTAGAAATCTTTTTGTTGAATTGAAGGAAACAAAATAATAAATAAAGTTTATTTCCCGCCTAAAAATTAGTAGAATATAATGGAATTTATATTATACTGGAGGAACTATGCCTATTTGGATTTTTCGTATTTCTACCTTAGTGGCGTTCCCGTTTGTTACCTATACGTATTTAGGAAAGGACTGGAACAGCTTTTTAGCAGGTTTAGCCTGTGGGGCTGTTGTTATTGCGGGAGAAGTACTTTTTAAACGTATGCGGCTTATTAAAATTATGATTGGCTGCACGGGTGTGCTTTTGGGGCTGATGCTCTATGCGCTTATTTCGTACGGATTACAAAACTTTGGAGGCGGGATTGATGCTTCTGTATGGGAAAAATATCACGAGTATATCTTAATTGCTTTCTTGGTGTTTGGCCTGTTTGCCGCTTTATTTAAATCGCGCGATTTGGAAGGTCTTTCTTACAAAGGGCATCACTTAAAAATTGCGGATGTGTCTGCCCTGGTAGACGGACGCATTGTGGATTTGTGCGAAATTAATTTCTTGTCGGGGGTGATTGTGCTTCCTGTGTTTGTTATGGATGAGCTCAACCGTATGGTTTCTTCCAAAGATAAGCTGGAGCAGGCCCGCGGTCGCCGTGGATTGGATGTAGCTACCCGCTTGCAAGAACTCAAAGAAGTGGAAACTCGCTTTACTTCCAAAACTCCCAAAGCTGCTACCCTGGCGGAACGGATTGTAAAATTGGCGCGTAGCTTTGATGCGGAAATTGTTACGTTAGATTTTACCATTAACAAATTAGCCACACTTAAAAAAGTAACCACGCTTAACATTGCGGATTTAACTACCGCCTTAAAACCGGTCATTCTTCCCGGAGAAACGATGTCTTTGTTTGTGATGAAGGACGGTAAAGAAAAAGAACAGGGAATTGGTTATTTGGACGATGGTACCATGGTCGTGGTGGAAGAAGGCCGCAAACAGATTGGTAAACGGGTGGAAGTGATTGTTTCTTCCATTTATCAAACTTCTTCCGGTCGTATGATTTTTGCCAAGATTAAGTAATATGACGGTTTCAACCGATTTTTTTGCTTCGGCAGTGATTGTGGCAGGGGGAAGCGGCAGCCGTATGGGCCGCCCCAAGCAGTTGTTGCCCGTTGGCGGAAAACCGGTTGTGGTGCGCAGTATAGAAGCTTTTCAAAAATGTCCGCATGTGCGCGAAATTGTGGTCGTAACCCCGGAAGAAAACCGGGAAGTAGTTTTGCGTTATGTGCAAGGGGTTAGGTTTGCTAATCCCGGGCAAACGCGGCTGGAATCGGTCAAAAACGGGGTGTCTTGCATAAATGCATCCGCCGACGTGGTGGCTGTGCACGACGGGGCACGCCCGTTTGTAGCTTCTTCCCATATCGAAAATGCTTTGCAAACGGCCCTTGAAAAAGGAGCCGCGGTACTGGCAGTTCCCGTCAAAGATACGGTCAAAGAAGGGGAAAACGGTGCGGTAATGCGCACGTTGGAGCGTTCCAAACTTTGGGCGGCACAAACACCGCAATGTTACCGGCGGGAGATTTTGGAAGAAGCACTCGAAAAATTTGGAGCGCAAAAAGAAGCTACCGATGAATCTCAACTGGTAGAAAAGTTAGGCGTATCGGTGCGGTTGGTCCCTTCGGATTACACCAATTTTAAAATTACTACTCCCGAAGATTTAATTTTTGCAGAGGCACTTGTGAGTACAAATAGCTATCAGCGTACCGGCTTTGGTTTTGATTTGCACCGTTTGGAGCCGGGGCGCAAATTTATTGTGGGCGGGGTGGAAATTGAACACACCAAAGGTTTTTTAGGCCATAGCGACGGGGACCTGGTGCTTCACGCATTATGTGATGCTATTTTAGGGGCTTTGTGCGCCGGGGAAATCGGTATTTTATTCCCGCCCACGGATCCTACTATTAAAGGGATTGACAGCAAAGAAATTGCTAAAAAAGTATTGCAAATCGTGCGGGAGCGTCATGCCGAAATTATCCACTTGGACGCTACGCTTATTACCCAAGAGCCTAAAATTAAGCCGCACTATGACCGAGTGCGGGCGTCTTTAGCTTCCATTTTTGAAATGCCGTTAAATCAAATTAGTTTTAAATCTAAAAGCCACGAGCATGTAGGCGAAATCGGCCGCGGGGAAGCGGCCATGTGCCAAGCGGTGGCTACTGTACAAGTGAGGAAAGAAAAATGAAATTACGTATGTTTTTATTATTGGTGGGCGGAGTTGTGCTGGCAGGGTGTAGTGCTTTGCAGGCACCTTCTAAGCGACAACAAGTAGTACTGACTGATTTTTCAAACCCCAAGGTGAATCAAGCTTATTATGAATTTACTTCTTCGCCGTTAGATAAACCTTCCGTTTTGGAAGAAGCACCGGTAGAAGAAATCGTGATCGAAGAAGAAGATGATTCCGCAGAAGAAGATTTTACGGCAGAAAACATTGCCGGGGCTTATGCTACTTACGGAGATGTGGTTGTTACAGTAGCCACTCATAAATTTAAATTGGGTGAAAATGCCACCCGTAAGGAAATGGCTTTGTTCCAAAAAGCGCTGGATGCCGGCTACTCCACTGCCTTAAAGCAGTATCGCCCCGTTGGGTTTACTTATGCTATGAGTAGCGTAGGTACCGTAAATCCATTGTCGGACATTGAAGTAAACTGTAAGCTGAGTGAAACTTCGGCCAACCAAGTAGGGCAATCTACCTGCCGGACGTTTTTTAATACGGTGTCTAATCGCTATGTGCAGTTAAGCAAAGGGGCGCAATAATATGCAGCTGTATAATACCGCTACCCGCCGAAAAGAAGTGTTTACTCCGCAAAATGTAAAACAAGTTACCATGTACTGCTGTGGGCCGACCGTGTATAATTTTGCCCATATCGGCAATTTGCGTACGTATATTTTTGAAGATTTACTCACACGCACGATCCGCTTGCAATACCCTTTAAAACACGTGATGAACGTGACCGACGTGGGGCATTTGGTTTCGGACGCTGACGACGGCGAAGATAAAATGGAAGTGGGGGCTGCACGCGAAGGGAAAAGTGCGTGGGATATTGCCAAGTTTTACGAAGCCAAATTTTGGCAAGATTACGATTCCTTGCACTGTACTCGCCCTACCGTTGTATGCCATGCTACAGACCATATTGCCGAAATGATTGCGTTGGTAAAAACGCTGGAAGAGAAAGGTTTTACCTACCGCACCAGCGACGGTATTTATTATGACACTTCTAAGTTTCCGCGTTATGATGCCCTGGTGGGGCATGCGCGTATTTCGGGCTTGCAAGAAGGCGCCCGCGTAGAAAAAAGCGACGAAAAGCGCAATCCAACCGATTTTGCATTGTGGAAATTTTCCCCGAAAGATAAAAAACGCCAAATGGAGTGGGACAGCCCGTGGGGGGTGGGTTTTCCGGGTTGGCATATTGAGTGTTCGGCTATGGCCATGAAGTATTTAGGCCACACGCTCGATATCCACTGCGGTGGGGTGGACCACGTAACGATTCACCACACCAACGAAATTGCCCAGAGCGAAGCCGCTACCGGCCAAAAGTACGTTAACTATTGGGTCCATGGTGAATTTTTAATTTTGCGTTCCGGTAAAATGAGTAAATCCGGCGGCACTTTTGTGACGGTAGATGTCCTCAAAGAAAAAGGATATGAGCCGCTTGTGTACCGTTATTTATGTTTGGGGGCGCATTACCGCACACAGTTGGAGTTTTCGTACGAAAGTATGGACACCGCTGCCAAAAGTCTTACCAATTTGCGCAAATTAACCTGTGCTTGTGCAGACCAAGCGGGAACTGTCGTGCAAGAAACTGAAAAATCGCGCGCGTGGAAAGATAAATTTACCGCCGCCATGCAAGATGATTTAAATGCGCCTAAGGCTTTGGCAATAACGTGGGAAGCTGTCCGCAGCGATGAATTAACAGCGGCCGAAAAAGTAGATTTTTTGCGCTTTGCCGATACGATTTTAGCGATAGACTTGTTTAAACAGCCTACGGAAGAAAAAGTAGAGATTCCTGCAAACGTAGCGGCTTTACTCCAGCAACGCAAAGAGGCCCGCAGTGCCAAAAATTGGGCCAAGTCCGACGAACTGCGCGACGCAATTCTAGCTGCGGGTTATGTGGTAAAAGACACACCGCAAGGGCAAGAAATTACCAAAAAATAAACCTACTTAAACAAATCAACGCGGGCAGACAAATTTGTTTGCCCGTTTTTTATAACTACTGCTCACAATAAACCCCGGGCGTAAGCCCGAGGGATGGAGTGTGTATCCCTAAATCTTCATATTTAGTACCATCTAGGTATGGAACTTACTAAATTAAGCCACTGCGTTTATCACTGCCGATACCA
>JAGCXL010000032.1 GCA_017961295.1 Elusimicrobiaceae bacterium
AAATGTTCCGCAAACTCTTGGACGAAGGTATCGCCGGCGATAACGTAGGTATCTTGCTACGCGGTATTGTAAAGAACCAAGTAGAACGCGGTCAAGTATTGGCGGCTCCGAAATCGGTCAACCCGCACAAACACTTCAAAGGCCAAGTTTACATCTTGAAGAAAGAAGAAGGCGGCCGCCACACGCCGCTAGCCAAAGGTTACAAACCGCAATTCTACTTGCGCACGACTGACGTAACCGGTGAATTGTCTTTCGAACAAGACATGATTATGCCTGGCGATAACGCCGAAATTGAAGTAAAACTTATTACCCCGGTAGCTATGGAAGAAGGTTTGCGCTTCGCTATCCGCGAAGGCGGCCACACCGTAGGCGCTGGTGTAGTAACCAAAATTATTGAGTAAGACAAATAACTTGCATGTTTAGTTCTCTACCGCAAGGGGCAGGGGTTGCCTTGCCCCTGCGGAAGTGAACGTAGCGCAAGTTTATCCCTTTGTAAGGAAATAGAAGATGGCAACCGAAAGAATGACAATCGCGCTGATTTGCACCGAGTGCAAAAATAAGAACTATTATAAAGTGCGCGGTAAAAAGAAAGAGTACAAATTAGAACTCAACAAATTCTGCAAAGCATGCGGAAAACAAACGGTGCATAAAGAAGGCAAAGCCTCGTAAAATTTTGTGGGAGCGTCGGTTAACTGGTAAACCACCGGTCTCCAAAACCGGGACTGAAGGTTCGAGTCCTTCCGCTCCTGCCAGGTTTTATAAAAAGGAAAACACCTATGAATAAAGCGATCCAATTTGTAAAGGATTCTATTAGTGAGCTCAAAAAGTCTACCTGGCTTTCCAGGCAAGAAGTCATCCAATCCACAATCCTAGTAGGCATTGTGGTGGTATTGGTATCGGCTTACGTCGGTATTATTGACTTTGGCCTTACGCGCATTTTAGGTGCTATAGTAGGAGGAAACTAATGGCTCAAGAAACACCTACCGCTTGGTACGTAGTACACGTGCAAACCGGGTACGAAGAAAAAGTACGCAAGAAAATTTTGCTTGACGTAGAAACCCACCAAATGGGTGAACAAATTTTTCAAGCCTTAGTACCTACCGAAGAAGTGCGCGAGGTAAAACAAAATAAAGAAATCCGCCACCAACGCAAATTTTTCCCCAGCTATGTACTGGTTGAAATGAAAATGACCAGCGAAGCCTACTGGTTCATCCGCAATATTACGGGTGTAACGGGCTTTTTAGGGGGTTCTTCCCCTGTGCCGCTTCCGGAAGAAGATATTAAAGAAATTTTAGAACGGATTGAAAACCCGGACGGCAAACCGAAATACTTGGTGGAATTTAAACGCGGCGAAAGTGTACGCATTACCGAAGGGCCGTTTAAGCACTTTATCGGGGTTGTAGAAGAAGTAAACGAACAAAAGAACAAACTTAAAGTAATGGTAACGGTGTTTGACCGTGCCACCCCGGTAGAAGTGGATTTCTTACAAGTAGAAAAGAACTAGATTTTACCGCGTAAGCAGTAAAAATTATGGAGTAACAAATGGCAAAAGAGAAAAAAATTAAAGGATACATCAAATTGCAAATTCCTGCCGGCGCTGCCAACCCGGCCCCGCCTGTGGGCCCGGCTTTAGGTCAGCACGGTGTGAACATTATGGAATTTTGCAAACAATTCAACGCCAAGACCGCTAAAATGGAAAAAGGGATCAAAATTCCGGTCATCATTACTGTTTTTGAAGACCGCTCTTTCACCTTTATTACCAAGATGCCGCCTATGGCCACGCTGATTATCAAGGAACTCAAACTCGCAAAGGGGTCCGGAGCTCCGCACAAAGATAAAGTCGGCAAGATTACGCAAGCCCAATGTGAAAAAATCGCGGCCGCCAAACTGCCCGATTTGAACACCAAAGATATTAAACAAGCTGCCGAAATGGTAAAAGGTACCTGCCGCAGCATGGGCGTTGACGTAGTAAAATAATTTAAACTGAGGGAGGGCGCAAGCCCGTTTGAACCTAAGGAGAACTTAGATGGGAAAAAGACTAGAAGCAGCAGCCAAAGCGTACGATAAAAAGAAAGTGTACACCGTAGAAGAAGGCGTGCAAATCGTAAAAGATAATGCCAAAGCCAAATTCGACGAAACGGTGGAACTGCACGTAAAGCTGGGCATTGATACCAAAAAGGCCGACCAACAGGTCCGCTCCACGGTAGCTTTGCCGCACGGTACGGGTAAAACCAAACGCATCGCGGTTATCGCCAAAGGCGAACATGCGCAAGACGCACAAAAAGCCGGCGCCGAAAAAGTAGGATGCGAAGATATTGTGGAAGAAGTGCTCAAAGGCAAAATTGACTTTGATGTGCTCGTTGCCACGCCGGACACCATGAAAGATTTAGCCAAAGCCGCTAAAATCTTGGGGCCGCGCGGTTTAATGCCCAACCCGAAATCCGGCACCGTAACGTTTGACCTTGCCAACACGATTAAAGCTTTAAAAGCCGGTCGTATTGAGTTCAAAGCCGATTCTTACGGGATCGTACATGCCATTATCGGCAAAGCGTCGTTTGACGCCGCCAAATTGGCAGAAAACGCAAAAGCTGTGTTAGAAACTATTCTGCGCGTAAAACCCAGCACTTCCAAAGGGGTTTATGTGCAGAGCATCTCGGTCAGCTCTACTATGGGCCCCGGGGTGTTTGTAAACAACAAATAACAAACTCTCTTTTGCAGATAGGCCCACCCTTTTGGGTGGGCCTTTTCTATGAATTAACGGCTCCGGTGAAGTTTCGTTTTAGCGGGTAGGGTTCAACTATTATCATAGTTTGAACCCTACTCGTTTTCCGGGCAACCATTTGCCACATTTGAGCATCTTTGCACCGACTTGCCGCTTGCAGTACCTGTCAGTACAGCTTCGGGCAACTTAACGGTGCAAATCTATCTCAAATCTGACAAATCAGCCTACTGAAGGCGTGTTGCGTTGATGTTGCGGACGGCAAAACTACGTCGGTTGCTCCTAGAACTGTGCCTATTTAGTTTGAAAGCAAGCAAAGAAAAACCCACCCGATAGGGTGGGTTTTTTCTTGGGTGGAAAAGATTATTCTTTGTCGTTTTCAATCATGCTGCGAAAGGTTGCATCATGCGCGGAAGGGTCTGTACTTTCAAAGGCTGCTTGTGTCTCGGCAGAGCCGGAAACAGGCGTCTTTTTATTAACGGAAATATGAGCATATAATTTGCGGATGGACGGATATATCTTTTTAAATGCCGCCACAATGCGTGGGTCAAACGAAATACCAGACTCGCTTAAAATATATTCATACGCTTCTTCGGTCTTCCACGCTTGTTTATAAACGCGGAATTGACACAAAGCGTCAAATACGTCCGCTACCGTAATAATGCGCGCTTCCAGCGGGATTTCTTCCCCTTTTAAACCGTTTGGGTATCCTTTGCCGTTCCATTTTTCATGGTGATACAGGCTCATCTTGTGGGCAATTTTAAGCACTTTAGAGTGCGCCCCTTCCAAAATACGGCCGCCATATACTGTATGGGATTTCATAATTTCAAATTCTTCGGGCGTAAGCTTTCCGGGTTTTAGCAAAATGTGGTCTGCCAAAGCCACTTTGCCGATATCATGTAACGGACTTGCGTTTTTGATGAGTTCGGAATCTTTGGTTCCCATACCCAGTGCGCGGGCCAGCAAATAAGAAATAATGCTGATGTTTTTTAAGTGGGCGCGTGTATCTTGCTGGTCCCGATATTCGGCGGTGATAGCCAAGCGGTAAATGGTTTCCAGTTGGGCCACGTGGACGTCCTGGTACAACTTAGCAATTTCAATGGAACTTCCGGCCAATGTGGCTAGAAGCGTTAAAATGCCTTCGTCATTTTTTTCAAAGGGGGTTCCGTCGGCTTTATTGGCCACTTGAAACACGCCCAATACTTTGCCCGAATTGTTTTTAAGCGGTACGGCCAGCATGGTGTGGGTGCGAAAATCGGTCACCATGTCCACGTCCATAGAAAAACGCGGGTCTTCATAGGCATTGGGGAGATTGATTACCTCTCCGGTGCGCGCTACGATGGAAACAACATTATTTCCGTCTAAAGGAACGCGAATTTCGGTATGTTCCAAACCGCGGCCTTGCGCAATTTTGGACCATAACTCATTTTTTTCTACATCTTTTAGGTAAATAGTGCAGCGGCCCACATCCAAAATGGCAGTAATTTGTTGGGCGATAATATCTAAGAGTTTATCCAAGCGGATTTCACCCGACGTGCGAGTACCAAATTCCACCAATAGTTTTAATTTCTGTTCGGCGGTTAATTTGTTATTTGTATGAAAATACTGCATCTTTTCACCCGTTTAAATCTGCAATATGCCGGACCCGGGCACTTGGGTAAAACCGACGCAACGAATACCCCAACTCCAGGGCGGCAAGTCCGCTGAGCACGAACACCGTTTGCGCTTGATTTTGTGCAACGGTTCGGACAGCTTGTAATTGATAAGCGTTTGCGTGGGACCCGCGTACAAACCCATAACCCGCCGCAATCGCATAATCTTGCTTATATCCACACTCTACAAAATTTTTCTTAAAAAGTGTTTGTAAAATTTGGGGAGCGGTTTTTAAAGCGGTGTCGGCGCTCTCCAGTATAGAAGAAGGCATAAGCAAGATCGGTTTTTCAAAACGGGTCCTATTTTTAAAGCGTTTGGGCAAAATATCTGTTATAAAGACAATGTGTTGTGCAAAATGGTGCGCTTTTTCTTGCCAAGAAGGAAATTCCTCAAAGAGTTGGGGTGCTTGCTTTAAAAAGTGATATACGTCAATATTATCACATAATAGCGGCAAAGAGCCGTTGCCGGTATATTGATGGCGTAATATTAAACTCCGCAACGTTTTTTGGGCAAAGCGGATATCCCCGTAAAGATATTCAAACAGACCGCTTGCGGTGTTTTTCCATACGACAACCCGGTGTTTTTTAGCCGCAAGGAAATAGCTGTTATAAGCAACTTCGGGCAAGAAAAATTCCGCTTCTAACGATGGTAAATAAATAAAATTAGGGTGCGTTTGTAAAGGGGCATTAAAAGGTTTAGGGGTTTGCTTGGGTAAGATTTCGCAGGTATGTTTAAGCCAGCCCATGCCGGGAATTACCGCAAACAAAGAAAGCATTTTTAGGCGGTTCGCCCATAAACCGGTGTGTACCATAAAATTAAATAAGCGCGGTGCAGTTCCCCGCAAACGTAGCAAATAGAATAAAGAGACGGGCAATAATTGAAAATTTAGCAAACGGCGAAATTCCAGCATATGTTTAGGGGTAGGAATTTGGCCGGGGCAAACCCGGATGCATTTACCACATAACGAGCACGAAGTTAGTAGCGCACGTAGTGCAGCACGGTGTTCTTTGCCTTTTAATTTTCCTTCTAAAAACAGGCGCATAGCTTGGTTACGCCCGCGCGGAGAGTTTGGCTCCAGCGGGTTTTCTTGATAGGCCGGGCAGGCCGAAGTGCACAACCCGCAACGATTACAAAAACAAACCGAATCATACAAACTGCGTACCCCTAGTGCGGTGTGCAAGAGTGTTAGGTTTTTAGCGCGCGCGGTCATTACAATACTCCTTGTAAAGTGCGTTGCAAGCGCGTCCAAATTTCATTGGGCGCGGCCGGTTGAAAGGGTAAACAAGCCACCGGTTTTTGTTTTTGGGCAAACACTTGGAAGGTAAGTTGTGTAACTAAGCCGAAGGTCCCTTGAGAACCGGCCCACAGGCGGGTTAGCGGATAGCCCGCGGCGTTTTTCATAAATTTTCCGCCGTAAGAGATGGTAGTACCGTCCGGCAATAAAGCGCGTATGCCCAGCACGTGGGCATAAAAAGCGGGCAAAATTCCGCTGCAAAATAAACCACCCAGCGTGCCTTTGGTATTGGGCAAAATGCTATATAATTTGGCTTTTTTAAGGGCGGCACAAAGGGTGGATAATTCAATACCCGCTTGTGCCGTTACGGTATAGTTGGCGGTATCTATTTCCAGCAGTTGATTAAGGGAACGGGAGGATAAAACATTTTTCTCTTTGGTTTTAAGCTTGCTGTTTTGCCCGACGATTACAAAAGAAGTGTGTTCTTTTTTCCACGTACGCAGTTGCTGTTGCAATGCATCTTCCTCGGAAGATAATAAAACAGACGGGCGGGCTTTTTCCAAAAAGTGTTGCGGTAAAATTTTAAGAGGGTTGGATAAATGTTGGGGGTCCAATGCATGCTTAATACGGGCCATGGCTGTCAGAGTTCCGCCGTCGTATTGACAAGCCATTAACGCGCGTTTTTCTACGCCTACGCCATGTTCGCCGGAAATAGAGCCTTGCTCTTGCACGCATACTTTTAAAATTTGTTGTAACAGTTGGGAGGCTGTACGTGTTTGAAAATTGTTGCGTTGGTCAAATAAAATATGCGGATGAAAATTACCGTCGCCGGCGTGGAATAGTAAACCGGCTTTTAAGGGAGAGTGTTGTAAAATTTGTTGTACGCGGTTTAATGCTGTCGGTAATTGGCTGCGTGGAACGGTACCGTCCCCTACCATGACGTTGGGGGATAACCGTGCCATGGCGGCGTACGCACTTTGCCGGCCTCGCCAAAGTTGCAAACGTTCTTGTTCGGTTTTAGCCGGGATCAATTTTTGGGCACCGTGTTCCCGGCAAATTTTCCCTAAAACAAGGCTTTCTTTTTTAATTTGTGCCGGAGTGCCGTCTAACTCTAAAATCAGCAATGCTTCAACGTCAGTGGGATAGCCGGCGTGGGAAAAATCTTCCACGGCGCGTAGCGTGGTTTTGTCCATGGCTTCCACGCAACGCGGAATAATACCGCGCGCCGCAAGGGTAGTAACGGCCTGGATACTTTGTGCCAGAGAAGGGAACGTAACTAAAAAGGTTTGGATGTGTTTGGGAATCGGTAAAATTTTAACGGTAAGTTGCGTAAAAACACCCAGGGTTCCTTCGCTCCCGGCTAAAAGGCCGATTATATCCGGTCCGCCTTGCGTGCGGGATAAAGACACTTCTGTACCGTCGGCAAGGACCACTTGCGCTTGCAAGACGTGGTTGAGGGTGCCGCCGTATTTCATACATCGTGCACCACTGGCGTTTTGTGCTAAATTCCCTCCTATCGTGCACGAAAAAGAACTGGCCGGATCGGGCGCATAAAAATAACCCAAGGGGGCCAAAGCGGCTTGCAAATTGCCGGTGATTACACCGGGCTCCACGACGGCAAAGCCTGCTTGCGTGTCGATACGTAAAATACGGTTGAGCGCGGTTACATTTAAAATGACACCGCCACGCAACGCGGTACAACTGCCTGCGTGATTGGTAGCACTGGCCCGCACCACAAAAGGGATATGATATTTAGAACATATACGCAGTAAGGGGGCAATTTGATAAGCGTGTGTTACCTGGATAACACCGTCAGGTTGGGTGCGCGAAAGAGCACAGTCGTAGGCGTAGAGAGATAGAGAAAGCGCATCGGTTTGTACGTTTGCGGGGCCTACGATGTGGGCAAATTCTTTTTTGATTCGCGGCGTGAGTTTCATAATTTGTGCTATACTATATTATAGTATTTAGGACGGATCCTATGCAGAAAATACCCCGCAGACTCATTGCCGTAGGCGACGTACATGGTCAATTTGAAGGATTGGTGAAGATTTTGCGCCATGCCAAGCTCATTGATGCCCAACAACAATGGTGTGGTAAAAACAGTCGTTTGGTACAAATCGGCGATATTTTGGATCGCGGGCCGTTTTCTTTGAAAGTGGACAGCCTTTTGGATAGACTGCAAGTGCAGGCTCCTGCAAACGGCGGAGAAGTCATCCGGTTGGTGGGAAATCATGAATTGGAACTAATGATGGAAAATTATCTGATTTCCGAATTTCAGCGGGAACAGGCTATGCAAATGCGAGAAAAGTTAATTGGGCAATCGCTGGTGGGCGATTTAAAAGCCGCCTACGCCTACAAAGGGTTTTTGTTCACGCACGCCGGCGTAACGCGCAAACTGATGCGTATTTTTAAACTTCAGTTAGAGGATCCCAATGCCGCTAATTTGGCAATGCTAATCAACCTGATTTTTAAGGAATCAATCAAGCATTCTTTTTTTAAACATCCTATTTTTAATATTAGTATCAGCCGCCGCGGACCGGACCGGTTTGGGGGCATTTTTTGGGAAGATTTGGAAGATTTAATTGCCTCTTATCCGCAAGGCAGTCCCGTATGGCAGGTTTTTGGGCATACACCTGTAGAAAATATGGTGGTGGACCGGACGGCCAATATGATAGCTCTTGATGTGGAAATGCAAGACAAACTGCAGTATCTAGAAATTAACGACCAAGGGATTCCCACCGTAGTGAGTTTATAATACTTCTTTTATAATTCTTTCAGCCTGACGGTCCATTTCCGCGCGATCTTGCGGGTTGTGATCGTCCATGCCTGATAAATGCAGAGCTCCGTGCGTAACGTACATAAGCATTTCTTGTAAAATGGTGTGGTTAAACTGCCGGGCGTTTTTACGCGCCACCGGGTAGCAAACAAAAATATCTCCAAACCCCCAAAATTCGCCGGGGGGCAATATGGGCGGACGAGCATTATTAAACGAAATCACGTCGGTTACGTAGGGATGTCCCAGGTATTGTTTGTTTACGCGCAAAATTTCTTTTTCACCTACAAAAATTACGTTTACTTCTATGTTTTGACGAGCGAATTTTTTAAGTCCCTTTTGCAGCGCGCGCGTGTAAAGGCCGGAGCGGCGCAGGTACTTGGGGACCGTTGTGTTGTAGAAGATATGTGCTTGCATTAAAATTTATTTTTGCCGCGTGGAATTACGATAATTCCCGACGGGTCAATATAGTATTTTTGTGAATCTTTTTCTAAATCCAGGCCGATGGTTTGTTTGGCGGCTATGGTATTAAAGCGGTCCATAATTACTTTTTTCAGTTTACATCCGGCTTTAATTTCGCAATTATCCATAATTACGCACCCTTCTAGTTCTGCTCCTTCACCGATGATGACACTATCGCTAATGACACAGTTTTTAATTTTGGCTTTGGGGTTGATCACGCAGCCGTCGCCAATCATGGAATTAGTTATATTCCCCCCCAATAATTTAGTGGGTGGAACTCGGTGAAGCGTGGTGCTGATAGGCCATTTGGGGTTATCTAAATCCAGTTTGGGTTTAGGACCTAACAAGTCCATATTTGTCTGCCAAAAGGATTCAATTGTTCCCACATCTCGCCAGTAACCCGGTTCTTCGTACGATTTACCGCCGGGTAGTTTTTGGCTTTGAAAGTTGTACGCATAGGTACGGTAATCGGTTAAAATTTAGGGCAAAATGTGTTTACCGAAATCAAGAGCCGGTGTATCGGCAAAGCGTTTTTGCAAAACCTGTAAAAGTGTATCTGTGTTGAAAATATAGTTACCCATGGAAGCGTAGGCGTGCTTCGGGTCCCCGGGGATACAATGCGGTTTAGCCGGTTTTTCGTCAAATTGAATAATACGTCCGTCAGCATTGGTCCCCAGTACGCCAAAAGCACTGGCGGATTGGAGTGGCACGGTATTAGCCGCTACCGTTACATCTGCTTTGTGCGCTACGTGATAATCAATCATTTGCCGTATGTCCATGCGGTAAATGTGATCTGCCCCGAAGATAGCCACTAAATCGGGTGCAAAATCTTTGACTAAATTGATGTTCTGGCGGACGCAATCAGCGGTGCCGCGGTACCAAATTTCTCCCAAACGCATTTGCGGAGGGACACAGGTTAAAAAGTGGTCCGCCACAATCCCTTCGGTACGCCAGGTAGTACGCAAATATTCAATTAAACTTTGGGAAAGATATTGTACAAGCACGTATGAGGAAAAAATACCGGAGTTAATGAAATTGGACAAAACAAAATCCACAATGCGGTATTTCCCGCCGAACGGTACAGACGGTTTGGAGCGGTCCTTGGTAAGCGGATAAAGGCGTTCCCCTTTTCCGCCGGCCATAATCATCCCCAGTACTCTCATAGTTTATCCCCTAATTTGCTTATGCGCCACCGAGTGGGAGTTGCTTGTTAAGTGCTTCAAATGCTTCCCAAGCCCAGGGCATTTTTTCTTTAACTATGTCCGCAATTACATTGGCGTACACACGAATTTCATACTGGGCGTGTGCGTCGGTACGTAAGCACAAAAAGTTAAACAAGCTGCGGGCATTTACACTCCAATAAAATTGGGTGTATTGGCACACCGGGAGTACCCCGCGGGCCATTTCACGCGCAACGCCGGCTTCAATGAGCTTGTGGTAAGCCGCGTAAGAAGCTTCAATGCTGTCTTCGTAAATTTTGCGCAAAACCGCTTGGTCCAAGGAGGAAGTAGCTACCGAGCCTTGTTTGTTTTTGGTATCTTGTCCGCGGAAAGTTTGCGGAATATAAAACTCATCTTTTACTTCGGTATAGCGGGCGCTAACTTCGTTATAAGAACCCCAACGATGGCGCATCCATTGGCGCGCTACATAGATAGGGCAGCAAATATGAAATTGAAAATAACAATGTTCAAAGGGGGTGTGATGGGCGTGTTCCATCAAATATTTAATAAGCCGTTTGTCTTGTTCCGGCCCTTTGGATACGGCCCCAAATGATACGCGGGCCGCTTGTACGGCGCGGTCATCCCCGCCCATAAAATCAATCAGGCGTACAAATCCTTTGTCTAAAACATCAATTTTTTCGGTTGATTGTGCCACAGGTTTTCTCCTAACTTATTTTAAAATTTCTACAACGCTGCTTGTGCCGTTGGGTAAAACCTCAGCCGTTAAAATAACCTTATCGGTACAGGCCGTATCGTATAATACGCCGGCCAATTCCACGGTATCGGTCACTTGCAAGCGTCCTTTTTCGTATTTTAAAAAGTGTATTTTACCATCTTGATATTGCCCAAAGGTTTCACTGAGTAGCCCCAGTTTAGTTCCGTTTTCTACGGCCACGATAGAGGTTCCTTCCGGCGTTTCATAGACTTGAATAGATGGGAAAAATTTTAAAATAGTCTGTTTGTACGTCATGCGTAGCGGGGTAGCGCCAAACAAATCTTTGCTTTCAACGGTTTTTCCGTTTGTCAGTTGCATGCGTATTTTCCCATTGGTGGAGGTAAAAATTAAATTATTTTCGTTTGCCTTTTCTACGGGATAATAGTTGAGCCCCTCTAGCCAATTATGGCGGGTGTTAAAGGTAGTACCGCTTGCTACAAATTTGCCCTTCTCGAAGACAATTTCGCGCGCATTACCGGGCGTGTCATCTAAGACAAACGGACGTTGCCCCCATATTTTTTTAGTGTCCCCGCAACCCAATTCCTTAACAAAATAAGGCAAGGTGGAGACGGATTCCAACTTTCCGTTTTTGTTTTCCAACACAAGAGTAGAAATCTGCCCGCGGTCCGGTTGATATACGGATACAAGAATTTGCGCAAGGCCCTCTTTAAGGGGCGCCGCCGATACAGTTACCGCTTTTTTCCCTTCCGGCAAGGCAAAGGAAATTTCCGGGCGTAAGGTTTCTTTTTCGCCACGGGTAAAGACGGTCACTTCGTTTTTATCCGAAAGAGTAATAATATTTTGGGCTCCCGGGGTGGTTACATCTGCCTGCGTTAAACTGATGACCGTTTGTTCTACGGGCTGGTAAGTGGTTACCGGACGAGTGGATTTAGGGGCTTGTTCTTCCACCGCTTGCGAAGGGGCAGGTTTTACACTTTCCAGGACGGCGGTTTTCCCTACCGTAATACCTTCGGTACTTTTTAATTCACCAATGGCATAGAGCGGTTGTACCTCCGTCACAGTACCTGCTTGGGAATACTGGTACACTTCACCTAAATCTTTACCTGTTTTGGGATTCACTAATTTTTCAGAGGATAAAATGACTTTAAAGGTGGTGCCTTTCGTAAGAGTCGTTTTTTCTTCAGAAGTATCTAAAAAAACTTTTTTACCGTCCACGCGCACGACGGTCATTTCGGCCTGTGCGGTTAAGGCCAAACAACACAACACACACAGAATAGCGGGAAATTTTTTCATATAATAATTGTATAGCATTTTTTGAGGGAGTTTTCACAATGAAAAATAATTTTGACGATTTAGTAGAAACCTTTGCCATTTTGCGGGGCCCTAACGGGTGCCCTTGGGATAAAAAACAAACGCACGAAAGTTTAATTAAAAACTTGCGTGAAGAAAGTGAAGAACTGGTGGCGGCTATTGAGAAAAAAGATGCCGAAAATATGAAGGAAGAGCTGGGAGACGTGCTTTTGCAGGTACTTTTGCACGCTCAAATTGCTAAAGAAGAAGGGCTTTTTACGATTGACGACGTAATTCAAGGGTTATACGACAAATTGCATTACCGGCACCCCCATGTATTTGGCGACGTAAAAGCTAAAAGCCCCGAAGAAGCCTTTGCGGTTTGGGAAGAGATGAAAAAGAAAAGTAAGAAAAAATAATTTTAAATTGGGTCTTGAAATTTTTTAAAAAAGTCTTATTATACTAATAACTATTAGTACTTGGGCGTTGGGCGGTATCCTTGGTTGCAGTTGTGTGCTTACAGCGTAAGTGCCGATTGCGTGAAGACCCGGATGCGTTCCTGCCCTAGGAAATAGGAACATGGAGTCATAATAATGACACGAATGAGCTAAACCCCCGAATTGGTACGCGGGGGTTTATTTTGTGTAAAAATAGCTTCTGTTTACGGGGTTTTTCTTATTCCCACCAGGTTTCTTGCGTAATACAAGGTACGTTTTTTGTGTGAAATACGGGATTTTTATTCTGCCGGCGTTGGGCACGATAATCCTTTAAAGCTCCGCAGACCTGTTTGCGAAGCCGTAAAATGGAATAGATGTTAATAAGGGCCATAAGCGTCATGCACAGGTCCGCTAGTCCCCAAGCCAAGTTTAATTCTATGACCGATCCAACAACAATAATAGCGCAGACCAGTAATCGAAAAACAAACATGACACGTCGTCGTCGGCTCCAAAATTCCAAATTGGATTGGCCGTAATAATAGTTGCCGATAATAGAAGTAAAAGCAAATAAAAGCACGCTGATAGATACGAAATAACCGCCAAAAGGGCCTATTTCGTGCGCCAAAGAAGCTTGAGTGAGGGCAATCCCTTCCAGACCAGGGAAATGGGTGTAATCGGCCAGCAGCACAATGAAGGCCGTACAACTACAAATAATTAATGTATCCACAAACACACCAAACATCTGTACATAACCTTGTTTGATCGGGTGAGAGGTGTGAGCGGTAGCTGCGGCATTAGGGGCAGAACCCATACCGGCCTCGTTGGAGAAAAGACCGCGCCGTGCTCCGATCATTACGGTAGCACCCAAAGTGCCGGCTGCTATTTTTTGCAAAGAAAACGCGTCGGCTACAATCAAACTAATCATGTGGGGAATGTGGATGATATTTAATAACATTACCAGTAACGTAATAGCGATGTAAGCTAAAGCGAAAATAGGTACAATGATGGCGGAAAAAGTAGCAATACGTTTTAGACCACCGAAGATGATGATACCCGTTAGTACGGCCAGCACACAACCCGTTATAAGCGGACTAAAATGAAAGGTAGTTTGCAAAGACTGGGCAATGGTGTTAGCCTGTACGGAGCTAAATGCTAACGGAAACGTTAAAAGAAGCATAATGGAAAAGGCCATTGCCAAACGCTTGCTTTTAAGCCCGCTGCGGATATAATACGCCGGCCCACCGCGAAAGGTGTTACCCGATTTTACTTTGTAAATTTGAGCTAAAGTGCTTTCCGCAAAAGAGGAAGCGGCCCCAAACACAGCAATTAACCACATCCAGAAAATCGCTCCCGGCCCACCAGTAGTAATAGCTAAAGCGACTCCGGCAATATTTCCGGTCCCTACGCGGGAAGCGGTGCTAATTGCAAATGCTTGAAACGGAGAAATATGGCCATGTTCTGTAACTTTATCTTCACTCCCCAGCAAAAGAGACCATAACTCTTTGGGATGGATCCATTGTACAAACCGAGTAGCCAACGTAAAATAAAGGCCGGAACCAATAAGCATGGCCACTAGGATATAACCCAAAAAATGGTCATTTAAAAACGCTACTTGCTGTGAGAGGTTTTCTAACATAAAATCTCCTGTCGATAATAAAAGATGTAAGGGAAGAAAAAACTAAGGCAGAAAACTTAATTTATTTCGCAAACTCCGTTCAAAATAACGATTGCTTAATGCAAAAAGCGGAGAAGCGAACAAGGTGGCGTAGATAACATTTTTGGAAATTTTAATCCGGCGCGTAGGATTAAGCAAATCAGGCGCTTCGTTTATTTTGCGGAAGGTATCTGCCGTCCAAAAAATAGGCAATGCAACCGCTACGCGAAGGCACCATTGGCGTTTAGGAATAGCCGCATAAAAATCAAAAGCCTGTTCTAATTTTTCGCGCCCCAAATGGATCCAATACTTTTTAATGGGAGCAAACCGGATTGAGTTTTTGGTAAACATTAAATCCCGTGTTGTTAGCTTTTCTTTTTCCAAATCTTCTTGTGGGATATAGCATCTACCATGGCGCAAATCACGCGGCAAATCGCGCAGAATATTAACGATTTGCAACGCATCGCCGATGTGTTGGCCCATATCAAAAAAGATTTCTTTGGGGAGCATTACGGGGGTTACTCTTTCAATCAGTTGTCCCCAAAAAAAGCCGGGTTTGCCGCCCATTAAACGGCAGTAGTCCAGCAATTCTTTTTGTGTTTTTAACGCAACGAT
This sequence comes from Elusimicrobiaceae bacterium, assembly GCA_017961295.1. Lineage (GTDB taxonomy): Bacteria > Elusimicrobiota > Elusimicrobia > Elusimicrobiales > Elusimicrobiaceae > Avelusimicrobium. Next base: position 14,734 of record JAGCXL010000032.1, read on the forward strand.
ACCTTCCTCTTTGGTTTGTGGGAAGCGTTGCAGATCCAACTTCATGCCTTCGCAAACAGCTTGTACTACATCGGCAATGTAAATTTTCAAATCGGGTTCAATACGCCGCAATCCTTCCAAACAGTCTTCTAAATGGAGCAAGAGCGTTTTTTCGTAAGGGTTTTCACAGGAGCCGCTGAGTTCCTGAAACAAAGTAATTTGTTTTTCTAAATTTTCGGCCCGTACAATTTGCGGAAATTTTTCTACCCAGTACAAACGTCGCGAAGCAGGAAGCACATTGGTATCTGCCATCGTGTCGGCATAACGGCAAAGTAAATAAGCAATACCAAATGCCGGACGGATAGAATCGGGCAAAATGCGTGCACTTAAGTATAAGCTACGGGATGTTTTTTTGAGCAGCGTATTTAATTTCATATATGTATAATAGCATTTCTAGACGAAATAGTCCAAATTTTTTTATAAAAAATGAAAAAGCTCGTTTGTACAACGGGACAAGAGATTTTAGCAATTTTACAACATAGAGATTTTACTAAAAACAAATTAGCAAAATTAGCACTCTAAAAAGGGGGTTGACAAAAATAAAAAAATTACTTATAATACTAGCAGGTATAAGTTTGGAGTGCTAAAATAAAATAAATTTTCAGACGGTACAACACCAAGTGAGAATTGCATCATGCGTATTTTAAAACCGGAAGTTGCCAAGGCGCGTAAGGAAAAAATTTTGCGTTGGATGGTCCAACAATACGTGGAGACCCGCAGGCCCGTAGGCTCGCAAATGATTGCTGACGGGGTTTTGAAAGATGTTTCCAGTGCTACCATTCGCAACATTATGGCGGAACTAGAGCAGGAGGGATATTTGTATCAGCCACATACATCCGGCGGACGTATCCCTACGGATAAAGCCTATCGTTACTACGTGGATTACTTGGCCAACGTGCAGAAAATGGCCGCCAAAGAACGGGAACAGATTGAAAAACAATATGATGCGCGTGTGAACGAAGTAAATAATATGTTGGTGCAAACTTCACGATTGTTGGCCATGCTTTCGGGGGCAGCGGGATTTGTGTATACCGCACAGGTAAATGATCAGCGTATCCAACGCTTGGATTTTTTGCCTTTAGCTCCGGGAGCTATGTTGGCCGTATTAGTAACACAATCCGGTACAGTGCGTCACTGGCCGGTGCATATGGCGCAGGTAATTTCGCCGGCAAAACTGCAGGTGCTTAGCCGTTTTATTAATGACGAAATTGCCGGGCATACACTTGCGCAGGCACGGCAGATTTTATGGCAGTACTTGCACTCCGGGCACCGGGAACTGGCCGGGGTGGCGGACGTGGCAACGCAGGTATTAAAGGATATGTCTGCCCCCAAAACCGGCGGAGATGAATTATATGTAGAGGGAATCGGGCGGCTGTTGGAAAATACCACGCAGGAAGATTACGAAGATTTAAAACAAATGATGCGTGTAGTGGAAGAACGGGAGCGGTTTTCTTCATTACTTAATGCAAAATTGGCCGAATTGGATAAAGCAGACAAACGCATGAACGTCTCCATCGGTAGCGAAAACAAAACGCCTGAACTTAAAAATTTAAGCATTGTATCCACCACTTGTCGTGTGGGAGACAAAACTGTAGGCATGTTGGGGATTATCGGTCCTAAACACATGGAATATACAAGAGTAATGGCCCTGGTTAATTATATTGGCAGCTTACTGGAAGCATCTATGAATCATTGGAACGCACTGCCTTTAGAGGACAACGATTTATGAGCAAACATAAAAAACATAACTTGGAGCATGAGGAATTAGCGGAGCAGCAGCTAGCTGAAGAACAAGCGGAAGAAAATGCTTGTGAAGAAGAGCAAGAAACTCCTGCTAAAACCGAAGAGCCCGATTACCGCGACCAATACGTACGCTTATACGCGGAGTTTGACAATTATAGAAAACGCACCGAGCGCGAAAAAGTGGCGCTGATCGCCTACGGCAAAAAAGATTTTGCCCTTAAAATGCTGCCGATGTATGAAGTACTACTTCGTCAGCAAAAAGACTTACAGGACAATAAAGACCAAGACCCTAAGTCTTTGCAAGACGGAATGAGGATGATTTTGACGGAACTAAATAAAGCTTTTTCCGCCGAAGGTATCCAAAAAATGGACGTGTTGGGTAAACCCTACAATCCGGAAAGCCAAGAAGTGGTAGCTATGGTTCCGGCCCCGGCGGACAAAGACGGGCTGGTCATAGACGAAGTAAAAATGGGTTTTACGATGCAAGGTCAAGTATTGCGTCCTGCCGGCGTAGTAGTAGGACAAAAGAAGGAAGAAAACTAATTTAAAAATTTCACAGTAAGGAGAAATAGTATGGCTAAAATTATTGGTATTGACTTAGGAACTTCCAACACCGCGGCTGCGGTTATGGAAGGAGGCAGAGGAACCATTATTCCGTCTGCCGAAGGAAGCTCTATCGGCGGGAAAGCTTTTCCGTCTTATGTGGCGTTTACTAAAGACGGGCAAAGACTGGTGGGTGAACCGGCCCGCCGTCAGGCGATTGCCAACCCAGAAGGAACGGTAACTGCTTTTAAACGCAAAATGGGAGAAAACTACAAATATAATTTGCGCGGTCAAGAATTTACCCCCCAACAACTTTCCGCTTTCGTGCTTCAAAAAGTAAAAAAAGATGCGGAAGCTTTCTTGGGCGAACCGGTAGAAAAAGCCGTTATTACGGTGCCTGCTTACTTTAATGATAACCAACGCCAGGCCACCAAAGATGCGGGCCGTATCGCCGGGTTAGACGTAGTACGTTTGGTCAACGAGCCGACGGCTGCTGCGTTGGCGTTTGGAATTGATAAAGCCGGCAAAGAACAAAAAATCATGGTGTTTGATTTGGGCGGCGGTACGCTGGATGTGACCATTATGGAAATGGGCAAAGAAGGAACCTTTGACGTGCTCGCTACTTCCGGCGATACGCAACTGGGCGGTACGGATATGGATAATGCCATTATCAAGTGGATGACCGATGAATTCCGCAAACAAACTGGCATTGATTTATCCAACGATAAACAAGCGGCGCAACGTTTAAAAGATGCGGCCGAAAAAGCCAAAATCGAACTTTCCACCACCATGGAAACAGACATTAACTTGCCGTATATTACTGCAGGTGCCGATGGGGCCAAACACTTGGAAATGCGTTTGTCCCGTGCGAAACTGGAAAGCTTGGTGGACGATATTGTCAAACGCTGTGGTAAATCCGTAAATCAAGCTTTAAGTGATGCCGGTTTAACCTCTAGCCAAATTGACCGTATTATTTTAGTCGGCGGGCCGACCCGTATGCCGATTGTGCAAAAATATGTGGAAGATTTAGTCGGCAAAAAAATTGAACGCGGCATTGACCCCATGGAATGTGTAGCCATCGGCGCGGCGGTACAAGCCGGTATTTTAACTGGGGAAGTAAAAGATGTTCTCTTGTTGGACGTTACCCCGCTCTCGTTGGGCTTGGAAACTTTGGGTGGTGTATGCACGCGCTTAATTGAACGCAACACCACGATTCCGGTGCGCAAAACGCAAATTTTCTCTACGGCGTCGGACAACCAACCCGCGGTAACTATTAACGTACTGCAAGGCGAACGCCCCATGGCCAAAGATAATGTGCCGCTGGGTAAATTTGACCTAGATGGGATCCCGCCGGCTCCGCGCGGTGTGCCGCAAATTGAAGTTACATTTGATATTGATGCCAACGGTATTTTGAACGTAACCGCTAAAGACTTGGGCACCAACAAAGAACAACACATTACCATTACTTCGTCCAACAAATTAAGCGACGCAGAAGTGGATAAATATGTGAAAGAGGCCGAGAAATTTGCCGAAGAAGATAAAAAACAAAAGGAAATTATTGAGGCTAAAAACCAAGGCGACAGCGTAGTCTTCCAAACGGAAAAAGCCATGAAAGATTACGGCGATAAAGTTTCCCAGGAAGAACGCGGTAAAATTGAGCAAGCCCTTAGTGACCTCAAAGACGCTTTGAAAGGCGATGATGCGGCGCGCATCAAATCCGCTACCGATGCGGCTTTGCAAGCTAGCCAAAAATTGGGCGAAGCCATGTACAAAGCCCAACAAGGCGCGGCAAACGCTCAAGCCGGTGCTGCCGGGGCACAACAAGCCGGTCCACAACCCGGTGCCGAGCAAGCACAAGCGAGCGGCAGCAAAGAGGACGTCGTGGAAGCCGAAGTGGTAGATAAATAACCATTCGGGGGAAATATAAAAGCCCGCCCACAATAGGGCGGGCTTTTTTGTAGCGAAAAAGTTGCTATTTGTTTTTTAATTTGCTACACTTAATATATAGTTAGTGTAGTGGTAAATGTGCGGATAAAAATTTTTCGCATGTTATTTGAAAAGGTGTCAAAATATAAAATTTCCCGACGGGGAAAATAAAGTTGACAACAAATTCAAAAATTGCTATACTAATTGTATAAGGAAACAAAAACGGATTTGTTTCCGGACGAATCAAGAACCCTTTTGAAAGAAAATGAAACAGGGTGCTTGACTTTTCTGCCCCTTTTTTGCTAGACTATATAAGTAGTTGGAATTGATCTTTTAAAAGTAACAAACATCTTTAACTAAGTTTATAAGCAGAAAACTTTCCCGCACCGAAACATCACCTATGTATATAAAGGTACAAACGATGGACACAGGCCAGCGGGTCAAGTTAGTCTTATAAACCAAATAATACGTTTACCTAACCCTTTGGCTCTTGGCAGCCGCGACCCGATTGAATAATCAGCGGGTACATAAACAGGTAAACATTTTCCTAAGCCGTTTTTAGCAGGCCGTAAAGATTTGCAAGAAAGACTTGACAAACTTTTTAAAATATGCTAATATATAAGTGTAGTAAGGATGAACAAGCCGCTGTTTTAGAAGTGCTAAAAGAATGCTTGACAAATCCATAAAGATTTTGCTATGATATCTTTGTAGCAAATGAGTGCTACAAAGAAGATGAAAAATTTCCTTGCTTTTTTCGAAGCAGAAAAAAGCACCGGGGAAATTTCGCTCTGTGAAAATTTGACAGCAATGTGCGAATGGGCGATTTGAAATGACAGCGCCGCAAGGCAAAACAGTTCAAAAGCTCATAAGTTAAGTTTCATACTTTAAAAATGAAACACCAAGTTAATTCAAACAAGTAAGAGTCAAAAGTCAACAGCTCACTGTTAACGATTGTTTGTCTTTAAGCTCTATGAGTTTAAAGATAAATAATTTTAATGGAGAGTTTGATCCTGGCTCAGAGTTAACGCTGGCATCG
>JAGCXL010000005.1 GCA_017961295.1 Elusimicrobiaceae bacterium
CTTAATACTAGTATATATAGAGAAACGTATTTTGTCAAGACCTGTTTTCTGTCTATTTTAGGCCCATACTTTGTTGCTCACTCGGGCGGATACCTCCGCGCTGCCGCGCGCATTTCGACAGTATTCCTTCCTCGTTCGCGCCGCGTCTTGGCCTAAAATCGTTTGAAAACTCCCCGTAGCATACTTCTCAAAATTTCAAGACCTGTTTTCTGCCTATTTTAGGCCCATACTTTGTTGCTCTCTTGAAACTGTCATCCTGAACCACGGCCTTTACCGCTAGGCCGTGCCCTGAAAGGTAATGGGGCTGGTTTGGAATGACAAGCTCATAGATGACAAAAAATTTTACCGGTTTTCCGGGCGGGCATACGGGGCAGGACGTTCGTTCTTACCCGCGTATTTGATAACTTGGATACGGGCCCCATTTTCACACAAAAAACTATAGCCCTTTAAACAGTAACGGTCACGGTCACAAACGCGGTCTTTATCGTAATTACACAAAAATTTGATACGCGGAGCTTTGGTATTGGCGGTAAGGGTGATTTTGGTCCAGTTATTATCAGTATCTATATCCAGTTTAAAACTATTTAAACTTAAAAACTGGCGCATTCCGGGATTATTAAATCCCACTATTTCTTCTACTTTACGTTGGACGTCTTTTTTAAGGAAACGGCGGTCCCATCCTTTTTCGTAATACTCGGTTACGTGGGATTGCAACTGATAACGACGTGCCGCATAAGTGCCCGCAATCTGCATTTTTTGGTTGAGTACCAATAACCCAAAAATCTTGATAATAAAAAGCACAAAGATAATAAGCACCGGAAACAAAAGTACCATTTCGGTGGTGGCTTGGCCGCGGCGAGAAAAAATGCAGTGATGTTTCATATCAGGGCCTCAAAATGACGTTGTACTTGGGCAGCGGATTAGGCCATACACAGTTGTTACTGGTACGCGGACAGCTCATAATCACACGATTGCGCACATAAGGCTTATATTTACCGACTAAGTTAATATTAAAATGATTTTTAGGTAAGGGGAAATTTTGCTTGAGTGTAACCCCGCGTTTTAATTGGCGTAAATGTCCCCGGCCCGTACCGTCCGGATAAGCAAATAAGAACAAAGGTTCGGCCCCCATTTCGGACATTTTAAGCGGAATTTCAATGGCTCCGCCGGTTCCCCCCGCCATATCAGACGCGGATACATAAACAGTTAAATTATCTGCCTCTTGGCGCTTAGTAGGAATTGATAAATAAGGCATCAAGCGGCTCGCACTTTGGCGGGCACAATCCCCTTTTTTACAATCGTCTACGTTTAGATAATACCCTTCCCGGAAAATGCCGGCGTTTTTAATGAGTTTTTGGTACAAGTCTTTTTGTAAGTTAAAGGTATCGCCTACCTGCACATACGTATTGAGGTAAGCCTTGATAGCCGGCAACCCAACCTGCTTGGCGGCCACATAGTGTTTCTCCACAATGTCTTTATTCATTAATACGACGGATTCTTTAATGGCGGCCGGGGTCTCTTTTTCCCACTCACTGCGGTCATAGTCCTTTTTTTCTTCATCATCCCAATCCCCTCGTTTAACGTAGTGGACGCCCCAATCGGTAGAGGTGGGTTTAGGAGGTTTGTTTTTTCCCCACTCATAATCGGGGGCTACGGTAGGAACCGCCCCTGCCTGAAAGAACAAATCAAATACCGTTAGGTTATCTTGGCCGCGATATTTACGACTTTTGTCAACAAGCTGCAAAGGCTCATCATACGTGCGCATAACACGGTAGGGCAACGGCCCGTTTAAAAGGCCTACTGCGTTTAAAAAAACGCTCACGGTAGTCATTTGAGAATACGCCGCATTATCTAACGCAAACTGGTGGCGTACCTTGGCAATGGAAACCTTGGTCACTTCCACCAGTAAATAAATCACTAACACAAAGAGCGGTAACAAGAGAACAGCGGGCAAGAGGAGTTGTGCCCGGCGTTCCTGCAAGGTGCGCAGCACCTGCCGCTTAAGCGTGTGCATATTATTGTCCCTCGGGCAAGAGCTGCCCGATAAACGAGAAAATATAATGCACCATATCCGTATGAAATGTGGTCACAAACGCGGAAAAAATCACCACGACAGACACCAACATAAGTACATACTCAATGGTGGCTTGCCCGCGGGAGAGTTTCTCTTTTTCCGGTTTGGATACTTTCATAGGACCTTATTCTTCTTCTATAATTACGTTGCCTTCCGAGGAAATAAGCCCCTTTTCGATGGCTTTTACCACCGCTTCGGTACGGCTGCTAACCCCTAATTTATGGAAGGCGCTATTTAAGTGATTTTTAATTGTTTTAACACTACAATTGAGTTCTTTGGCCAGTTCTTTATTGCTTAGCCCTTTGCCTAACAAATCCATAATTTTAATTTCTGTTTTGGTAAGCGTGGCTTGGCTGGGGACACCCCCATCTCCCATTTTGCGAAGGCCGTGCAACAGTTTTCCCATTAATTGTTGCGGAATCATAAGTCCCTCGCTGGTAAAGGTTTTAATAGAATTGACCAACTCCGTTGCCGGTAACATTTTGGATAAATAGCCGTTGGCCCCGGCCTGAATCGCATCTAATACATGGGCTTCATCCTCAAAGCTAGACAAAATAAGCACATTGACTTGCGGGCAAACTTCACGAATTTTGCGCGTAGCGTTGATACCGTCCATCTTGGGTAGTTTAATATCCATAAGGACCACATCGGGTTTAAGCTTTTTGGCCATGGCTACTGCTTCTAAACCGTCTGAAGCCTCCCCGACTACTTCCACCCACTTCTCGCCGGTTAAAATATCTTTAATACCTTCCCGGAATAATGTTTGGTCATCTGCAATTAAGACCGTAGTTTTCTTTTTCTTCGTTGTTGGCATAATCTCCTCTTACTACTTTAAATTAACCGGCAATCGGCAACGTAAAATTAAACGATGCTCCTTTGCCTAAACCTTCACTGTGGGCCCAAATACGTCCCTCGTGATTTAAAATAATGTCCTTGGCAATAGACAAGCCTAACCCTAAACGGCCAACCCTGCTTTTATCCCCTACTTGCGTAAAGCTAGTAAATAGATGCGGAGCCATTTCGGGTTCGATTCCATCTCCAGAATCCGTTACCGATACTTTAGCATTTTTTGCGTCTATTTTACTAACAATGATACAAATTTGCCCATTATCCGGCGTGTGACGGATGGCATTTTCCAAAATATTGGAAATTACTTGACGGATACGTTTTTCGTCGGCAACAACAGGGATTTCCCCGGCCGTTTCAAAACTAACGCGAATATTGCGTTTTTCTGCTTTTGCTTTAAAAATTTCTGCCGTTTTACGCAAGCTGGACGTTAATTCAAAACGGGTTTTTTCAATGCGCAACTTTCCTTTCTCAATAGCGGCCCAGTCCACCAGGTCTTTGATTAAATGCTCAATTTGCCCAATTGATTCATCCATAAACATCAACTTTTTCTGTTGGTCTTCGTTAGGAGTGAGTTTCTTTTTTAGCATATCAAAGCTCATTTTTAAGGTCATTAGCGAATTGGACAAATCGTGCGATACAATGGAAAAGAATTTGGACTTCATATTGTTTAAACGATCCAAATCCGCATTACGAGTTTTAAGCTGGGCAAGCAATTCTTTGTTGCTTTGTTCCAAGAAATATTTTTCCAATGCACGGTTAATCGTGCGTTTTAAGTAATCAAAATCTACCGGTTTCATCAGAAAATCATACACGGATTCTTGCATAGCTTCCATAATAGAATTCAAAGAAGCATACGCCGTAATCATAATAATTTGCGTGTCTTGGTTAAATACGCGAATTTTACGAATTACATCCAGTCCGGTTTCGTCCGGCAGGTTATAGTCCATCAAAATAACATTAAAAAATTCACTGGAACAAATATCCAAACACTCCGCAGCCGTCCCCGCCTGGTACACTTTATATCCTTCAATTTCAAGTAAGTCTACCAAGGTTTCCCGCAGGTTGTTATCATCATCTACTACTAAGATTTTAACTTGCTTCTCCATAACTTGTATCCCCTATGCGACGATAAATTTTAAGATAAATTTGAAAACAGCTCCCCTTCCCCAGTTCGCTCTTAATAAATAATTTTCCTTTGTGGCGCGTAATCGCTTTACGAACCACCGCCAACCCTAACCCCGTTCCGCGAGCTTTGGTAGTAAAGAAGGGAGAAAAAATTTTATGACGGATCTCTTCGCTTACGCCCGGTCCCGTATCGCTCACATAAATACACACTAATTCTTTCCCTACCCTCGTACCTACCGTAACAGTTCCCCCCGTCGGCATGGCTTCTACAGCATTGGTGATTAGATTACGAATTGCTTGTTTGATTTCTTCCGCATCTACTTTTACACGAACACTTTCTTCGCTCAAATCTGCTTTTAGCGTAATTCCGGGAGCGGCCGGAAAAGAAAGAAGTAATTCGCGCACGTAACTATTCACCTCAATAGCACTTAAAATCATCTCGCGTGTGCGGGCATACCCCAGAACTTCACTAATGATACTATTAGCTTGGCGAATTTCCGCCTCAATAATATTAAACTGCTTAGTCACCTTTTGATCTGTCGAACGAACCAGGGTTTTAATCAAACGAGTGGCATTGCTAATAACTGCAAGTGGGTTGCGGATTTCGTGACTAATAATAGAAGCCATTTGTCCAATAGCTGCCAAACGTTCTGCTTTTACCAAGTCTTTCGTAGCTTGTTTAAGTTCGCGCGTACGATCTTCCACTCGTTTTTCAAGAGCCTGGTTCATATGCGCCAGTTCATCTTGGGTATGTATCAACTCTTGGCGGCGTTTATGTAATGTTTCCGTCATATCCACAAACACACTGGCCAGTTCGCCAATTTCATTATGCGGGATTTCAATATCTTGGCGATTGAGAACAAAATCATCATTTTCCCGCAATCTAACAGCTGCCGCACGCAAGCGTTCCAGTGGACGTGTAATAGGAATAATCACTAGATAGCTAACCACCCCTACAAACAAAAACATCATGCCGGCTACCCATACCACATCCCATAACGAAGAGTGAAAAATGCCCTCCATAAATAATTGCAAAGGTAAACTGGCAGCTTGAAATACATAAATACGCCAGTCCACCCCCGGCACACGTGCAATAGAAACCAATACATTGTCCTTGCTAACCAACGAAACTTCCCCGTTGTCGTTTCCCATTAATTGTTCATCTATTTCACGCAAGGCTTGGGACAATTGATTGGTATCGGATGAAGTTAACCCGCCCGGAGCTCCGTTATAAGAAAGAATATCCCTGTGACGAGAAACCAACACAGCATCCATATCCAACGGATAGGCTTGCAACAAAGATTTACTAATATCTTCCACATACAAAGCACTCGCCAATACCCCTGTAACGGTTGGATCATTCGCCTTGCGGTGCAAAGGAACAGCTAGCCAAATAAAAGGGATATCTCCCTCAAAAAACACATCACTTACAAACTTATTACCGTCCAAACAAGTTTGCTGCATCTGTTGTAAAACTTGTGAATAGTCCCCCGATTTTGGGCTAGTGCCCGTATCAAATATTTTTTTCCCTTTGGCAGAAAATACCGCAACATAAAACAAGGACGGGTGACGAAGGCGTAAATAATCTAAATCTTCTTGGCTAATTAGAGGATAGCTTCCAAAGTCGGTATGTAAATCTGCAAATTCTGCCAATAATTGCTCTTTAATAGTTAACGCATTGCGTACGGTAGAAGCTAACTGGACTGCTATCACTTGTTGTTTTTGCAATAATTCATTGGTAAGTAAACGACTATTGGTACGCATAATACGGTAACCGATGAACAGTACCGGTACTATAGAAATAAGACTCAGTACTAACACCGCTTTCACAAATAAACCTTGAAAAAATTTTATTTTCATTTTGTTTACCGTTTATGCGCAACATTAAAACTTCTTTTTGCAAAATAGGGGCGGAGCTTAAAGCCCAGCCCCTATATTTAAGACTCGTTTATTATTAACAGCTACCGGTCGGAGCGGGAGCAGCAGAACCGCCACCCAGGGCACGACTCGGATCTAAGAAAGAGAAGCCTTTAATTTGTGCAGCTCCGCCGAAATCGGTCTGCACTTTACCTTCCCACAAGAAAGTAGGAGAAGCATTGATGCCGTATTGTTTACCATATTCGGCTTCCGCTTTTAAAAGTTCCAATCCTTCGGTATCAAATTTTTTCATAATTTTGTTCGGGTTGATACCTACTTCCTTCATAGCCTTATCCCAACGGCTGGATTGGTAGTCTTTGTTGCGCACTGCTAAATATTGCCAAAACTTGGTAGGATAGTATTTAGCAATGAGCAATTGACGAACGTCTTCTTCCCATTCGGCAGAACCATGCAAGCTGGAAAAACCGTTTTGAGAATCATAATTTACGATATAACGGACTTTTACCATTTTATCCATGGGGAAATCGCCTCTTTTTTTGGCCTCAATGATAGCGTTTTCCGCCATTACACCGTACGGACATTGGGACATAACAAATACTTCCATTAAGTCAGGTTTTGCTTCGGGATTTGTGTATACCCCCATTTGGGTTTGGTGCGCCAGCACAATGTAATCCGGTGTTTCTTGGATAATACCACGTTGTACATCCGGAGCCATTTTTTCATTAACGGCTTTTGTTTTCTTAAGCAAATAAAGCGGCAAAAAGCTGTAATCTAAATTAGACATCGTAGGATCTTGCATAGCTTGCATGGGACTAATTTTGGTAACTACTGGTTCCATATCCAAGTAGCCAGCCAAGCCACTGGTTAACCGAGGATCCTCTTTCCCGGCATCATATTCCCCAGATTCTACAATAATTATCTCTACTTTCCCTTTTTTAGAGTTACTTTTTTGAGTGGTTTGTGCCATTAAACTAGGAATAGCCAACAAACCAACTAATATCATGACAACTAGTTTTTTCATTTATTTTCTCCTTTATTTATCTTCCAATTCTACACGTACGCCACGAACACCTAACGTGCATAGAAAATTATATACAGCCAAAAAGACAACTGTGCTTACTAAAAACAACAGGGTCCCTTGGATAGTAAATAGAACAAGCCCCATCAAATAGGAAACTGTAAAAGAAGCTTCCGGCTTGAACACTTCTAAACAGGCCGCTACAAACATAACGGCAAATACTGCTAACGGAAACACCGAAAACAGTACATCTTTGATAGATACTTTTTTAATTTCTACTTTCATAATACGCTCCTCAAAAACTATTTTTCCGGCTCTAATACCACAATTATACGATTCTTCCCCGCATCATCAGGCAGTTGCACAACTTTTACCAAACATTTGGTTCCTTGACTCATTACAACCGCGCGCAACACCCGGTTCGGGTTTTCCAAAGCCTCTCCTACTACCTGAATAATTTCTTGCTGACGGCCATCAAAAATATCTAACAAATGGACCGTACGTTTTTCAGTAGCTTCAAATTCAAAATTCGTATACAACACATTATTATTTTCATCCACCACTAAAGCACGCGTTCCCTTAGGAATCGCTACCGCCAAAATAGCTTTCCACCAGGTTTTTTCTTTTTCCAAAGACATAATTTCGGTATTTTCAAAACCTTTTATGTCCTCGTTTATTTTGGCAAGTAGCCCCTTTACCGCCGAAGCTACATCTCCTATTTCGTCTTTGCGTTGCGGAACATCTAACGTTAAATTATTAAGAGAAACGGCCTCAATGGAGTCTTTTAAACTTATGAGCGGACGAATAACCTTTAATAATAAGAACAGATAAAGCACGCCGCCAATAAGCAAAATCATCACTACGACCCCGGCACAATATTTTATCATAGCAGAACGAATTAATCCACGGGCAGCTACTCGAGAAACGGTCAAATTAACAACACCGGCAACGGTACTCCCTTTATTAGCCAATAAAGGGATTGCCATATCATAAGAATCCCCCCCGGAAATCAAGATAGCCCGCGGAATTCCATTACGAATCGCTTGTACCGCCGCGTTACTATCAAAACCCACCGAATTATTATAATCCGTGTAAGACATTCCCATAAACTTTGTATTTTCATGCCAACGAATAGAACCGTCATAATTGAGGTAAATGATACTTTTTACGCGGGCATCATTTTGCATCATGTCTTTCATTTGGTTGGCTTCACTAAAAGAAACCTGTTTCGGTTTAGCAGCAAGCCCTTGTACTAACTGTGGGGCTCGGTATCGCACCATCTCTATCATTTCATGTTGCAATTTAGTATCAAATGTAGATTTAAATAAATTGTAATAGAACAGACCACCAATTACGGCGGCATATACCGTAATTAAAACAAACCATAAAAGCCACTTAGAGGTTAATTTCATAAAAAATTTGCTCCTACTTAATCATCATGAGTTCGTCTACTTTACGCAGCCCGAGTTCTGCATCGGTATTACCCGGATCTAACTGTTTAGCCACAATCCATGCTTGGCGTGCCCGCTCAAAATCATCTTGGTTAAAAGCATCTAACCCTTCGATATATTTAGCACGAGAAGCCGCACTGGCCTCGGCTGACACGCGCGTTACCCCGCCCGACAATCCCGGAACCACTTCCGATACTCCCGGAAGACCACCTGGAGTGGTAGTTGTGGTCGTAGTGGTAGTAACCGTGGTAGATGTTCCAGGCAGCGCAGGGTTGGGAGCCAAGGTTGGAATCTGGTTATCCACCGTAATGGTTTCAATAATATCTTGTTGATCCAGTTTCTTCTCTAACTCTTCTGTTTTTTGTTTGGCTTTCTCAGCCGCCTGCTGAGCCGCAAGTTCAGCCTGTTTGGCTTCCAGCTCTAGCCGTTTGGCCTGTAATTCCTGGTTGCGGATATAGCGCTCTTTTGCATTGCGTGCCTGTTTAATTAAATTGTCCATAGCTACGCCATCCGCGCCCCATTTCTTGGCGTTATTCCAATAGGAAACCGCTTTATCAAATTGATAAGCATTGTACGCTTGACAACCTGCCGTATAGTAACCGCCGGCAATTTCATTTTTAAGTTGGGACATATATTTTTGTACCCGTACGTCCCCAGGCTGGATTTTTTTAATCCGTTCAAATACCGCATAAGCTTCTATGTACTGACCTTGATTATATAGTTCCAATGCCTGTTTCATATTCTCTTGCAATTGTTGCTGACGTAGCTTGGATTCCGCTTCTGATATTTTGGTCACTAAAGCCGGGTCATCTTTGCGCATTAAAAGGGAGTTGTACCAAGAATCTAACGCTGCTTGATAGTTCCCCTGCTTGTTAGCAACATCTCCTCGACGGGCATATTCTTGCGCAATTTCCGCATCAATCTGTTTTTTCCAAGACAAAGCCTTGGAGTTACCCGGACGAATCGTTAAAATTTCGTTTAACTTATCGTTTGCTTCCACCAAGCGTCCGCTATCGTACAAGGCAGCCGCCTCTTTAAATTTGGCATCTAACACTTGAGACTCGGAAACCGTCCCATAAGTACCCATGTGGTTTGCCTGTTTCGCTAAAGTTTGGGCTTGTTTGAAATTGGGGTCAATGCTTAAAATGGTTTGTGCAAGCTCTTGAGCACGCTGATAATCCCCTTGCTTATAGAGTTGGTATGCATTTTCATACACCATGCGCAATGTATAATTTTGAATCCGTTGCTTTTCCAGCTGGACCGTGGAAAGATATTGTTTCTTTTCTTCCACATCATTAAGCGTACCCAGAGAAATTTTCCCTAAATCTAATAACAACCCAGCCTCTTTGCCGTATTGACGAACGGGAACTTCCCGATTGAACGTTGACGCAGAGACCGTTGTAACCAGCCCAAACAAAACACTCATCGTTATCAGTTGTTTATTCATAGTAATTCCTCAAAACCCGAGTCCGCCGGAAAAAAGTCCGCTAAGCATCGGTGATAAAATTAAAATAAAAATCGTTGGGAAGATGAAAATAAATAAGGGAAATAACATCTTTGTAGAAGCTTGGGCAGCCAACTTTTCAGCCTTGTTTAAACGGCGCGAACGTAAATCTGCCGAGAAGTTACGCAGCAAATCTACTAAACTGGTACCTAGCTCATCAGACTGAATAATCAATCCCACCAAAGAACGCACTTCCTGCACTCCCGTACGGGCAGCAAAACGTTCTAATGCCTCGCGACGAGAATAGCCTAACTTAATTTCTCCAATTGTTTTCTCCAACTCTTCTTCCAAAATCGTTTTTTCGCGCGCGACCTTAATAATCCTTTCAAAAGCCGTTAAATAATCCAACCCGGATTCAATAATTAACGCCGCTAAATCCACCGTGGTAGAAAAATTACCTAGAATTTCTTGTTGGCGTTTTTGGATGCGCCCCTTAATGAGCACGTCCGGTAAAATAAACCCTATCGGTAAGAAAATAACCGGCCAAAAAGACTTAAACAAAAGCATCATTGCCGCCGGTAATAGAACGGCCACAATGATTTTGGTATATAAAATGTCCACAGGTTGGGGCTTTTCCGGGCTACCCAACTGCAAGTACATCTCTTCTAAAGAATCTTCCAAATGGAAGGTATTTAAACAAAATATAGCTAATTTATCTAAAAGTTTAGCATCCGGATTAAGACGCGCGAAACTGGAAGCTGATTTATAGCGGCGAACTGCAATATCCACAATTTCTTCTTTCTCGGCGGAAGGGGCAAATAGACGGAAAATACCCACAAAGGTAGCTCCCGCCCCTATCAATAACAACAAATTGAGCCCTACAATCATTAAGTTGCTCATACCTTAATGTCCCCCAATTTGTGAAGGACTTGCATCCCGATAAAGATCCACACAATACAAAACAAAAGCACCATCATCCCAATAGGACTGGTATAGAAATTAAGCATTTGGGTAGGATTAAATACAAACATAACCATCATCATCACAAAAGGCATAATGCTGACTACAATGGACTGGATACGTTGTTGTGCCGTCATAGCCTGCAGTTTTTCTTCCAGTTTGCTTTCCTCACGAATATTTTCTACCAATCGAGCAAAAATAACTGGTAAGTTACCACCCACTTGCCGTTGGATAATAATAGCCTTTACAATGTAAGAAAGCATACGGCTATCCACACGGTTTACCATACCGTCTAACGCTTGCTCAAAAGGAGTACCTAACTGATAATTTTTAACTACCAAGCCAAATTCATCCGAAATAGGAGGTAATAGATCTTTGGAAACCATTTCAAACCCCTGTACAATATCCATACCTGAGCGAAGTGAGTTAGAGAGCAAAATCAACGCATCCATCAATTGTTTATTTACTTTGATACCGCGACTTCTTTTAAGAGCATCTAAAATAGAAGCAGGGATACGAATGCTCACCACACCGCCCAACGCCAAAAACGCCAAAAATACAAATACGCCCAAAAATCCGCCAATCATCCACCCAAAGAAAAACCCGATGACCATGAACACCAAAATGGTGCCCATGACAATGTATTTGACATCAATGGTAATAAACTGGCGGTTAAAATCTTCGGCCCACAGTGTACTCTTTGCCCGATAATCTTCCAACGCGCGATCAATGGTTTCCCGTTTGTTGCTGATTAAGAAATATACAAACATCCCCGCCAACACGGCCCCTATCAAAATGAGAAGCAAGCTAAATAAACGATCGGCCTGGGTGGTGCGGTACGTTTCAGGGTTGGGTGGAGTTGCCGGAATGGGACTTCCCATAAATTGTGCATACAAATGATTGGCCAGTACCACTACCGCCATGACAGATTTACGGTATTTCTCATCACGTTGTGATACCGGACTGGAAAAAGATTCAATCGTACTAAAAATTTCATTATTAATCAGTTCAAGCGTAGAAAGCATAGAACGAGCTCTGCCGTCCATACTATCTTTCATAACAAGAAGTTGGTCTCCACGTAATAAGTCCTTATTAAGACGGTCCAAAGTGGCCATGAGGTTCAAACGATTACCCACATAACCACGAGAAAGCTGCTCTAACACAATGGGACGATTGGGGTCTAACGACTGGGCAGCACGGTCCAAATACAAATATACGTTAGAAAACGCCTGACGCCACAAATCTACTTCGCTATAGGTTTGATTTTCCGTTTTAACAAATACAACCTTATTTTTGTCCATGCGGGCCAATTCTTCCGCAAACCAATTGGGCATGGTAACAGGTTTATTAGCAGCGGCACCACACAAATCGGTCAAGGTATAACTGGTTTCTTTAGAATCCACATTAAAAAATCCGGCTAAAATACGCATCTTATCTTGCGCACATTGAATCTTACGCAAGTCATTAGCGTCCAACGCACGAGCCTGCGCTACCCCCGATATAACCAGGAACAGTCCCATCGCTAAAACCAGTTTTAAAAATATGCCTTGTTTCTTCATATTTAAATTAAATTTTGGGTGGAGCCGGCGGCAAAGGAGCTGGAGGTATATTGGACTGGCCTTCCTGCTCTTTTTGCAGTTGCTCAACCGCTTTTAAATCCGGTTCACCGTTTAAATCTAGAGGAACCGCCCCTTGCATAAATACATCCCGTGATACCTGATGCCCTTTAGCAGCAAATTCATCAAAAAAGGTAGGCAAATTCCCCGTGGGAGCAAAAACCCCTTGCACTTTACCGTTTTCATCTACTCCAGTTTGTACATAGCGGAATAAATCCGTAGATTGGATAACACCGCCTTTTTGTCCGTGCATTTCAGTAATGTAGGTTACTTTACGGGAACCATCCGAAAAACGGGAAAGCTGAACAATTCAGTTGACAGCTGATGCAATCATTTCACGGATTACGTAAACAGGTAGCTCGGCCCCCGTTTGCATACACATGGCCTCCAAACGGGATAATCCGTCGCGTGGCGTATTGGCGTGAATCGTCGTCAAAGAACCTTCGTGACCGGTGTTCATGGCCTGTAACATATCCAACGCTTCTCCGCCACGACACTCCCCTACCACAATGCGATCCGGACGCATACGCAAGCAGTTTTTTACCAAATCTTGAATTGTAACCGCCCCTTTGCCTTCCACGTTTGGCGGACGACTTTCGAGCGACACCCAATGCGGTTGCTGCAAACGCAACTCTGCCGTATCTTCTACGGTGATGATACGCTCATCATCAGCAATATAACCGGAAATCGCATTTAAGAAAGTAGTTTTACCGGTACCCGTACCGCCACAAACAATAATGTTTTTGCGAATTTTAACACATTGTTCAATAAATTCCATACACGCGGGCGTAATCGTACCAAAACGGTAGTAATCTTCCGGCCCAAACGGTTTTTGAGAGAAACGACGTATAGTAAGCGTAGGCCCGGAAACCGCTAAAGGCGAAATAATGGCGTTCACACGGGAACCGTCTTTCAAACGGGCGTCCACAAGCGGGACCGATTCATCAATACGGCGGCCCAACGGGGCCACAATACGTTTAATTACTTGTACCACTTGGTCGTTATTTCTAAATTTATATTTAGTAAGTGTGAGTTTCCCTTTTTGTTCGATAAAAATTTTATCAAAAGCGTTTACCATAATTTCGGTAACAGCCGGATCTCGCATTAATACTTCCAACGGTCCCAACCCCAAAATTTCATCTAAGAGTTCCGAAGAAAAGCGGGCACGCTGGTCTCGAGAAAATTGCAAATTGGGTTGCTTTTGCAAAATATCATCCACAATGGCTGCCACCCGCTTGCGCGTTTGGGCACTGGCGGCACTTTCATCACTCACTACAATATGCTCAATTTCTAAAGTGTGAACTACTTCTTTGTGCACCTTTTGCTTTAAATCATCCCAAAAAGAAAGTTTAGCCAAGCCGGCTTGTTCTTCATCGGCTACATGATCTTTGACGTTTTGCGTTTTGGTTTCGTTAAACAACACCGGGCTCCAAATTTCTTGAGCGGCTTGTGTAAATTCGGCATCGGAAACGGAGGCCGTCCAATCTTTAGGGGCCGGTTTTAAATCGCGGATTTTAGCAAGCACCAAACGTAAACCTTTTACCCACTCCGCTTGCGGATTGACAATAATTTCCACTTCGCGGCGGTTAGAGCTGCTCATTACTTCTTCATCCCACGGCAAAAACACATCTATTTCTTGACCGAGTTTTGAGTAAAAATTTTCAATCTCAGCATATCCGATAGAACCCGGCATATCATACGCGTTACAAATAACGCTTAAGCGGTCCATCGGATAATGTTGCTCTTTATAGTCGTTAAAAAGTTGTACCGTAGCGTTTAGATGGGTACGCGTCGCCTGAGAAACCCAAAACACTTTATCGGCAATATCAAACGCAAATGCCTGCATGGGAAAGCTGGAATCTACATCTAAAAAAATATCAAAGGTTTGAGATAAACGCGATAAAATGGGTATTAAAATTTTAGGACTAATGGAGGCTACTTGCGCACGTGTGTTGCCTAAGGGCAATAACCCTACGCCCCACTGGGACATAGAAATTTTTCCCCTCAAAAGGCCCCCAACCACTGCAATATTGGTGTTACCTAATGTACGTAGCAAATCAGCTACACTAACCGGTTTTTTGATATTTAAGTAAAAGCTATGTTCTTGACGGGCCAATGGGTCCAACGGAACCACCAAAACCGGTCGTTTTTGAATACCCGCCCAACCCAATGCCAAATTAAGAGCAAGTGTCGTTTTCCCTGCTCCCTCCTTCGGGCCGGAAAATGCAATTATTTTTGCTTCCGATTTGAGGTCTTTTTCATCTGCCATAAGTCAATTTATTCTACAATTTCCACTGTAATAAACAAGAACAAAGAGCGCTGCTCTTCCGTCGTATCTTTGTTCTTAAATAAAAGGCCAATTAAGGGCAATTTGCCTAAGAACGGCACACGATCCTCGCTGACGTTGCGGGCACTGCTCTTTAAGCCCCCAATCACAAGAGTTTCTCCGCTGTTGAGCTCTACGTGCGTTTCTACATCACGGTTGGTAAAGGAAGGAGCAGTAGCTGTTCCAATAACTACCGTACGGGAATAGTCCACTGTGGAAACAGAAAGTTGTACTTGCAAGTCAATGATGTTATTGCGTTCGGGAACAATCGTCGGCAATACATTAAGCAAAATACCATATTCTTCCAACTGAGAACCGACCCCTTGGTTATTCACAATCGGTATCGGGACTTTACCACCCACTGTAATCTTGGCCGGGCTACCCGAAGAAGTAACGATTTTAGGGTTAGAAAGCACTTGAGCACGCCCTTCGGTTTCCATTAAACGCAAGCGCGTAGTAACCGCCGTTTTACGCTCAAATTCCCCCAAAGACAAAATGCCCGGAATCGTGGCCTCTTCAAAATCAAAAAGCTGGTTCCAAGAAAACCCTTTTACACTTTGCAAAGTACCGCTGATTTCCACTACATCGGCACTTACTGCCACAAGCCGTGTTTTTTTAGCTTGCGCACAAGACGGAGCGAGCAAGCTAGCTAACAAAACTGCAAGTGATACTCCATATACCAATTTTTTATTTGTCATGACTCATCCCATTAATTAAATAATTTTTCAAAAGTGGCAATTTCCATTAAGTAGTTGGTTACATCTCCGTGAGAACGCAAGATGACAGAAATGTCTCCCTCTTTTTGAGCAAGCGCCAAGTACTGTGCATCCCGCGGAGAAAGCGCAAGCGCCAAGGCGGTACTATCCGAATAAGCGGAAGCATCTTCGTCTTTATTCTTTAAGGCAGCAGCCGTTTTAGCATCAAGTCCTTGCCCCAAATCATTCCCAACCCCTAGTACTTTTACATTTTGCAACAAAGTAACCGTTACATTTTGTTGGGTTCCGTTTTTCATTACGGCAGCAAATGTAAGCAAAATATCTACGTTATCGTCCGGTTTAATTAAGCTAGCCGTAGTTACAGGCACGTTATTAACTACAAAACCGCGCATCTGCACCGGAATTTTGCTGGAAAGACCCGCTTCCGGAGAGAGAGAGGTAATGGCATATTTGGAAATTTGGTTGCCTTTAGGGATTTGAATACGCGCTACCGCATTTTCAATGGCTTTAAAATCGGCATCCGTCGTGTAAGTAAAGGCATCTTTTTGCAAATAGGCTGCCGGAATCGGAACGGTTTTTACAAAGTCACGTTTAATCACTTCGCGCTCTTTAATATCCCGCGTGGGCACAAAAACGTATTTCACATTTTTAGCATCATTTAACTTCTTTTCAGCACGGCTGACAATCATGGCATACACGATAGCTGCCAAAATAGCTAAAAGCAGCGGAAATAAAAAACCTTTTCTCATTTTTTCTCCTTACAACTTAAATTAACTAGTCAAATCTGGTTTAGCGTTGGTCCGAACTTAAATACCCTTTTTCCACGGGCATACGCGCCGTGGCATGTATTTTACGAATTCCTTCCCGCCGGGGCTCATCGGCCAAAATATAACTCGTCCCCGGGAAAGCTAACCGCACCGGATAGGTCAGCGTTACAACTACATCTTGGTGGCGATGTCTTTTAAACATCGGGTCCATACCGGTTGTTTCCACCTGTATTTGCACACTCAGCCGCTCAGCCTCACGTCCAAATACTTTGCGTTTCGATTGGTCTATCTTCTGCTGCATGGTAGTCCGGTTTGCCGGACCGCTGGGAGTATCTACCCCCACCAATGCCGCGATACGAGCAAATTCATAGGAAGCGTGGTTTAAAATAAGCGTACGATAAGCGATGTTGCCGTATTCAAGCACGAAGAAGATCATCAGCATAAATACCGGCAAAATGAGCATTAGCTCTACCGTTACCTGGCCGCGCTTCCTACGAAAAATGTTCATAGTTTAGTTGCCAGAGCTATTGATACCCGAAATAATCTTATTTTTCACGTTCTCATATACTTCCGGCATGAAACCTTTTACAGCGGCACCTACGCCCAAAGCAATACCCACTACTACTACGAGCATGAGCACGTATTCTACGGTGTTTTGACCTTCTTTTTTGGTCAACGTACCCAAGGCTTTGGCTTTGAGCATATCTACTTTATTTTGTAAGGCTACGATGTATTTCATAATTCCTCCCACCTTCTAAATTTTTAATTTGTATTATAATCCGTCAAAATCACTCTTGCACCTTGGTCAAATTGCTGGGGCACCAAGTGCGAATACAACACATAGAAAGATAAGAACGCCCCCATCAGTCCCGCCGCCACAATGATATATTCTACCGCGCTTTGGCCTTTTTTATTTTTAAGTATCTTTCCTAACTTTAACATACGTTAAAACTGTAAGGAAATCGCAATTTGTTGCGACGTCCCGAGTGCCCCAAAAGGCGTAACCGCATAGTCAATAGAAGCTCCGTAACCAAAGAGTTCGGCACTATAAATACCAAACCCAAAGGATACGCGGTTGGTTTCCTCCAACCCGACTTCTTTGACCCAACTATCTTCCGTATTAATACCGGTGTTATCACGCGTATAGTAACCTACACGCAAATCAAACCGAGCCACTTGGAGTAAATCCTCGGGGATGTGTACTTCTAACCCCACCCCGTAACGTGCGCGGTCATCGCGGTATTTCATAAATTCACCGGAAATGGTAAAGTAGCGCGTATTGAGGTCAGCCCCTAAACGGTAACCGCGCGGCATTTCATATTTGTCGCCTAAGTTTACCAAAGCACCGCCTAAACCGAGCCAGTTTACTAACCGGAGTTTAGCCCCGGCATCAAAGCCGATATTATCGTAATAGTTATGGCCGTTCCCGTTATACAAACGCTCGGAAACGTACTTAGCCGTACCGCCTAATTGCAATTTTTGGTTAAAAAACCCACGAGCAATGGATAAACTACCCACAAAGTTTTGCACCGGAACTCCCACTTCCGCATTTTGGTTTCCCCACTCATCGCGGAAGTCAAAGTTTTTCATATCCATGTAATTGACACTAAGCCCGATAATCGTCTTACCGATAGGTTGCAAATAAGCCAACGTACGCGCTTTGTAACCCTGTAAATAGTCCATGTACGTAAACTGCACTTCGCGCGTGGTAGCACTGGCAGCCCCGGCGGGGTTCCAAAACAACGCTTCCGGTCCGTCTGCCACTGAAACAAAGGCGTTCCCTAACGCTTGTCCACGTGGAGCACCGGCGTCAATCTTTAAGAAAGCTCCGGCACTGGTACCGGCTTCTTTGTGAATAGCCAACGCGTTGGTGCTAAGCACCCCCACGAGTAAACCTGCAATAACGAATTTTGATAGTTTCATAAAGTTTTCTGTTCCTTACTATATTATAGCATGAACTCCTTCTACGGAATTAAAATCTTTACCACTTTTTGGCAATGTTCGCGCCCGTTGTAGGCTTTAAAGTCTACCAGGCCAAAGTACACCCCACGCGCTACTTTCTTGCCGTGTTGGTTGGTACGATCCCATCTGCAGCGCAATGCCGCGTTACGAACGTTTCTAAACGAGCCGACATCCGCATCTAATTCTTCCGGCGTTAAACGCGTGGTACTGACGTTATTATCCGGTTGGAAGTAGAGGTTTTCGCCCATGGTGGTTTGGTAGTTGTTGGCATCTACACAGGTATAGTCGCTATCGCGCACTAAGTCGCCCGCCAAGTTAAAGTACTTGATAGATACGGTGCCAGGCACGGGCATCTTGGTAATTTCCAACGTGCCTTTGCTGGCATCGCGCAGCGGGTTGGGATAGAAGAATACCGTCTTCTTCCAATCGTCGCAGACAAACTGCCCGTCCCCAATGGCAACCGTAGCGCGGTGTAAGTTTTGATACTGGTAAGCATCTGCTACGTAATTCACTCTCCACTTGGTAGAATCTGTAGCCGTGTCATCTCCAAACAAGATGTCACCTGTCACACTATCAATGGCAGCAGAATCAATAGACGTTACAAAGCGGAACGGATAGATACCATCCGGTACTTCTTGTTGGGCATAATCGCGGCCGTCCCATACTTCTTCAATAAGCGTGGTCCCGGGGCGAATACCCACAATGGAGCGTACCAGCACTTCACGAATATCTTTTACTTCTTTACCCGTGGTAGGATTGCGTAACGTACCTTTGGAGTAATCATAAATGGTGGTACCCGGCTTAAAGATTTGGATGGCCACTTTCATCGGTACAGAAACCTGATAACCGATCTTCATATTCTGTCCGCGCAAAGCAATGGCATAGTTATCCGTTTCCAACAAGTCATATACTTTAAGAACATCTATCACTTGCTTAGATATAGTATATACAGTCGGTTGATATAATGTAGGATCCGGATAATTCCGTGCCGTTAAACGAATATCGTACTCTTCACCAGATTTAACGTAATTACCGTTATGATCCGTACCATCCCAGTAAATCTTACGGATAGCGTTGGCATCAAAGTTGCCGTTACCCATAATCGTTGTGGTAGCCAAGAACTTACAAATATCTCCGGCCACATTGGTACGAGATTCATACACATTGACGGTACTGGAAAGCACATTATCCGTTACCGGGGAACAAACGCCCGGCTTTCTGGCTACGATAGCTACTTCTACGGTAGCCGGGCGAGAAATAGCAAAATTAATCTCGTACGGCGGAATAAAGGTAAGAGTAGTGGTAGAAGCATTAAACAATTGCGGTGCATTGGGGAACACGGCTACCGTCCCGTCTAAGAAATACACCGGCCCACGAGAAATGTGGATGCTATTAACCACTTTATCCGAAGAGTAGAGATAATTCTCTTGTTTTACTTCGGTCTGCTCTTTGAACGGAGAACCCGACTTATTATTATAGGTGGTATTATTACCATCACGCTGATAGTCATAATAGTAGCGGTTAAACGGTTCATTGGAACGCGCCGAAATGAAGAACGGATACACACCGTCCGGTATCGTTTCATAAGGGCAGTTCGCCTTTTCTTTAGAACCGGTACATTTGGCAATTTCGGCCGCTGTGTGGCGTTCGGCAGAAGGAGTAGGATTATAGAAAGCTTCCGCATCCCATTCTTCCATCGTAACGGCATAATCCCCGGGGCTAAGTTTAGAACGATCAAAGGTATGAATCGGCTGTAAACGTACATCCAACACTCCCGCTGAAGCTTGCGCGGTGGTTGGATAGTTGGCAAAGGTTGTATCATTTACATAAATACACGGCGCTTTATATTCATTGACCTTCGCCGGATTCACGGCACCCTTTTTAATGGTAGTTCCCGAATCGGCCGCATAGAAAATAGATTTTGCCTTGCCTGTTCCGTAAGTAGCATCATCCGTCGCACAAATCCGGGGAGGCCAAGCCGCTGTACCCGCCGCAGGAATATCCAACACTTCTTGCTTTAAGTAGACCGTATAGGTACCGGTAGTCGGCTCATTATTGTGGTGATTCGGGTCACTTCTAGTTGCCGGATCCGCCGGGTTATCGTTCAAGTTTGCAAGGTTGTCGTTAAGATCCCGATCACCCGTAATGGTGTGGTTGGTAGTACTGGTCCACGTATTGCGACAGGTGTTAGCTCCGCAATCTGTATAATCTACATACGAACCGTCCACCGGAATTTTAATTCCCGTGTTGGTTACATCGGTTCCGTTTACGGATACGGTGGCACTTCCTTCGGCTATATATGTCAAACCGCTTTCTACCGTTGTACCGGAAACTGAATTATTGCTCCCTGAGTAAACAGCCGTAATTTTCGCATTATCATAATCCCCGGTCGTACTATTATAATTGGGAATTACCACATCTTTATTATAGATGTTAATTTGAGCAAACATCGGCTTAGACAAATGGTAAGAAATGGTGGCTTTAGCATTGCTATCCCCAAATACACCGGTTGTAGAAACATCTACCACGCGGTACATATCCACTGGGAACACCACAATAGATTCATTGTTTTGAGCCGGGAACATGCCGTCCATGGCTTTGACGCGGAACATGTACGTCCCGGGGTAGACCATACGGCCTTGGTCATCACGCCCATCCCAAGAAAGTTCATTAAGTTGTTGCGCAACGCCCGGTTCGCCTTCTTCTAAGGTAAGGTGTTTAACCACCAATCCGGCCGTGTTTTCCACTGTGGCAATGACTTGCGCATCACGGTCCAACGCATATTTAAATTTGAACGGATCTAACCCATATACATTGGGAGTAGAACCTAACGTAGCATACGCAACCGGCTGCATCGTAATACCAACTAAACCGCGTTCTAACGGAAGTATGCCCGTAGTATATTTTAAGGTTTTAACACCGGTAAAACATTGGTTGTTAATTTCCTTACCAGAACCGGAACAAGTAGCATTGGTCGTAAACTTAGGTGTTTTACCATCACTAGACCCAATCGCATTTACATATTTACCATTATAAGGTATTTCAGCCCATAACACATAGACATAATTACCGTCAGGCAGTGGGGCTCCGTATGCAAAGGTTTCCGTATCACCTGCGGCCGCAATTTGCCCGTTGGACTTCTTCTCACCCGCCGCATAGGTGCGCACACAATTGGTGGGATTACCGTCGGCATCTAACGCTTGGCAGGTGCCGTCCCACCGTTGTGTATAATTCATACGGCCGGATTTTTGTTCGGTACTGCGGTAAACTAACGTACCGTTAGCCGCCGTAGGAGCGGTACCGGTAGGTTTGGAAGAATCCGTCAAAATTTCCGATACCCCATTAGGGCCGCTAAACGTGGTCCCGGGGGTGTAAACTTCCCAGTAAACGGTGGAAGGTTCCGTAGGTACATAAGAAATGGTAGCATAGGCCGTAGATTTTTTGTTAAGCCCGGTTACTTGCACATCTGTCAACTTTAAGGGGTCTAAAGATACCTGGCGAGTAACCGCGCGCGAAAAGTCAATTCCGTCCCACTCGTCTTGAGATTTAGCTTGAATAGAGGCAATGTAGTTGCCGGCTGGGAGTAAGAACCCTTCGTCATGGCGGCCATCCCACGAGTCAAAATCCGCAATTTGCGTATCTTTGTCAGTTCCTTTTATGCCTTCGCCGGTGCGGGGTTGCCAGTCCACTAACGTGCGGACAATCACGCCGGTTGCGGCAGTATAGTCCCCGCCATTGGCAAAGCTGGCTTCGTTGGTGCTATTATTTGTACCAGGCTCATCGTCGTAGGCATAGGAAGCATTATCCGCAGTAGAAGCATCAAAAATGGCAATGCGCACATCCGCATCTTTACTTAAACGATAGGTAAATGTATAGGGTTGGGCAGACACCGGAGTAATGGTTCCCACCAAACTGGGCGTGCTACGTACCGTATGCACGTTGGTAACGTCAATTTGTATCGGGATTTGGGTAGCCCCATTGTGTCCCGGATAAACACCCGTTTCTTCAATCTCAATACGGTCTGCAATGACTCCGTCCGAAGGGACGTTGGTATAAGCCGTAGCGCGGAAACCAAATTGACCGTTTGTTTTACCAAATTCGCCAGCCATTTCATAAGAAGCATCCCACCCGGTACAGAAGTATAAAGTTTCATTAGTTTCGGCACCGTTGTTATCAAACAAGACACAGTCACTATGTCCTACGCCCGTATTACATCCTTGATAAATATCGGCGGAACTTGCTTTTACCCCACCATGGTAGTAGTAACATTCACACCCGCTAGTTCCATATGAACAAGGTGTTACACCGTCACAGGCACTCGATTTAGCCGTAGAACGCCAGCACTTGCTTGAACCTTCATTCGTACCGTCACAAATCCAATGGGAGCCTAAACAATCGGCTAAGTCCGTGTCATCATCAGCTCCTGCGTTGGTACAGTGGTAAGAACCACAGGTATATTTCTTATAGTCTGTGCTATTGCCTTTGGGATAAACATCAATGGAACGAATAGTCGGTAATTCATCCGGATTTTTAGGGTTTTTGCCGTTATAATATTTAAAAATATCAAACGTAATGCGCTGCAAGGGGAACGCAATAGAATAGGTAGATTGACCAACGGGCAAGTTGCTGCAGGAAAATTCCGCACACAAACCTAAACATTGGTTTGGATACCCTACGCTGGTAGGGGTTGGATACGGTTGGTCATACTCAATGAGCGCGGAACTAACCCACGGGTCATTATCCGTACGATTGCTTGCCGGTTTAGGAGTGGTAACAAAACTGCGATCTTGCGCTGTAGCCGTCGGATCTACGGTATTACAATAGGCAGCTTTGGTATCACTACCCGTAGTGGGATAATATACCCCGGTACTTTCGGTGTTTACCGTTTGGGCTAGGGCAAGCGGCGTTGTAGCTGCCACAAATAAGATACTTAAAATAGACGTTTTTACCGTCTGAGATTTAAAAAACGTGCGGATAAAATGTTGAAGTTTTGTCATTTCCTTTTCAGTCCCTTGCAAGGTTTTTTACTGTTTTAACGCAGCAAAATTTAATATAAAAACTACCTATTTACGACGGAGAATTTCAGCTGTAAACTCTGCGCCGCGTTTTACCCTTCTTGCGTGTCGGCTTTGCCCGTAATAAAAGGGGTATAAACCTACACACATAAATTTTCGCAACTTTTGAGAGGATTGTCAACTGTTTTTTTACGGAGTAAAAAACAATTTTTTGAGGAACAACATTTTTGTATAAAATTTCAAAGAAAAACGCACTGGTTCTAGGCGCGAAAAAGCGAAGTATACTGACGAAACGCGCGCACCAGCGCGGAGGTATTCAAGCGTTTGAGCAACAACGAAATAGTGCGTTTTACAAAGAAAGTTACTCTTTGGTGTAACCTTGTACTTGGTCAGCCACTTCCCGGTACACGGCAAAAAAACCGCGTCCGTTTTTCTTGACTACGTAAAGCGCCTGGTCGGCCTTGGATAAAAGTTCTTCTGTGCTGGAAGCATCCGTTGGGTAAGAGGCAATCCCTTGGCTAATGGAAATATGGATTTCTTCCCCCCCGGTATATTTACTAGGCAACGTAAGCGCGTTGATACGTTCTTTCAAACGCTTGGCAATAATTTTAGACTCTTCACTATTAGTACTGGGGAGCATAATCACCATTTCATCGCCCCCAAAACGGCAAGGCACATCTGTTTGGCGCAAACTGCTGCGGATAATGCGACTGACTTCTTGCAAAGCCCAATCCCCGATTTGATGCCCGTAATTGTCATTGATTTGTTTGAAAAAATCAATGTCCATAATGAGCAAAGAAAGGGTTAACCCAAAACGCTTGGCACGGTAAATTTCTTCGGCAAATTTTTCATTAAAATAACGGCGTACCGGTAGGCGTGTCAGCTCGTCGTAGTTAGAAAGCTCTTGTACCCGTTCAAACAGGCGTGCGTTGTCAATTGCCAAGGCCATTTGCGAGGCAAACTGTTGCAGTGAAATAAAATCTAAATACCCAATATGCCGCCGAGAAAGTACGTTATCAAATGCTAAAAAACCTACTTTACTGCGCTGCACTTTTAAGGGGATATAAATAACGCTGCGCGTAGAACGATAAGTGGCAGCCGAGTCAAATACTTCTTTAAGAAGCCCTTGCTCCTGCTCGCTGATTTCACCTGCGTTGTGGTGCACAACCTGTCCGGAAATGTCCACACAAAGCGCACTTTTAATACGCCGGGCATACGAATCGGTTAAATACAAACGAACCCGGTCAAAGCGGAAATATTTTTGCACCCCTTGCAAGATAAGCTCCAGGCCATCGTTTAGGCGTAAAGAAGAAGCAAATACTGTTGAAAGCGCATTTAACGCTGTAGATACGTTTAAGCGCTGATTTTTGGCCTGGTCAATTTCCGTATTGCGTAGATTGTGTGAAATTTCTTGTCCCAACGCTTTAATAAGTTCTTTTTCTTGCGAAGAAAAGCCGTGCGTTTTTTTAAACCGCTCTAACCGTAACACACCTACTTTTTCCTGCATATAGGTATGCACTTCGCCCCCTTTTAATTCCATACTGGGGCGTTGCCATTTAACCAGCACATAAATAGCGGGATAACTTAAATCGGTAGAATCGGCAATACCTTCACGCAAGAGCTGTTTTAAAAAGGCCGGCTCGCTGATAACGGAAATATCTTCCTGCTTATCCATGCAATATTCTTTTTTGCACATCATGCGCAGAGATAAAATGGCCCGCTCTTGTTGCCAATCAAAAAAATAAATACGGTCCAATTTAAATAAATTGCGAAGTACCGGTAAGGCACTTTCCAAAAGTTCACGCTTGTTTTGAAAAGCTTGGTTTAGTTGTTTATGAAATTTATAAAGGGTATACGATTTTTTATCAAACATAATTAGCCCTCATAAATAGACAGCAAATAGGTAATTTCTTTAGCGGCCTGGTCCAGTTCGCGGTCTAGCGATGCTTGGGTAAAACGCCCCTCTACAATTTGCGTAGCGCAAACGGCTAAAATGCGTTTTAAAATTTCCATAATAGTACCGGTTACCGTCAAATTAGGCAAAGTTCGGGCCGAAGCTAAGATGGTACCGTAATTACGCACACGTCGCCCGGAAGATAACATAAATAATTCTAAGGCATCTTCATACGCCGGGAAAACTTCCAATAGCTTGGCATAACGGGTTTGAATATCCGGCCGAGCACAAAATTTAAGGAACGTCAACGCTTCTTTTTTGTGCTGGCTACGCACATTAATAAATAAATTCATACCCGATAAATACGCCGCGCGCGTTTCCCCGGTAGTGGGGACGGGTACTGTGCGCACTTGGATTCCCCGCCTAGCGTCAAAGGTACTTAGCCCCAACTTGCGCGAAAGCATTAAACTGGCTTTGCCGGATACCATAGTTCCCAAAGAACCACGTTCGCGCAAAATGGGCATAAAATTGTCTAACGCCAACGTAATATAATCGCGGATTCCTTCTTTAAAAGCTTTTGTGGCTACACTGGTACGCTTCAAATCGTCCGTCAGCAAGTCCACGCCACGCCCCCATACACAGGGCAAGGCGCTGCGCATAGAAAGCGAGCCACGCCAATCCCCGTTTTGTACCGGGTAGTAACCGGGAATATCTTTAAATTTTTCGCGCAAAAGTTGGCAGATATGCAAAAAACCGGACCAAGTGGATAAATCTTTTTCCGGGTTTTTGGTAACCGCAGACAAGTGGTCCGCCCGGTAATGCAACGCGCTAATGTCAAACCACCAGGGGTAGGAATAAATATCCTTCGTTCCCGGTTTATAACAATGAGATTTAAGCGGATTTAAACAACTGGAAAGCGAAAGCCCCGGGTCTAACTGGGACAAATTTTCCGCGACTCCTTCCCGTACCAACAAAGACGTCCGATAATGCGGAATTTGGATAATATCGGGGATTTCTTCCTCGTGCGTGGGGTTTTTAATGGTAAACATGCGCCGCCACAACACGTTACGCGTAAACACCCGTACCGATACGGGGATATTCGGGTTTTCTTTTTTAAATAAAGCAATAAAGGAAGCGTACGTCTCTTTGCTTTTATCGCCCGCATCGGGCATTGCCCACAAAATCATGGTTACTCCTTATAACTTACCAACTGCGCACCTTCATGTTAGGGTCAATATTAATATTGGGACGAAGTGGTTTGCCGGTGGCTTGGGCATAT
Source organism: Elusimicrobiaceae bacterium (assembly GCA_017961295.1). Lineage (GTDB taxonomy): Bacteria > Elusimicrobiota > Elusimicrobia > Elusimicrobiales > Elusimicrobiaceae > Avelusimicrobium. Next base: position 26,375 of record JAGCXL010000005.1, read on the forward strand.
TCTAACTTTTTATAGGCCGCTAATGCAATCATAGCCGCATTGTCGGAAGATAATTTGCGGTCTACAAAAAACACCGTTTTGTGTTCTTTACCAGCGCGTTGCTCAAGCGTTTGGCGAAGTAAACTATTGGCAGCCACCCCCCCACCTACCGCAATATAATCGGCCTTATATTTGCGCGCGGCTAAAAGTGTTTTGGCAACTAGTGTGTCCACCATAGCTTGTTCAAAACTTGCGCAAACATCCGAAATGCTAATATCCTTATGGTCACGCAAGTAGTAACTAACCGCCGTTTTAATTCCACTAAAAGAGAACTCCCACGTACCCGGTAATAACGGACGCGGAAAAGCAATGGCATTGCGCCGTCCCTGCAACGCTTGTTTGGAAACCTGTGGTCCGCCGGGATAAGGCAGCCCTAATAGTTTAGCTACCTTATCAAAAGCTTCGCCGGCCGCATCATCCCTGGTTTTGCCTAGCACCTTGTATTGCCCGTATCCTTTTACATACCATAGCTCTGTATGTCCGCCGGATACTACCAGCGCAATTAACGGGAACTTAAGCCGATTTTTTACTTCTCCGTTTTCAAAATCACACGCAAAAAGATGCCCCTCTAAATGGTTTACTCCCATAAGCGGAACTTGTTTGTAAGTAGCCAATGTTTCTGCCGCCACCCGCCCGACCATAAGCCCACCTGGGAGCCCCGGTCCGCTGGCAAAAGCAACACAATCAATAGAATCTTGCTGTAACGCTTCTTTAATAACAGTAGCAATTTTGGCAGCATGAGCACGGCTGGCTAACTCCGGCACGACCCCATGGTATTTTTTATGCTCCTCAATCTGGGAATAGATAACATTGGAAACAAGAATTTTCCCTCCGCGAAGTAGTGCCGCGGAAGTCTCATCACAGGTAGACTCAATTCCCAAAATTGTAAAATCTCTTTTCATGTCTATTTCTTGGTTCTTGCTACGGTACCTTTATCGTTTTTTGCCTTTGCTTTACGTTCTTCGGCAGCCGTTTGAGCCTTGGCTTTGGCTTCTTCTAAAGTCATTTTCCCGGTTAAAAGTTCAACCGCTTGGTTTAATACCGGATCCTCTACTTCGAATTTAGGTTGCTCAAACGGCTTGCCCGGGGTATATACAATCTCGTTATATTGCATAAAAACTTTGGATTCATCTTCCGGCGTAAAAAACACTTCTACGTCCGGAAAAATACCGCCCTCTTCCGCTTTGGTTTTGTCGCGGTAATCCCGCTGAATTAAGCGTCCCGAAGGAGTATAGTATTTGGCAATCGTTAGGCGAAGCCCGGCCCCACCGGATAATGGCAATACTTGTTGCACGCTGGCTTTACCGAACGACCGCTGCCCCACAATAATAGCCCGATGATTATCCTGCAAAGCCCCGGACACAATTTCACTAGCGCTGGCAGACCCTTGGTTAATAAGCACAATTAGAGGAAGATCCGGATATTGGGGCACACCGGAGGTTTTAAATTCCTGATAATACTCCGGCTTGCGTCCTTGCGTATAGACAATCATTTCTCCATCGGGTAAAAATAATTTGGATAAATCTACCGCTCCGTTTAAAAGTCCACCGGGGTTAAAGCGCAAATCGAGCACCAAGCTCTTCATTCCTTGTTTTTGTAGAGTAGCCAACGCCTTTTTCACTTCTTCCACGCTATGCCCCGAAAAATCTACCAGATAAATGTATCCCACTTGTTCGGGTAACATACGGTAATAAACCACTTCGGGAACAATGGTAGCACGCTTTAAAACGACGTCAGGTAATTTTTCATACTTATCATCTTCCCCTTTTCGGCTCAAAGTAAGTTTCACTTTACTGCCTACTTTCCCCCGCATTAAAGCTACCGCCTCGTCCAATTTCATATCGGTAATATCTTTGTCATCTACAAACAAAATGCGGTCCTTAGGCATAATCCCTGCTTTGAATGCCGGAGTATTGGGCATGGGAGACATGACCGTTACAAAACCGTCTACTTTCTGCAAACGCATACCTAAACCACCGAACTCTCCCTTCGTATCATTTTTAAGTTCTTTGTAATCTTTAGGTTCTAAGTAAGAGGAGAAATCGTCCAGCTCTCCCACCACTCCTTTAATTGCGCCCGAAACTAACTTATCAGTATCCGTTTGTTCAACGTAGTTTTCTTTTACATATTCCAGTACATCTACTAAGGTACGCAGTTTTTTAAGCGTTCCGTCAGCTGCACCGTACGCATAAGGAAATAAAGTCCCTACAAAAAACAATACAGCTGCCCACATAATGATTTTATTTAATCTATTCACTTTCATAAGTCCTCTTATCTTTTAAGCCAATCCAACGGATCTACGGCTGTAGTTCCTTGGCGAATTTCAAAATAAACTGCACTCTTACCGGTACCGGAAGAAGCTTGTGTATCTTTTCCCACAGTACCCACTTGTCCTTGTACTTCTACGGCATCTCCTACAGAGGCGGTAATGCTTTTTAAAAATCCATAAATTGTAAAAAATCCTTTTCCGTGGTCCATAATTACTACATTACCGTAGGAACGGAAAGGTCCGGCATAAATAACACTGCCTGCCGCGCTAGCACGCACAGGACTCCCCGCCGAAGCAGCTATTTTAATACCATCTCTAAAAATCCACGTATTTAAATCGGCCCGATATTCCTTCCCGAACTGACTAATTACACTGCCTTGCACCGGCCAGGGAAGTGAATGTGCAGGAACCCCAATTTTGGGACCTGTTGCCTTACCGGTTGTAGTAGTTGCTTTCGTAGTTTCCTTGCGTTTGCGTTCAAAAGAAGCCAGCAAATTATTAAGTTCCGCAGCTGATTTTGTTAATTCACTAAGTTCCTTACGCACATTATCGGCTTTCTTTTTAGTTACGTCCAAATCCTGTTGTTTTTGTTGTACCGATTGAGAAATAACCGCTTGCTCTTTTTTAAGTTTTGAATTTTGGGCCTGTAAATTTTTATTTTGCTCCGTAAAAGCAACTAGCCGCACCTTAGCTTCTTGGTTCTCTTGCTGCATAGCTACGGAAAAAACCGCTTTATGGGTAAGCATACGGTTTAAGAAAATATCGGTTTCTAAACGGTCCGACTCAGCACAAAAAGCGCAATCCGGCTCTGCATAATACTGCCGAACTTCTTGCCAAGTTAAGCCTTGCCACAGGGGCATACTGCGCTCCAGTGCGCCACGTTTATCTTCGATAGAAACAAGATTTTGTTCTACCATGGACAAATCCAACTCCACTTTGTTTTTCAAACGATCGGCCTGCGCTTTTTTATGTTGTAGATCGTTCACTTCTTGAGATAATTTTTTTTCTTGTTCTCTATATTTTTTCAATTCTTCTTCTTTTTGTTGGGTTTGGCTTTTTAATTTAGCCAATTCTTGCGCGCGCTGCTGGGCTTCATCTGCATAAACAGAAGAAGCTAGCAAAATCACGAACAAGAAACTACTTAAAACTTTTGCCATTTAGATAAAGTCCACCCTAAAAGTCCACAGAACACCAGCACAAGAACCTGCCTATGCCAAGTAGTAAATTGTTGTACAGTGTCCCCCAATACACCTGCCGGATAAAGTACCGCTATCACAAGCCCGGCAGAAAGTAATGCCGCCAACAACCCTGCTGCAACACCTCCCCAAGCATGACCATGTTGATGTGCAGCCGCTTCTACCAAAAACATAAACGCCAAAAAGCCCAATAAACTAAGTACCACCAGGGCGCGCAATAATTTGCTATATAGCCCCGTATAAGAAGCTAAATGTGCATGCTGGGCATTATAATGCGGAGTTAATTCTTCGTACTGGGCAGCTAAATTATCTACAAACGGCCGGATATTGCCTAGTGTGCGCGAAGTTACCTCTATTTCAAAGTAAGCGGGCATTTGATTTTTACCCATGAGCAGTAAAGAATCCACTAATTGAGGATTTTTATGCCGTACCACTTCCAACGCATCTTCCGGTGAGAATAAACGTACCTCGGTAATATCTTCCTTTTGTTTCAAGGACTGTTCCCAGTTTTCTAATTGGGTAGAATCAGCTTGTCCGTCTACCGTTAAAATAATTTTAAAACTACTGGCTAATTTTTGATAATAATTACGTAGCCCAGTATCCACTAGCAAAATCCCCTGTCCCAGTAAAGCAATCGACATGACAAGTAAAAACAACTTACGATACAAGTGACCAATGTGTTTGGGAGCACTTTCTTTTTTTAATTCCGGTTCAAAAAGTTCGTCCATAAGATTCCTCTATTTTTCTTCCCAACCTAATATACGCATTAGACGGGGCAAAATATCCGTATTATGATACACACCACTAAATTGATTAGCCCCCGGTCCGTAAGCTAAACTTAATAACGCAGCCGAAGAGTGATTTTTAGTAGCGTATGAGATAGCACGCAAGTCATTAAGTTGCCGGAAAATACCCGGCACATCTTCTAAATTTTCAAACTGGGTAATATCCACTTTATACCCCAACGCTTGTGATAATTTCTTTTGGATAAGAGCTGGCGTTCGCTTCTCTGCCGGCAGTTTTTTTAATTCCTCTTCTAACAAATACAAACTACGCGTTTGTTTGTCAAATAATTCATATGTACGAAAGGAAGCATAATCGGTATCCTTGCCATACAAAACTTCCCCTTGGGCAGTACGTTTAGCGGCATTTTCTTTACCCACATGCCGATACACAAATCCGCCCAATCCGGTATCGTGATCGGCGTTGATATAAAGCAACGTATCGGGATGAGCCTGCACATACTGGGTTAAATAGGCAATTAACCGATCAAACTGTTTCATTTCCGCCCAAGTAGCCCCTGGGTCATTCCCATGCGCGGCCCAGTCAATTTTCCCGGCTTCAATCATCACTATAAACCCATTTTCAGCCGGTTCCAGTAAAGAAATTGCTTTTTGCGCCATAGTAACTAATGAGGGGACTTTGGGATATTGGTGCAATTCCACCGCCATAGGCAAGGCTTCGTCGGCAAACAAGCCAAGCACTTTCCCGGAAGTTACTTTAGCCAGTTGTTTTTTATTTTGAACCACCTGGTATCCTTGTTTTTGCGCTTGCCGAAGCAGTTCTTTATTTTCGCCTTTGTTAAAATATTTAAGTCCACCGCCTAAAATTACCTGCGGACCCAAAGCAATTTGCTGACGAGCAATTTCCTCCCGTTGACGCCGGTTTTCTACGTGCGCGGTAAACGCGGCCGGGGTAGCATCGGTTACGTACGTATCAGTTACCACGCCGATAGCTTTGCCATGTTGTAAAGCCCGTTCTAACAATGTATCCACCGAGCGTTTTTCATAATCAAGCCCCACAAAAAGCGGACGTGAAAACTGACCTGTGGCCATTTGGGTTGCCGAGGCAGCGGAATCGGTTACAATCGTATCATACGTATTATTAAAGTAGAGTCCCCACACCGCCTGGTTCATTAAATTTTCCGTATGAGAAATATGGGGTGAATCATTTGTAGAGTTAGTATAGCGCACCCCTTGTGCCCAAAAACCCAAAATTTCGGGCCCCATACCGTCTCCAATTACCCAAATTACATTTTTGGCAGGTAAAGCGTGTACCCAACCGCATACAACCACCAAAAAGAGGAATACTACCCACTTCTTAAAATTCATAGATATCCTAGGCTATCGTCTTGCGATATAACTCCAAATAAGTTTGTGCCGATTTATCCCAAGACACGTCTTGGCGCATAGCACTACGCACCAAACGGTTAAACAACACATGGTTTTTATAAACCTGTAACGCTTTTACCAGCGTATTATAAATCCCCGTTTCTGTAAATTTTTCTATAAAAAACCCCGTAGCGGTATTTTCATTTTTTCCGTCATATCCTACAACGGTATCCACTAAACCGCCCACTTTAGAAACTACCGGTAACGTACCGTATTTCATGGCAATTAACTGTGAAAGGCCGCACGGCTCAAAACGCGAAGGCATCAAAAATAAATCCGCTCCGGCATAAATTCTATGAGCCAATTCTTCATCTAGTTTCCCGTTGTAGCTAATGGTGCCGGCATTAGCCCGAGCCAAGCTTTGATACGCTTTTTCAAGCATCGGGTCCCCCATCCCTAAAATGACAAACTGGGCATGTTTTTTAAGGCGTTCAATCACGCTTAGTGCAGCATCCAATCCCTTTTGGTAATCCAAACGGGACACAATCCCAATTAAGGGTTTATCATCTTCTTGCGTCAATTTACAAGCTTGTTGCAAAGCCCGTTTAGCCGCTAACTTTCCACGTGCCGATTCATTAGCATCATACCCGACCGAAAGCACCGGGTCAATCTCCGGATCCCATACATCCGTATCAATTCCGTTAACAATCCCGCAGAAATTTTTGCTCCGGGCGCGCAATACCCCGTCTAGGCCAAAGCCCATAGCAGGGTCATTTTGCACTTCGCGCGCGTAATTGGGGCTTACGGTATTAATGTTATCGGCAAACACGAGTCCGCTTTTTAGAAAGCTCATGCCACCGTAATACTCAAATTTTTCAGGGGTATAATCCACCGGGTGAAAACCTGCCTTGCGAAACGCCCCGTACGAATAATGCCCTTGGTAGGCAATGTTATGAATGGTGTACAAAGAGCGGGTGCGCGTATAAAAAGCATCTAATTTATAAACTGTTTTTAAGTAAGCAGGGATAAGCCCGGTTTGCCAATCGTGGCAGTGAATAATATCAGGTCTAAAACCGATAAATTTACATCCTTCCAAAACGGCCCGGTTAAAGAAAATAAACCGCTCGTCATTATCGGCAAATTCGCCCTCTTTGGTACGGTATAAACCCGGGCGGTCAAAGTATTTACGGTTATTTACAAAAAACACAAGCACGTTGCCCCAGTTAATGTAGGAAAGGGAGGCTTGCTCAATTTTGTCACCAACCGGAATTAAATAGACTCCGGGTACAATCTTAAGGGAAGATACCCGTACAATGTTGCGGTAATGCGGTAAAAAGAGAAGAACTTTATTGCCCTTGTACCCGGCAAATTGTTGACATAACGCACCGACTACGTCGGCAAGACCTCCGGTTTTGCAAAACGGGTACGCTTCACTGGCTGCTAAAACGATGTTCATTTTTCTTCCTCCTGTGAATTAGTTTTTGGTAGGATGGCAGATTCCTCTAACGGCAAACCCTCAGCCGGCATTTGTGCCAAGCTGTCCTGTGCCAAGGATAAATCGCCCTGATTGTAACTGTTACGTTTAAAAAATGGGTCCGGGCTAGAAGCATCTAGTGCTTCAAATTTTTCTTCTCCTTCCAGTTCATCTAGCGGAATAATACGCGGCTGCCCTAACGCAGGCAACGGCTCGCCAAAAGGCAAATCTTCTTGTTTGTCTTCCAAGTTTTTGGCAGCAAAAACTTGCAAATCCGGTAGTTCGGACACTTTATTTAGGCCAAACAGACGCAAAAATTCGTCAGTCGTTCCATACACCATAGGGTGCCCAATCGTATCTTTACGCCCCACTACGCGCACCAAACCGCGGTCTAAAAGCTTCTCTAACGGACCGGCCACATCTACGCCGCGGATGGCTTCCATTTCCGCGCGCGTAAGCGGCTGCTTATAGGCGATAATTGCCAATGTTTCTAAGGCCGCATTGGAAAGGCGCGTTGTCATTTTTTCGTTATAAAGGCGACGGACCCAACGGCCATACTCGGGCTTGGTACACATTTGGAACCCGCCCGCAATTTCTAAAATTTGCACGGCACTGCCACGTACGGTGTAATCGTCTTGCAGTTTGGCGATGGCTTCGCGCACTTCTTTAGCGGTCGTATTTTCAATCACATCTACCAGGCGGGAAACCTTTACCGGCCGATCCGTAATAAAAAGCAAAGTCTCAATAATTTTTTGCAAATCTTCGCTTTGCAACAAAGGGATTGTTTCTTCTTGTGTGGGGTGCAAAACTTCCGTTTCTGCCGCCTCTTGAGCCGGAGCTTGTACTGTATCTGTAATGTTTAATTCTTGTGTCTCTTCGCTCATAAAAATTCTCCTGCCTTAAGCTTCTTCGCCATGCATTAAGGTTTTAAAATCTTTGTCTTTGTTTTCGGGGTTTAGATAAATGCGGATTTGTCCTTCGCGTTCATCTTGCCGGGCAATAATTTTTTTAATTTTCATTAGTTCCAGCACCGCCATAAAGCACGTAATTACGCCGCGTTTTTTAGTTTCCCCCATAAAAATATCATCTAACAGCACCCACTCACGTCCTTTAAACAAGTTTACCACCTTTTCCATTTTGGACTCAATGGGAAACTCCTCCACTTTTAAGAGTTCAATCCGTTTACGTTCGTCCAAACGGTCAAAGGCGCGTTTAACGGCTGAAAGCAAATCAAAAAGTTGTAAATTAAGTACCTTATCGCCATTGTCAAAAATAGGGGCCGCGCGGTAGAATTTATCTTTATTTTCTTCTAATTTTTCGTTTAAAAACTTACTCGCTTCTTTGTATTTTTGGTATTCCACCAACTTGGCCACCAACTCTTTCATCGGGTTGGGCCCTTCGTCTTCCGTTGTGGGTGCTTGAGAAGGTAGTAACGTTTTGGCCTTAATTTGCATCAAGGTACTGGCCATCACCAAAAATTCGCCGGCTACTTCCAAATTTAGCTCCTTCATCACATTGAGGTAATCCAAATATTGCGTAGTAATCTCGGCGATATTAATGTCGCAAATATCCAGGTTATCCTTTTTGATAAGGTGCAACAACAGGTCCATCGGACCTTCAAAAACATTAATGTGCACATTGATGGGAGTAGGAGTAGCCGTTAACATAGTTATTTAATAATCCGCATTACTTTTTTTACTTGGGTTAATGTAGCCGCCGCGTTGGCACGGGCTTTTTCCCTACCTTGGGCTACAATTTGAGCCAATTGGCCTTTATCTGCTTCTACCGTTTTACGACGTGCATTAAAGGCAGAAAGTTCCGGCTCCATTAGCGCAAATAATTCTTTCTTACACGCCACACAACCTAGCGCGCCGGCCTTGCACTCTTCGCAACGTTTTTGCCAGTTGGGGTTATAAATTTTGTGGAACGCAAACACAACACATCCTTCCGGGTTGGCCGGATCATGCTGGCCTTTTTTGTTAGGGTCGGTAAACATGGTCATTATTTTCTTGCGTACACTTTCTAAATCTTCCCCCAGAAAAATAGAGTTGTTGTAAGACTTGGACATTTTACGTCCGTCCAAACCCGGAACGCGCGCCACCGTTGTGTAAAGCGGCTGCGGTTCGGTAAATACCTGTGTGCCGTAAATCTCGGCAAACCGGCGGGCCAAATCCCGCGCGATTTCCAAATGGGCGGTTTGGTCTTTGCCTACCGGTACAAAACTGGCTTGCTGAATTAAAATATCGGTAGCCATCAACACCGGGTAACCCAAAAAACCAAAGCAGGAAATCTCATCATCGGCGGCAATGGAAGCTACTTTTTCACCGAGCGTTTTTTCATCTAATTGCCCCGCATATTTTTGTTTTAACAGCTCTTGGATTTGTTCTTTGTACGTTGGGTTTCTAAGCAGCCACCCTAGCGGCGTAATCATACCTAGTAGCGTATTTAATTCACTAACTTCGGGTACATCACTTTGAATAAAAATGGTGCATTTTTGCGGGTCTAACCCGGCGGTTAACCAGTCAATAAGCATATCCTCGCTGTTTTGGGCCAAATTCTCCGTATGTTGGTAAGCCGTCGTGAGTGAGTGTAAATCCGCCACAAAAAAGTAACAATTATATTTATCTTGCAAGGCCACCCAGTTTTTTAAAGCCCCATGGAAATTCCCCAAATGCAGTTTACCCGTGGGGCGCATGCCGGAAAGTACAATTTTATTGTCTGCCATAACTCCCTCTAAATACCAAATAGTTTGCCTATTGCACTAATGAGCAAAAACGTGGGTGGAAAAATAATGTATTTTACCACGCCCGTTAAAATTAACCCAATCACAATCCACATCCCGTAACGACCGATAAAATGCTCATACCAAACCGCTTTTTGCACAGGAAGTAGTGCCGTTAACACCCGGCCGCCGTCCAAAGGCGGAATCGGAATTAAATTAAATACGGCCAAGAAAACGTTAATAAATATCCCGTATTGAAAAATGTGGATAAACGCCGTCAATGTTTGTTGGCTCACATGAGCGTGAAACACCAATGCCATTTTTAATAAAAATGCACACAGCACCGCTAAAAGTAAATTCACCGCAGGTCCCCCAAAAGCCACTTTGCCCATATCCTTACGCGGGGAAGGCAAGCGCATGGGATTGACGGGAACCGGCTTGGCCCACCCAAACATCGGCCATCCAAACAACCAACAAATAGCGGGAACGGCAAGTGTACCCACCGGATCTATGTGTGAAATGGGGTTTAACGTAAGACGACCACTTAAATAAGCAGTATCGTCCCCCATCCGGTAAGCCAACCAACCATGGGCAAACTCGTGCAAAATAATCGAAAAAAACAATACCGGTAATAAGACAACAATATCCATACTAGTATTGTACTATTTTACGGCTAATTATGCACGGATTTATGAAGGTCTTTTTCGTACGCGCGCGAACAGTTCCTGTGAATCAAAAAAAATTATGTTATAATTGGAGAGTAGTAAAGATTACAGATTATTTGCTGGAAGTGCAGGGAAGGCCTGCATTACGCGAGGCGGAATATTCCGCGGCGCATATTGCCGTCCATCAAATAATCGTCTGCTTTTGTGCCTGCCCCGTAAGGGGTAGGCAGGCGACGATTATTACACGGGTTACGGCAATAGCTTAGGTAATAAAGCGTCGTCTTTTTTATACCTCCGGCACCAGGAGAAAATATGAACCAAACAACAAAAGCAGGCTTCACACTAATAGAACTATTAGTCGTCGTCTTAATTATCAGCATCTTGGCGGCAGTAGCCGTACCGCAGTATAAAAAATCAAAAGACCGTTCTATTATTGCAAAAATGAAAACTTCCGTAAAACAATTACATGACGCGCAACAAATTTATTTCTTGGAAAATGGAAAGTATACGAAAGATTTGCCGGATTTAGCAATAGGATTTCCAAGCCAAACACGGAATTTTACGGTAGTCGACTCTACAGAAATGTGTGGAACGGGTTCCAAGTGTCGTGCTTTCACCGTAGCCGATATGGGCGATTATGAAGTGGGTTTGGGAATGTGTAGCGGCGGGGGCATAGGCACTTTGCAACAAACTATTACGGCGCAGGCGTGTTTTAAAGATAAGTGTGCCTGTATAGGACGAGTAGCTAATCCGGTAGGACAATGGCCGGAATTATATGGACGTACGTATTGTTGGACGGGCAAAGGAGTTCCGGGCTATGGTAGTAGATGGTCGAATGCAGATTGGTGCAGCAAAACATTTTCTGTAAGCGGGAAGGATCAAGATCGTCAGTTTAACGGAGGATCCTATACGATGATTGCTATTGATTAGGGCCAACCCGTACACAAATAAGTAGAATTTTACTTCTTGATTTGTTTTTCCCGGGCCGCTTTTAGTTTTTCTAAAAAAGCGGCCTTCACATTAAGCATACTGTTCAAAGGCGCCGTTTTCAAATGACATATCCCAATGGCGGCGGCGTCAGCGGTATCATCGGGGCTAATCATTTTGTTCAAATTGAGCGTAAGTTGTACCATGCGTTGGACTTGTTTTTTATCCGCACTGCCTGTGCCGCAAATTATCATTTTTACGCGCTTGGGAGAATAAAAAGTAATCGGTTTTTGGGCTTGCTGGCACGCTAAAATAATCACACCGCGCGTCATTACAGTATTAGCCATGGTCTGGGCACGTTTTAAAAAATAGTTCTGCTCCATGGCTACTTGGTCCGGCTGGTATTTTTGCAAAATTTTTTGCGTTTCTTGGTGGACAAATTCTAAACGCTGCGCAAGTTCTTGCCCGGCCTCGGTATGAATTAAACCGCACGCACTAAGCGAAAGAACGGAACGGGCATCTCTGGTGAGAATGGCCCATCCCGTTCTGTCTAAACCGGGGTCTATGCCTAAAACGGTGGTCGTTTTAGTGCTCACAACACCTCTTACTCAACTTCTAATTTAGCAGCAATATCTTCGGGAATATCGGAATTGTCATAGACGTTTTTGGTGTCGTCATGGTCGTCTAACGCTTCCAACATTTTCATCAAAGTTTCCGCAGTATGCTCGTCGCTAATGGTTACGTTTGTGTCGGGGATCATAGTTAAATCGGCTGACACGGGTGTAATGCCTTTGGCTTCAATGGCTTTTTTCACCGCGTCCAGTTCGGCCATATCCGGGTTGGTGATTACTTCATACACATCTCCCGAACTCTTTACATCTTCGGCACCGGCTTCCAAGGCCAAATTCATCAAATCATCTTCACTGATATCGTCTTTTTTAACAATGACCATACCTTTGTTTTTAAACATATAAGACACACAACCCGCCGTACCGATAGAACCGCCATGGCTGGTAAAAATTTTGCGAATTTCGGAGAAGGTACGGTTTTTATTATCGGTCGTACACTCTACAATGATAGCCACGGAGCCGGGACCGTACCCTTCGTACGTGATTTCTTCGTAAGAAACACCGGGCAACTGACCGGTACCCTTCATAATGGCGCGTTTTACGTTGTCCGACGGCATGTTAGCCGCGCGGGCATCATCTACCGCTTTACGCAAACGCGGGTTTTGGTCCGGGTTGCCGCCGCTCATTTTAGCGGCAATAGTGATTTCTCTTAAAATTTTGGTAAATACTTTACCTTTTTTAGCGTCAACGAGGGCTTTTTTGTGTTTAATACCAGCCCAGTGTGAATGTCCACCCATAGGGATCTCCTTGGTTTAGAAAATTAGTTATCTCTATTGTAGCATATTTTAAAGGAATCGGTGTACGCAACAAAGTATTGCGTAAAATTTGGAAGAAAAAATGCCCCGTACAAGAGTCGAACTCGTACCACTGGTTCCGAAGACCAGTACTCTATCCAGTTGAGCTAACGGGGCATAGTTTTATTTTAGCAATTTTGACTTGAAAAACCTAGTTCATTTTTATTAAAATACTTCCATGAGATCCTTACAAAACGAAGCCGCAGCCCATTGTCCCAACGAGTGTGAATCGTTTGATGTTACCTATTGGTCCTTGGTGCGCGGCGACGAAAACGAAGACTTAAAAGCAGCCATTTTAGGGGGTGAGCTCAATTTGGTGCGCTGCCCGGAGTGCGGGACCTACTTTCACCACGACGGGGAGATTATCTATTTTGATGCCACCGCGGAACTTTTAGTGTTTGTGTTTTCCCCTAAGGACAAACCGCGAGAGCGCGAACTTAAAGAAAAAATTGAGCACGACTACCAAATTATCAAAAATTCCCTGTTAAAAGATGTTCATTTGAACTATCCCCCGCTGTGTGTATTTGGCCTGGAAGAGCTGCAACACTTGTTACACCACGAGGAAGAAATAGCCGCCGAATCGGAAGTAATTGCTGCGGCGGCCGCAACGCAAGGCTTTGAAGTAGCCCGGCTTAAACCTTCTTACGCACGCGAAAACCATTTTCCGCTATATGTACCGGCGCGCGGTACTACTGCCAATGATTTTGCCGTAGCCGCGGCCCATGTGCTCAAAAGCGGGCTTAACTCCACGCTTCTGCTAAATTTTAAAGACAAAATGAGCGAGGACGGAGCCAAAGCCCCGGTTTTACTATGAGCAAAATTATCCCCGAAAAATACCACGATCTGCTCCTTTCCATCGGGACGTATGCCCAAAAACTGGGCCTACGCGCCTGGGTGGTGGGCGGCGCGGTGCGCGATTTTTATCTTGGACGCGATACCGAGGATATTGACCTTACTTTTGACGGCACACAGGAATCTGTGGCCAATTTTTGTATTAAAATGTGGGGCGGAGTAAAGCGCAAATTTTCCAAGTTCGGCACCTATAAAGTTAATTTGGATAACGGCCTACATTTGGATTTGGCGCGCCTACGCCATGAAACGTATCCTTTCCCCGGGGCACTACCCGAAGTAACTTTTACCAAAGACATCAAGCAAGATTTATTCCGGCGTGATTTTACGGTAAACGCCTGGGCCTTGTCTATTTTACCGGATGAATTTGGTAAAAGCGTGGACCCATACGGGGCCAAAAAAGATATTGATGCGGGGCTGCTTCGCATTTTACATGAAAAAAGTTTTTTTGATGATCCTACCCGTATGTACCGCGGGGTACGTTTTGCCGGACGATTTGGTTGGCGGGCCGCCCCGATTACCAAAAAATTATTCTTGGAAGCAGACAAAGAGCAAGCGCCCCTTTTAATTTCGCGTGAGCGTTTTAGTCAGGAATTTTTGAAAATTTTAGCGGAAGATAAAATTAAAGAAATTTTTGACTTTTTAATTCAGTATGATTTACTTAAATTTGCCTGGCCCAGTTTGGCTTGGCACGACGGGCTTTTACAATTAAAAGGCCCCTATGAGCGCTTGGGCTTATTGGTGTGTACGCTGGGAGACAACGGCGAAGGGTTCCTGCGGAGTTTACATTTGCATAAAGATATTTCCCATGTTATTAAAGAAGCTTGGAAAGTGGAACAGGAACGTATGAGCCCGCTAAGCGAACTGACCGACTTTCAAACCCATGTTTTACGCGCGTTTTTCCCGCATTTACCCCCCATGGCACTACAACCCTGCGTCGTGAAAGGGCTGGACCTAAAGGAATCCGGCATCTATGGGCGCAATATTGCCAAGTTACTTGTTCAAATCCGCAAAGCACAATGGGAAGGAAAAGTAACTACCCGCCAAGAAGCATTTGCCCTTATCGGAAAATAATTTAAGCCATAAAAATCCCCGGTACAAACAACGTACCGGGGTGGTTTTGGCTCTAATTATTTTTATTTAGTTGGCACTAATTAAAATGAGCTACCTATAGAATAACTAATTTAATCTAATTTGTCAAGTATTTGTATCTGTCTTAAACAAAAAATTACGGGGCTATATAAAAGCCCCGTAGTGTATAGTTAATCCTCATTTAGTTACATCTTGTTGGTAAAGTAGACAGGTGTTTGATTTTTGTCTTTGGCCTTGGCGGAAATTTTGTATATTTCGCCTTCTACTCCAATCCACACCCGGTTCTCTTTCCCTGTAGAAAACACTTTATTCATATCGCGTTGGAACTGCACCGGATCCCCCGATAACAATGCCAAACGTACCAAATCATTGGTATAGTATCCATAACGGATACGATGCCCTTCTTCCAAAATGGCGATATTGTGCAAAAATTCCTGTGCCTGGCGCACCTTGTATTTGTTTTGCCAATCACGTCCTCCAAAAGATTGATACAAAGAACTTACAAACAAAATGAGTAGTAGCGCCCCTAAACCGCGCACTGCCCATGTTTCCCAACCGGCACGTTCCCGTATTTGTACCACCACACTTCCCCCGAAAATATCATGCAAGGAACGTTTCCGGTCATCAACAAGCGCTAACACAAATCCACCAAAAAACAAAAAAGCACTCACATAATAACCTATAGCCCGCATAAAAGCACGTTGCCAAGAAATGGGGCCGCTTAAATCTTTTTTCACAACGGCAATACCTACTAAATTTTTACCTAAAGTAACACGCCCCCCTGATGAGAAAATAGTTTCATATAACACAAATACCAGGTTTACTGCCAGCGCCATAGCAACCACTTGCCACATTTCCAAATGTTGCCCCATAAATTTACAGATAAGCCCCACAATTGCTTTTAACGGCAAAAATATAATTCCGTAGTCAATGGCTAAGGCTACAAAACGTTCGGTAATAGAAGCATATTCGACTGTCGGTTGCGGTTTCTCAAATTCCGCAGCAGAAGGTGCATCTTGCATAATATTAATGCGGTTTTCTTCGTTCATAGATTCTCCGTTACTTTATTATAACAAGTTTTTGCCTAAAATCCTCGGTCCATTTCTTCCAATGCCGCAATACGTTTCTCAATGGGTGGGTGCGTAGCCGTAAGACCGCTCCAAGAAGAAAACAAATTTTGTTTTTCAAGCGGATTTTCTATACACATAGCCGCCATACTGGCACGTTTATCCAGCGCTTCCACCCGACTGTCTTGCGAAATTTTGCGCAGTGCGTTGGCAAGCGCACGCGGGTTACGCGTCATAAGTGCCCCGGTAGCATCTGCCAAATACTCCCGTTGACGCGACATAGCCAAACGAATCAACGGTGCAAACAAAAGGCCATACACCCAACAAATAATCCCCAAAATAATAAAAAGCATGGCCCCGTTATTTTTATTGTTACCACCGGAACGAGAAGAAAGCCCTATGCGAAAACATATTTCCCCCGCAAACGTAAAAAATGAAATCCCTGCTACCGTAATAAGCATTAAGCGAATATCGCGGTTTTCGATGTGCGCCAGTTCATGTGAAATAACCCCTTCTAACTCGGCCCGGTCCAACTTTTGAACAATTCCTTTTGTAAGGGCTAAAGAGGCGTGCTGCGGATCGCGCCCGGTAGCAAAGGCGTTTAAGGACTCATCATCCATAATGTAAATACGGGGCAACGGAAGACCTTGGCTAATGCACAGGTTTTCTACTAGGCGGTAAATTTCGGGTTGGTCCTGGCGGGAAATCGGAATAGCCTGCGCGCTGTTAAGTAAAATATGGTCCCCACTGAAATAAGAAACAGCCATCCAAATAGAAGCTAATATCCAACAAATAGCTACCACTCCCGCCGACACAAAAAATGCTTCTATTCCCGCGGCTTGCGTGGCAGAAAGTACTTGTCCGTTGAGCGTACCCGTCAAAGTGGGTGGTACAAAGAAGAACCAAATCCCCCCCAACACAAGCCCCGTAAATACGGCAAACGCCGCCGGGAACAATAATACAAGCATCCACGTGCGGCGTTTGTTATCGGCAATATGTTGGTAGGTAGTGGCCATGGCTAAAATTCTACTTTAACCGGTTTTTGAGCAGCAGTTTTTTCACTGGCATCCAATTCAAAAAGCGGTTCTTGCGTAAAGTGGAAATGCCCCGCAATTACGTTGGCCGGGAATTGCTGAATTTTCGTATTAAAAGCCATTACATTTCCATTATAAAAACGGCGGGCAGCTTGAATTTTATCCTCGGTATCACGCAGTTCCCGTTGAAGTTCCAAAAAGTTGGTATTGGCTTTTAAATCGGGATAATTTTCACTTAAAGCAAATAGCGATTTTAAAGCCCCAGTTAATTCTCCTTCCGCCTTGGCTACTTGCTCCACGGTTTGCGGTTGGCTAAAGGTAGAACTACGCGCAGCGATAATTTTTTCCAAAGTTTCGCTTTCATATTTAGCATACCCTTTGACGGTAGAAAGCAAATTGGGGATTAAATCAAAGCGGCGTTTAAGTTGTACTTCAATATCACTCCACGCCTCTTTGACTTGGTTGCGCATACGCACCAAAGAGTTGTACAAACTCATTACGTAAAACCCAATAATCGCTACTACAACTACAACAACTAGAATACCACTCATTTTTCTTCCTCCAGGTTTTGTTTTTGGTTATGATAAAATTCATAACGCGACGCTTCGTAGAGTCCGTGCGCTAATGCTTTCATATGCGCAAAACGTTCCGGCTCTTGGGCGGATAAATCCTCACGGAAATTTTCCGCCGCATACTTATAAAGTCCTTCCTTTTCCCCTTGGCTATGGTAATAGTACTCCCCTTGCACAAATCCAATAGGCGAAGGGGTGTCGGCCCAACCGTAAATCAAGGCACCCGGTTCGGCACCCGCGTTGGTAGTAAGCACATCACGCCCAATGGCGCGCGTTTTATACCCGCGTCCCAACAGACCCATGGCTATCGGAAAAATATCCACTTGGCTGGCTGTTTTGTCAATCTTTTGAGCTTCTTGAATGGGCCCGCCGGCAATAATTAACGGAATCCAATGGTTAATAAGGTTGAGTTCCACCGTACCGCGCGGCATATTTTCCGATTGGGGAGCTGCCAAACCATGATCCCCAAAGATAAAGAAAATGGTATTTTTGTAATAAGGTTCTTTTTCGGCCAACTTGAAAAATTCCCGTAAAGCATGGTCCGAAAACCGTAACGAATTATATTCCGCCACACTTACAAAACTGCGTTTGTGGGCCAAATCCTCGCCAATATCAATCGTCTGGAACCCGGCGTTATCTTCAGGGATTGTATAAGGACGGTGATATCCGGCCGTTTGGATAATGGCAAAAAAGGGTTTCTTTTTTTCTTGCTGTTCCTGTGCAAGCACGCGGTTAGCCTCGCGGAATAAATCCAAGTCCGAAATTCCCCACACGTCGTTGCGGTGTTCATTTTCAAATTGGCCCTCCTCGTACATATGGATATCATCTATGTTATGTTCCAACACACCGCGGATATTACCCCAATTGGCACTGCCCCCGATAAAGTAATACTTCTCATACTCTTTTAAGGCATTAACAATAACGTGTTGATCCACCACCAGCGGATTACGTGAACTGGTTTTAAAAGAAGTTACGTCCGGGATATTAGTTACTGTAGCAAACACCGCGCGAGCCGTAGCGGACGTGGGCGAGAAAAAATTCGTAAACAAAATAGATTTGTCTGCTAACTCCCGCACAAACGGAGTCGGGTCCAAATCCGGGTTGGTAAACGAAATTTTATTCCACGCCAACGATTCCATAAAAATAATTACCACGTTATAATCGTGTTGTTCACTGGCGGGTTTATCGGCTACTTCGCGGTCAAAAGAAAGTTTTTCTTTATCGGGATTTTGCACCTGTAAAAACGCAGAAACTTCATCGTAATACACGCGCGTTTTGGCTTCATCAAAACTATCGGCTTTTACAAAACGGGCCGTATCAAAAAGATTAAGTACCGGGTTCAATGTCAAATTACAGATGAAATGGTTTGTAGAGTGATAAGCATTACTCCAACGCAGCGGATACTGGCTAATTTTGCCAAACCCCAACCCACCGGCGATGAGTAAACTTAAAAAGAACCACCCTAATTTCCCCCACCAACGGCGGTTATCTGGCGTACTAAAAGCTTTTTGCACAAGCCAACCCACAAACCAATATCCTAGCCCCACACATAATAAGAGTGCTAGTACCGCCCATACCAAGGGATAGGTTTGCCAAGCCATTTGCAGCGAAATCAGCGGATTTTCACTATACTTAAAAATGGAATAGTTAATGCGCATGGCAATGTAGGCATAGTGTGCAAAATCCGCAAAATACACAAGCACTACGGCAGCTTCCAACACGCCGCACAACGCCGCTATAAATTTGCGAATATAGAGCGCCCCTTTCCAAAATGCGCACAGTGTTAAATAAACCCCTAACGGAATAGATAAAAACCCGGCCAGGCGGAAATCAAATTTTGCACCGATGTAAAAAGTGGTCCATAACTCATGGTAATGAGCAGAAGTTAACGCTGCGTGGAAAACACCTAAAAAGATAATTCTAAAAATTCCAAACAAGAGCCAGTTTGCCAGAAAAAACGTAAAATAGGCTTTTACCCATCCCGGCACAATTTGCTTTTTCATAAGAACGCCTCAACTAGTAAGATATTTATATTTTACAAAAATAAGTGTAATGCGGGAACCTTGTATATTAAAAAGGCAGGTAAAAATTCCCCGGGCTTGACGAGGAAAGCCCGGGGGGTTGTTATTTTGCCGGGCGTTGCACCCGGCAAAAAGGGAATTAACTACAGTATTGGGAGCCGTGATTGCC
>JAGCXL010000033.1 GCA_017961295.1 Elusimicrobiaceae bacterium
TAAGAGTAAACACAGAAGTATTAAATGACGTAAAAGAATTAATCAACACGGACGAGCTACGCACAAAACTTAAACGGGTTGTGGTTGCGGGCTCGGACACTACTTGGCTGGACTTAACTGGAGAGGTATTGCCCTTGGTGGTATCAGCGGTGGAAAATGGCAAGGTGGAACTAACCTCGGCCCAAAAATCCACCCTTGCGTCTGATATCATCTTGCCTCTGATTAAGGACAAATTGCCTTGGTACATTAAGCCGTTTGCCAGTTCGCTTGTAAAGTGGCTTATTTCGGTGGCCGTTTCAACCTTAAACAAACTGCTCACAAAGGATTGGAATGCCCAAATTAAGGCCCTTTTCGGCCCGAAGAAGGCCCAAGAGGACTAGCATGCCACATTGCCCCTACAAAGAGTACGACCACTATTTTTGGGAGTGCATCTGCCGGAAAACCGGAAGGCCCTGCCACGTGCGCTATTGTGGGGGCAAAAATAAATTGGAATAATTCCTAAAAAAAATGTTATATTAACACTAGTTTGGGTTAACTGGAGGTAAAGCAAGCATGACAGCACAAGAAAGACAAGTTATTGAGACCAAGATTTCCGAGATTAAAAAAGAAATGCAAGAAGTACATGGAACTAAATGCGAAGTTTATAGCCGCGTAGTGGGTTATTTACGCCCCGTACAGGGTTGGAACAAGGGCAAGAAGGAAGAATACACTCTCCGGAGCACCTACAACGTTGAAAACGCCAAACGTCCGTGCCAGGTCTGCAACTAAAAACACTTTCCTTTGGGCAGGAAGAATATAGGGGCTAGATTGTTCTAACCCCTATTTTTATTGTAGGTATTCAGCACATCTAGGGCTTCTAACAGCCCGCAATTATTACAGATTTCCGTTTTGTTATCTTTTCGGCTTATAGCAGGATAACCTAGCATTGGTCCGCCACATATCGGACAAACCTTTCTCTTTTTAGCCATACTTACCTCTGGTGCAAATACATCATGACGGCATATACGTTTTTAATCCGGTCTGCCGCCGCATCTAGACCATGCAAACTACCCATAATAAGGTCTCGGTTATCTTCTTTTATTCCATCTTGAGCATCCGAGATTTTCTCGGCTACTTCTTTGGCTAACCCCTGCAGAACTTCGTAGGAGTGCTTTATAACTTCTAATCGTTCTTTTTCGGTCATATTAGTTACCTCGCTTGTTTTTACTCCACATTTCTAAAATGGCGTTTTGGGCAGTTTTGCTTTTATCGCAAACCTCAAAGTCTCCGAAAAATTGCCAATCTTTGCCATTTTCAGATATGTAGGTTTTGGCCTCACTAGGCGCACTAAACTTGCCAACGCTCTTTAAACATAAGGTGTTTCCATCGTTGTCTTGGGTATGTACGATATATTCCCAAGTGGTGGGTTTTAATTTACTTATCATCTTTTTTGTCTCCTATTATCCGGCATTCACTCATTCCAAACACGAGTCCTTTACTAACCCCATTATCCCAATCCACCATAATAGTGGCATTGTCATCCACTCCGGTAACCGTTCCTAGAGTTCCTTTTGGGGGCGCATCAGTATCATGCATTTCAATGAGCATAACACGAGTCCCTTTGCGGTATTGTCTTTTGAAATGCCATGCTATCCGTTTTATGGCTTGTTTCATTTCTTTTTCAGCATCTACTTTCTTGTATGTATCTTCGCCTAATACAATGCCATAGCGGATACCATTATCCCACTTTACAAGCATTTTCCCGTTGTCCGTTACTTTAATTACCGTACCCTGTGTCCCGTTGGGTGGGGCTTTAATAGAGTTCAGTCTTATTGCTTCAATTCTCGTCCCTTGCGGATACGTTCTCCTTATGTACGACACTATGATTTCACGTGCTTTTGGGCTTAAAAGATTTAATGAGGCCATGTTACTTTCTCCTTATTTATATTTTTCGGCATATGTCCTCTCCCAATACTATCCCTAGCGTACTTCCGTTATCCCAATTGACATGAATTGTACCAATGGAATCCACGCACCTAACTGTTCCAAGTGTTCCAATAGGTGGGGCTTTGGCATCATCCATTTTTACCAACTCCACCCTAGTACCTTTGGGGTAATTAATCCGAAGCATGCCAATTGTGGCACGTAAAGCGTCTTGATTTATTTGTGATGCCATTCCATTAGCTCCTTGTGAAAGAATACATATCCGGAAATCGGATATTCGGTTATCGCCATAGCCAAACCGGACAAGCTCTTGTAGGTCTTTCCTTCCCAAAGCAATCCCGTTTCGGTAACTTCTATCTGCAAGTCTTTCCCTTTGAAGCGTTTGGTAAACGTAGTTCCTGGGGCCGGAAGGCGCGGATCTTTGTGTTTGTTAATAACAATCTCCGGTGTGATTTCCGATTCTAGTGTAGCCTTTATCGGGGTTACTTTGGATGAGCAATTAATGCTTTTTGTGGGTTCCTTAACTGGTGCAACTTTACATGCACAAGTTTTAGATTTTTTTACGGTACTTTTTACTGTCTTTTTCTTCATGTTTCTCTCCTATAATTTGCCTTTTGTATTCGGGGGTTTTGCCCCGTATGTACATATACGCTCTTATAGGGGGGAGAAGTCAACTATTATTTTATCGTAGGATTTTTTCCATTTATAAATAGCAACAGAACAAAAAACCTGCTTAATTGTGTGAGCAGTTTTTCCGCCAAAAGCATGTAAAATAATCACTGTAATGTATAAAACCCAATTTGTATTTTCACTTACCTAAGTGCTCATTTTAACTGATATAATATTTTCATTGGAGGGATCACATGTCTGACAAACACTTTAAAGCAATACTATTAGGATTATTATTTTTAATAGTTTGTGGTTTATTCAGTATTTCTGCAAAAATAAAAGATTTAAATTCAACTATGAAAAATAAGCAATTTTATCAAAGTGATAAAACACGATATATAGCAAACGATAGTCCTGCGATAAGAGTGAGGATAGTCGAATAATTCTCAATTCTCCCTCTATGAGAATAACACAATGGGTTGTCCCCTATTGCTCTTAGAAATAGGAACGGTTTTAATTGCCTATATGTACTATAATAAAATAGGGGTAAGAGTATGAACGAAAATAAATATAGAAAAATGGATTTAATTCTTAAGGCGCTAATTGCGTTTTTTCTTTTGTGTATTGCGATTGGAACCTTTGCTATGTACATCCAAATGCGTAGTGGCGTATATACAGAAGTTATAGGTACCACAGATGTAAGAGTGGCAAACAGCGATTATCAAGATTTCAAAGTCGTTACGCTCCGTTATTAAAACAATTAGCCTGGCTAAACCGCCTCTTAAACGGGGCGGTTTATTATGCCCAAAAGTATTTAGAATAGTAACGATATCAGGTTAGTCCTCTTTTTTCCTTTCATCTTGGATTCTCGACATTTGGGCATAGGTCTGAGCGGCAACAATATTAGGATCGTGCCCTTCCATCTCGCTAATTTTATTGTATGTTTGTAGCGTCAACATATCGTTTTGTACCTCTAGTTCTCGAGAATGTTTTTTCATTTCTTTTAATTGTTGTTCCATTGTTTGGCTTTGTTTTCGTTTTTCTGTTAACATTTTGGCATTCACAATTTCATTATTCATCAATGAAAAAAGTTGTGCAATCGCAAGCATTTTTGCAGAGGGACTTAAACTGTTATCCTGATGCACCACCTTAATTCTTTTTAGCTGAGCCAGAAGAAGAGGCAATCTCTCTGATAACATTTGAGCAGAAACATGCCACTTAGCTTCGATTTTGAATCCATCATATA
>JAGCXL010000034.1 GCA_017961295.1 Elusimicrobiaceae bacterium
TATAGGGAGAAATAAATGAAAGTCAGAGCCAGTGTAAAAAAGATATGTCAAAAATGCAAAATCATTAAACGTAACGGCGTAGTCCGCGTGGTTTGCGAAGTAGCAAAACACAAACAACGCCAAGGTTAATTTAAGGAGTATTAGATAATATGGCTAGAGTCGCAGGTATTGATTTACCGAAAAACAAAAGAATTGATGTCGCTTTAGAATACATCTACGGCATCGGCAAGAAAAACGCCAAAGAAGTACTCGCTAAGTTGGAAGGCCAGATTGATCCGGCCACCCGCGTGAAAGATTTAACCGAACAACAAGCCGGTTTGCTTAACACCATTTTGCAAAAAGAATACAAAGTGGAAGGTGAACTGCGCCGCGAAGTAGCGCAAAATATTCACCGCGCTATTGAAATCGGTTCGTATCGTGGTCAACGCCACCGCCGCAACCTGCCGGTTCGCGGTCAACGCACCAAAACCAACAGCAGAACCCGCCGCGGTCGCAGAAAAACGGTCGGTTCCAAAGTCAAATAATTTAACATAGGAATTTAATTATGGCAGAAGAAAAAGAAACAAAACAAGCCGAAGTGGCAGCCCCTGCCGCCAAAGCTAAAAAGAAAAATGCCAAAGCACCGGTATTTGGTGTAGTGCACATTTTCTGTTCGTTTAACAACACCATCGTAACCGTGTCGGATGACAAGGGGAATGCCCTAGCTTGGTCCACCGCCGGTTCTCATGGTTTTAAAGGCACCAAAAAATCAACGCCGTTTGCCGCGCAAATTACCAGCAACGCCGCTGCCGAAAAGGCCGTGTCTATGGGTATGCGCGAAGTGGCCGTAAAAGTTTGCGGCCCGGGCCAAGGGCGTGAAACCGCCGTACGCGCATTAGCGCAAGCCGGGTTAGTCGTATCCTCAATCAAAGACGTAACCCCCATTCCTCATAACGGATGCAGACCGCCCAAAGCACGGAGAGTATAGTTTTATGTCAAGAAATATTGGAGCCAGCTGCAAAAAATGCAGAAAATTAGATTGCAAATTGTTCCTTAAAGGGACCAAATGCTACACCAACTGTGTCATCGACAAGTTGGCTGCTGCCACCAAACGCGGGGGTAAAGTACGCAAAGCCAAAGTGTCCGAATACGGCATCCGCTTGCAAGAAAAACAGAAAGCCCGCCTACAGTCCGGCATGTCGGAAATTCCTTTCCACAATATGTTTGCCACCGCCGCTAAGGCCGAAGGGCAAACCGGTGAAAATTTCTTGCGCAAATTGGAAACCCGCTTAGACAACATTGTGCGCCGCTTAGGTTTTGCCGTTTCTTTAAAAACCGCGCGCCAACTCGTCTTACACGGGAACGTGACCGTTAACGGCAAAGCCGTCAACGTGCCTTCGTACCAATTGCGTATCGGTGATAAAGTAACCTTGAATAGCAACATGGTAGAAAATGCCATGGTCAAACAAGGTTTAACCGAAGCCGAAAAACACAATCCGCGCCCGAGCTTTTTGGAATATGATGCGGATAAATTGACCGGTAAATTGTTAAGATGGCCCGACAGAGAAGAAATGTCTTACCCTGTCAATGAGCAGCTGATTGTAGAATATTATTCTAGATAGTTTGGAGGCATTAAATGGCTTTAAACGAATTAGTCCTTCCCCAAAAAATTCAGTTAGAAGAAAAAACCGCTTCTGACTACTACGGCAAATTTATTGCCGAGCCGTACGAAAGCGGTTACGGTCACACCGTAGGTAACTCCTTGCGCCGCATTTTGCTTTCCGGTATGGAAGGTGCCGCGGTAACAGCGGTGCGTATTACGGGTGCCGTGCACGAATTTAGTGCCGTGCCCAATGTGCGCGAAGATGTTATCAATATCTTGCTGAATTTCAAACACTTACGTGTAAAAATGGAAGGTAAAAACCGTGAGTATTTGCAACTCCATGCTTCCAAACCCGGCGTAGTAACCGCCGCTGATATTGAAGAAGTGGACGGTGTGGAAATTATCAATAAAGACTTGGTACTGGCTACTTTGGAAGCCGGTGGCAAGTTGGAAATTGAAATTGAAATTTCCCGCGGTAAAGGCTATATGGCCGGTGAGGAACTGGCTAAAGTACAACGCCCGGCGGGTTTTATCCCGGTGGATGCTTTGTTCTCGCCTATTGTAAAAGTTCACTACGATGTGGAACCTGCCCGTGTAGGACAAAAAACGGACTATGACCGCTTAATCTTGGAAATTACGACTGACGGTACTTTAACCCCGGCCCGTGCTTTGCACCGTGCCGCGGTGTTGTTGTCCGGGTCTTTGCATATTTTCACGATTGAAGGCGAAGATGACGGTGTCAAAACCGTAAGCGATGAAGCGGTGGAAGAAGTAACAGCCCCGGCGGCTGCCGTTTCTGCTGCGCAGAGCAAACAAGAAGATATGCTCAATCAATCCGTAGAATTTATTGAGTTGTCTTCCCGCTCTATCAATTGCTTAAAGTCCGAAAATATTCACACCGTACGTGACTTAGTCAAAAAAACCGAAGCTGACTTAAATATGATTAAGAACTTCGGGGCCAAGTCCATGGACGAAATTAAAGCAAAATTAGCCGAGATGAATTTGTCACTCGGTATGAAAATTTAAGGAGTATTTGTTTGTATGATTAAAAATACCGGATACAGAAAACTGGGTAAAACGGCTTCGCACCGTAAAGCTATGCTTAACAACATGGCTACCAGCATTATTCTGCACGAAGAAGTGACCACTACTTTGCAAAAAGCCAAAGAAGTGCGTCGCGTGGTAGAAGGTTTAATCACCTTAGCCAAAGCCAAAAATGAACGTGCCGTAAAAGACACGCTCAAAGATGCTGCTGCCGTTAAGAAAGTGTTTGACGTGTTGGCTCCTCGTTATGAAAGCCGCCCCGGCGGTTTCTGCCGCATTTACCGCGCCGGCTTACGCCAGGGCGACAATGCGCAAGTAGCCATTGTTAAATTGGTGGACTAATTTATGGTACTGGACTATCTGGGGGGGCTGTTTTCATCGGACCTGGGGATGGACCTGGGCACGGCTAACTGTCTTATTTACGTAAAAGACAAAGGCATTGTGCTCAATGAACCATCCGTAGTCGCCATGGAAAAAGAAACCGGCGAAGTAAAAGCTGTCGGTAAGCAAGCCAAACAAATGTTAGGCAGAACGCCTGCCAACATTGTGGCCGTGCGCCCAATGAAAAACGGAGTTATTGCGGACTTTGAAGTCACGCAAGAAATGATTCGTTATTTCATCCGCAAAGTGCACACGCGCAGTAGTTTGTTGCGCCCCCGGATTGTCATTGGAATCCCCTCGGACATTACCGGGGTGGAACGCCGTGCCGTAGATGATGCTGCCCGTCAAGCGGGTGCCCGTGAAGTATATTTGATTGAAGAACCTATGGCTTCTGCTATGGGGGCTGATTTGCCTGTGGCCGAACCGCATGCCAGTATGATTGTAGATATCGGCGGCGGTACTACCGAAGTAGCCGTTATTTCGTTAGGCGGCATGGTAGTGGCTAAATCAATTGATGTGGCCGGGGATGAGCTTACGGAGTGCATTGTTCAATATTTCCGCAAGAAATACAATTTAATCGTAGGTGAAACTACGGCGGAAGAAGTAAAAATCAATTTAGGTTCCGTTTATCCGCTAAAAGAAGAAAAATCCATGGAAGTAAAAGGGCGCGATCAAACACAAGGTTTGCCGCGCACATTGACGGTTACTTCGGAAGAAATCCGTCAAGCCCTCATGGAACCGGTGCGCCTTATCTTAGATGTCATTAAGAGCACCTTGGAAGAAACTCCGCCCGAACTTGCGGCCGATTTAGTAGATCGCGGGCTCATGGTTGCCGGCGGAGGTAGCTTACTTAGAGGTATTACCGAACTGATCCGCAAAGAAACGGATATTCCCGTTCACCGCGCTGCAGACCCGCTTAACTGTGTGGCCTTAGGTACGGGCAAATACTTAGAACAACTTAGCGAAAGAGGACATCATTTCTTCGGTTCCCGTCGCAGATCGTTCTAACATTAGTTTTACACAAAAACGGGCACAGTTCTTTTAGGGACGGTGTCCGTTTTTGAATTTTTAAGGGGCCTTTGGCATGAGTACGCCTAAGCATCCAATTTCATTTAAGACCTATACAGGGCACTATCGGCGGCGCTATTTGTTGCCGGTAGGTTTTTTGTTGGTTTCTTTTCTTTTAATGGTACTCCCGTTAGACGGGTTTGTGGCTTCCGTGAAAGCGGTCGTAGCATACATTTTTATTCCGCAAGTTCGGGCGGCTCATAGTTCAGTACAATATGCACAAGGGGTCAGCCAAACAGTACAAGAACTTCTGCAAA
Source organism: Elusimicrobiaceae bacterium (assembly GCA_017961295.1). Classification (GTDB taxonomy): domain Bacteria; phylum Elusimicrobiota; class Elusimicrobia; order Elusimicrobiales; family Elusimicrobiaceae; genus Avelusimicrobium. The sequence goes on from JAGCXL010000034.1 coordinate 4,333, forward strand.
CACATCAGGAAAATGAATCTCTTAAACAAGAAATACAGAATGCCCGCTTATCAGCTACGCAGGCACAAGAAGTTTTTGCGGAAAATGAGCGTTTATCGGCTTTGTTAAAATTACAATCCCAGCAACCGTGGCAAGGCGTATGGGCGAAAGTGGCTTACCGCGAGCCCAGCCAATGGAATAGTATTATTTTGGACAAGGGGTCTGCCCAGGGAATTAAAGAGCGAAGTGCCGTGATTGCCGTGGAAGATGGGCAAGTTGCTTTAGCAGGGGTGGTGGTAGAAGTCAATGAAAACACGGCTAAAGTACTTCTGGTGCGTGATGAAGAGTTTTCAGCGGCGGTTCGTTTGGAACAGGACAAAAGTGAAGGTCTGTTAGTAGGAGGCGGTTCGCGTGCGGTACAAATGAAGTATTTGCCCCTTTTAACGCAGATAGAGAAGGGAGAACGGGTATATACCTCTAAATCCAGCAGCGTATTTCCGGCGGGGATCTTAGTGGGGCAAGTAAACCGTGTAGGACCAAGTACCACTTTTCAAACGTCCCTTACGGTGGAGGTCTCTCCGCAAGTGCGTAGCGAAGCTGTACAGGAAGTATTTGTGATTTTGGATAAATAATATGATTAATGCATTGAAACTTATTTTTTTATTTGTGTGTGCTACGGTGCTTCATTGGGCGTTTGCGTCTTTTTTTGCCCGCTTTGGAGTGAGCGTAAATATTTTATTGGTATTTGTAACGGCTTTTTGCGCGTTGTTTAAATTGCCGTTTGCATACACGATTGCTTTTGTTTCAGGTTTGTTTTTGGATTTTTTTGGTACGAAACTTTTTGGAAATAATGCTGTTACATTTACCGTAGGTGCCTGTGTAAGTTGCAATCTTGCCCCGCGGGTCGATTTTGATGAGCCTTTCCCGCAAATGGTCGCAGTATTTGGACTTACGTGGTTAGCAGGAGTTTTGAACACCCTTTTGGTGTTAGTATTTGCTTCTGCTACTGTTTGGCCTGGGTTTTTCAGTTTACTAGGCGGTTCGTTAATTGATGCTTTGTGTGCACCGATGATATTTTGGTGGGTGCGCCGTATCATGAATTATTCTTCCATTTTAAAACAGGTGTAAGCCCCATGGCGGTTAACAAAAAGCAATTTAATACTCGTTTAAAAACGCTTTTTTGGTGTGCCGCATTAGCCGGGGGGGTTGTGGCATTACGGCTGATTGATATTCAAATATTGCACCATCGAAGCTACGTGGAATTAGCCGAACGCAACCGCACTCAAATTTTGTATCAAACCGCTCCCCGGGGGCGTGTGTTTACTGCAGATGGAGTGGCGTTAGCTTCCAATGCGCCTGCATTTAACTTATACTATTTGGGTTCCGGCTCCAAGGATCGTTCTTATTTGGAACGTTTAGCACAAGATATTGCGCCCTATATTCATATGGACTTCGGTGAGCTACTTACCAAGCTGGAGGCCGGTGGCAAAAGCGGGAAAGCTATTTCTTTGGCGGAAAATTTATCCACAAAAAATAGTGTCGCATTGCGGGAACTCCAACAATACTACCCGGATATTTATTTGTTGGAAGAATCTAAACGGGATTATCCGTACGGTTCTTTAGCCAGTCATTTGCTGGGATACATTGGCAGTATGACGGAGCAACAATGGCGCAAACGTGACCCTAGACTGGGATACCGGCTAAACGCCAAAATCGGCAAAAGCGGAATTGAGCAAAAGTTTGAACCTCAGCTTAAAGGCAAAGACGGAGGGGTCTATTTGGAAGTGGACTACCGCGGACGTGTAAAAAGTATTATTCAAGATAAAGAGTGGCTCCCCGGTAGTGATGTGTATTTAACCCTTAACTTCAAAGTGCAACAAGCCGCCGAAGAAGCCCTTAAAAATTCCAAAACCGGGCGTGGGGCGGCGGTAGCGTTGGATCCGCGTAGCGGAGCCGTACTTGCGCTGGCAAGCGCCCCGGCGTATGATCCTAATATTTTTGTGGCCTATAGTGACCAGGAAATCCCCGCTTCCGCTAAACGTATTAACGAATATAATTTGGCGATACAAGGTATTTATCCTCCGGCATCTACCTTCAAAATTATTACCGGGGCTGCCATACTGGAGGAAGGGGATATCGATATTCATCGCAAAATAAATTGTACCGGTAAATATGATTCCGGCCCGCGTATATTCAAGTGTTGGGGCATACACGGCCCAGTAGATTTTTTTGATGGGATGAGTAACTCGTGCGATGTTTATTTTTATGCGGTGGCTGCCGCCATGGGGCCTGCCCCCATTGAGCGCATTGAGCGTAAATTTATGTTCGGTCGTCCAACGGGGATTGATTTACCCGGTGAAAAAGCCGGCAACCTCTACGGTCCTACTCGCCGCGCCCGCAATAAAACGTATTGGTTTGTAGGGGATACGTTAAATTTATCGATTGGGCAAGGAGAGCTGTTAGTAACTCCCATTAAATTAGCGCAGTTTGCGGCCGCTTTAGCGAGCCGCGGAAATGTGTATCGCCCATACTATGTAGATAAAATTGTCAGCAATCAAACCGGGAAGGAACAACAAGTGGGTCAGACGGAAATTTTACAACAAGCCGATTTAAAACCGCAAACATATGATACGCTCTATAAAGCGCTCAAACATACCGTAGATAACGGAACAGCTCGGCGTGCTAAAATTAAAGGACTGGATGTGTATGCCAAAACAGGTACGGCCCAAAATCCGCACGGACCGGATCACGGTTGGTTTATGGCATTTGCCGGACGGGAAGGAGAGGATCCTTCCTTTGCTTTAGCGGTTTTTATAGAATTTGGAGAAGGGGGTAGTTCCGCCGCAGGGCCGGTAGCCCGCGCCATGCTGGAAGCTTATTTTGATATCGACCAACCCGCGGAGTCGGTTGCCCCACATATCGAGGAATAAAATGGCTGTTTTTAGAACGATACGCGAATCTGCCCGTGAAAAAATGGATAAGCCTTTGTTTTATGCCATGTTGGGGCTTGTCTTGCTGGGGGCGTTATGTATTATGTCTGCGGTAAATAGTTTATCGTGGTCCAATGCTATTGTACGTACACATTTAGTGGCTTTGCCGTTGGGGCTTACGGCTTTTGCGGTAGGGTGGAGTTTTAATTATCAAATTTATAACGAACAGTGGAAATGGGTATACGGTTTTATTTTGGCGTTGTTAGTTGGGGTTTTGTTATTTGGTTCTTATCAACGGGGGAGTCGTTCGTGGTTTGTGTTGCCGTTTTTTTCTATGCAGCCCTCGGAAATTTGCCGTATTTGTACGCTACTGGTGGTGGCTGCGTTTTTGGATAGACGTGCACGACAAATATATGACACATCTACTTTGTTGGGGGTAGGAGTTTTATTGGTTCCTATTTTTGGCCTTATTATGATGCAGCCGGATTTCTCTTCGGTAGTGGTTACGTTACCGGCCATTGTGGTACTGCTTTATTGTGCGGGAGCCAACTTGTTTTATTTGGGACTGGGCGCATTATTTGTGGGAGTAGCCGGGTTTTTTACGATTTGTTGGACTTATTTGTACTTGCACCCGGAGTTGGCTGAAACGTGGTTAGGTTCCGTTTTTTATCAGCTTGCCCACAACGGGTGGTATATGGCAGGGTTTTCACTTTTAGTGGCGGGGCTTGGATGGTTAACGTGGTGGTTTTTTAAGCAATTGCGTATCTTTTTGCCTACGTTGTATTTTGTATTGGCTACTCTTATGATATTGGCGGGGCTTTTTGGCGGAATTTTGTTGGAAAATCACATGAAACCTCATCAACGCAAACGGGTGGAAACCTTTTTGGCCCCGGAGGCTGACCCGCAAGGGGCCGGTTACAATGTGCTGCAAGCGCAAATTGCCATGGGGTCCGGCGGGGTGCTTGGAAAAGGGTTATTTTCGGGAACACAATCCCGCCTGGGATTTGTGCCCGAAAAACATACGGATTTTATTTTAGCTGTAGCCGGGGAAGAATTGGGCCTTTGGGGTATGTTTTTGATGTTAGGGCTTTATTTGCTGATTTTGTGGCGTATAGTAGTAATTGGGTATGAATCCAGCGACTGGTATGGTTATTTGGTTTGTACCGGCATTTTTGGTATGTTTTTAACCTATATGCTGGTAAATTTTGGGATGCTCCTGGGGATTGTGCCCGTAGCGGGGATTCCGCTTCCGTTTATCTCGTACGGGGGGTCTAACCTAGTAGCCAGTTTATGGGCGTTAGGGGTAGTGCAATCGGTACATGCGCGGCGGTTGGGAGCATAAAAAAGATGATAAAACCGTCAAAAATTTATAAAATGCGTATAGTGTTCCGCTTAGCGGCAGATGCCCCCGGGCGCGCCGATATTGTAGGAACATTGCGCCACATGATTATGACAAGCGGTGTGCCGTTCGCGCGCGCGAAGCAGAATCCAAACGTGCCGCGTATCGCGTATGGCCCGAGTGTCAAGCGCGGACAATTTGCCGCGCGGGAGTATGTGGACATATACTTGTTTTCGTCTGTTAGTGCGTCAAAAGCGCAGGCGCAGTTAGTGGCTTGTCAACCGCAAGGGTTTACCATTTTGGATGCTCAGCGCGTCCCCTTTACCTTGGCGGGGGTGCAACAACTAGCGGATGTGGCGGCGTATGAAGTAAACGGAGATTTTGCTTCTTACGCGCCTAAGCAGACGTTTGAAAATTATATTTCTGCCCCCCGGTTGGAAGTAACCCAACAGGCCGAAAACGGGATGAGTTTTACCCGTGATATTAAACCGTTTGTGCATAGTGCCCAAACGCTCGGCCCAGACAAGGTTTTGCTTAAGTTAAGACGTGTGGCAGAAAAATGGATTAACCCGTTGGAAGTAATCTGTGCGTGGCTGGGAATAGAAGTACCTGTCGGCGAAGAAGAAACGGGGGAACGTTTCATTATTACCAGGCAAGGGTTGTATTGGACGGATAGCGAAAACAACCTGCACCTAATTTAAAGACTTTTAAAGTCTAAGAGAGGATTTATTGTATGACTCAAGTTGTAGCCGAAGAAGAAAAGAAAACCGTAGAAGTGCTTGTAAACACTTCGTTTGAAGAAACACGTATTGCTATTTTGGAAAATGACCGCGTTAATGAGTTATTATGGGAACGGCGCGGGGCTTTGAACATTGTTGGCAATATTTACAAAGGGGTGGTGGAAAATGTACTGCCCGGTATTTCCAGCGCATTTTTAAATATTGGTTACGAAAAAAATGCCTACTTGTATATTTCCGATGTGATTGGCGGGGATAAAAAGAACATTGATAAGGTGCTTAAAAAAGGCCAAGAAGTCATGGTGCAAGTAGTCAAAGATGCCATTAGTACCAAAGGGATGAAAGTAACCATGGACGTTACGTTGCCCGGGCGCTACTTGGTGTTAACCCCTAACCAAAGTTTTGTGGGGCTTTCTAAAAACATTGAAGATGCCGAAATGCGCCACAAATTAAACGATTTAATCCAAGATTTGGCCGACAAACACTTAAATGGGATGGGGTGTATTGTCCGCACAGAAGCCGAAGAGGCGACTAAAGATGAACTGGAGCGCGAGATTAAATATCTCTATCGTCAGTGGCAATCTATCGTCAAGAAATTTGAATCTGTGCATGGACCGCATTTGTTGCACGAAGATATGGATGCGGTGCTGCAGGTGGCGCGTGATGTGCTGTCCGAAAATGCCAAAGTTTATTTGCTAGACAATAAAAAAGATTACGAGCGCGTGAAAGATTTTGTAGAGAAAAACTCGCCCGATTTAGCTAACCGCGTACAACTTTACAAAGGCAAAACGCCTATTTTTGAAGCGTATAATATTGAGCCGGAAATTGATAATTTGCGCAAAATCAAACTGCCGCTTCCCAACGGAGGAAGTATTATCATCCAAGAGGCCGAAAGTTTGTGTGCGATTGATGTAAACACCGGTAAATTTACCGGCAGTAAATCGCAAGAAGAAACCGTTACGCAAACTAACATTGAAGCAGCGGGCGAGATTGCTCACCAGTTGCGTTTGCGCAACATCGGCGGGATTATTGTAATTGATTTTATCGATATGCGCAAAGCTTCCAGCCGCCACCGGGTAGTGGAAGCCCTTTCCCGTGCCGTGCAAGGAGACCGCGCCAAGATTCGCATTTTGCCTATTACTAAATTAGGACTGGTGGAAATGACACGGGAACGCAAACGTGCCAGCACCGGTAGTTTTATTAGCGAAGAATGCCCCCAGTGCCACGGTTCGGGTCGCGTGCTGTCGGCGGAAAGTATGCGCATTAAAATCCAACGTGAAATTTATGATTTAACGCACGGCCGTCCCGGTGGGAATTTGCGGGTTGTGTTGCACCCTGCGTTAGCCGAAGCATTGCGCCGCCACCAAGAAGATATTGAGAACAATATTCACCGTTCTCTTAAAATCCAAGCGGACGCGCAGTTGGCGTGGGAAGAATACAAGATTGTACTAGAATAATCGGGCGGGGAACTCCCCCGCACTTAACAAGGGTTATGAAACGTATTAAGTCTTGGGCGTTAAGCGGACTGCTACTTGTAGGAGCCGTTTTAGGACATGCACAGGGTAAAGTGTACTTCCAAGAGGAAGGACGCTCTGCCGGGTATGTCAGTGCCATTGAACTAAACGGTGTTACCTATGTGGATGTACAACGTACGGCACGCAAGTTAGGCGCGCAAGTGGAGTTATTTGCCACTTCCAAGCAGGCCAAAATTACTTCCAAAGGTTTTTTTGCCATTTTAACAGCTTCTCTTAATGAAGTGATTGTCAACGGTAAACATATTCCCTTGCCTGGGGAAGTTATTGTCCGTGGCGGGCAGCTCATGAGCCCGGTAGATGTATTTTTGCTTCCCTCTTTTCAGTTGGCCGTTAACCGATATATTTCATTTGAAGGTAATAAATTTATTGTGGAGCGTCGTTATAATGTGGAACTGTCTGATACGGTGCTCAACCCGGAAGAGAATTTATTGGTTTTTGATACCCAAAAAGAGGTGGAATATACTACCAACCAGTCCAATGTGCATACGGTATTGGTTACCTTGAAAGATACCGTTTTAAAACGGGATACGTACCAGCGCTTGCATACGGATTATATTTCCTCTATCCAACTGCGCCAAGTGCGTTCCAATGCGGAGTTGAAGGTCATTTTAGGTAGCCAAGCCAAACATTGGAGTTTTACCCCAACTACTGAGGGGAAATTGGTATTTCGGGCCGGGGCTACTGCTGACACTTCTGTGACACCCGCAGTTGCGAAGAAACCCACTGCTGTCATAAAGCCCGAACCGAATCCGCTGTCTATTACGGCGGCAAATCCGGAGCCGGTAGCAGAGGTAAGTGCCCCTTCTGTATTGGAAGAAGATGATTTTGAGGAAATGGTACTTGGGGCTACGGACGACACCCCGGTTGTCCAAGTACCCGTAGAAAAACCGGAAATTGTAGCGGCTCAAAGCAAGCCGGAACCTGCTGCCCCCAAAACGCCCGTTGCTGCGCCGGTTATCAAAGCCGAGCCGCACCCGCTCGCCATTACTGCGCACAAAAAGATGCGTATTGTGGTGGACCCGGGCCACGGTGGGAAAGACCCCGGGGCGGTGCGTAGTAAATACCGTGAAAAAGATTGGAACTTGGCGGTGGGAAATGAGCTAGCCAAACTCTTAAAAAAAGGCAATTTTGAAGTAAAATCTACGCGTGAAACGGACGTATTTATTCCGCTTTACGATCGCAGCAAGATCGCTAATAATTTTAAAGCAGATTTGTTTGTTTCTCTTCATATCAATGCTACCAAAGATTCCAAAGCGAACGGGTTTCAGGTCTATTTCCGTTCCGAAAAAGCTACCGATAAGGAAGCCGCTGCCACAGCTGCTTTAGAAAACGAAGCCATGCAATATGAAGAAGTACACTATAATTTTGTAGATGCACTGCTGCAATCTTTAGCTAAAAACGAATATATTAACGAAAGTTCCAAACTGGCCGGTTACGTCAAAAATGCGGTGTATAAACAGGCCGGTATCGGGATTGCGGTGGACCAAAAAAACTGTATCCGCCAAGCTAATTTCTACGTGCTTAAAGGGGTGCAAAGCCCTTCCATTTTAATAGAAATGGGTTTTATCAGTAGTCCCAAAGACCGTGCCAAACTTTCTCAAAGTGCGGTACAAAAAAAGATGGCGCAAGGTATTTACAACGGCATTGTCAACTACGCCAAGCAAGAAGGCTGGGTTCATTAAACAGTGAAGTCTCTGTGTAAGCTTTTTTTTATTTTTGCCAAAATCGGCCTGTTTACGTTGGGCGGCGGGTATGCCATGTTGCCGCTGATGGAGCAGGAACTGGTTGGCACTTATTTATCCAAAGAAGATTTTCTAGACGTTACGGCTGTGGCGCAATCGGCCCCCGGCATTATGGCCATTAACGTAGCTATTTTAACGGGATACCGTTTACACAAAGTGCCCGGCGCCGTTTTTGCGGCGTGCGGGGCGGCACTTCCTTCGTTTGTTATCATTTTGTTAATTGCGCTTTTCTTTCAAAAATTTGCCGAAAATCCGGTTGTACACCGTGTTTTTATGGGAGTGCGGCCCGCAGTAGTAGCCCTTATTATGGTGCCCGTATTTAATTTGGCTAAGTCAGCGGGCGTAACGCTTAAAACGGTGTGGGTATGTGTGGCGGTAGCCGTGGCGGTATGGTTATTTCAAATTTCCCCGGTATATGTGGTATTAATAGCGATCTGTTGCGGGTTATTGCTTGGTAGAAAGGAGCGTGCCAAATGATTTATCTAAAACTCTTTTTTACATTTTTTAAAATCGGGCTTTTTAATTTTGGCGGCGGATATGCTATGATTTCATTTTTGCAAAACGAAGTTGTAGCCAAACAAGCCTGGCTTTCTACGTCCCAATTTACAGACATTGTGGCCGTTTCTCAAGTAACACCCGGCCCTGTCGGTATCAACCTGGCTACTTACACAGGCTACACTGCTGGGGGTACGTTGGGGGCCCTAATTGCTACAGTGGCGGTATGTTTGCCATCTTTAATATTGCTTATCTTAGCGGGCAAATACCTTTTTGCTACGCGGGAGAAATTCCCGGTGGTTTGGCGCGTTTTGCGTTTAGTAGTAGTGGGGCTTATTGCGGCAGCGGCACTTACGCTTTGCAATGGGGAAAATTTTGCGGACTATAAAAGCGTGCTCTTGTGTGCGGGTGCTTTTTTGGCCGTATGGAAGTTCAAACGTGGGCCGGTTACCGTGCTTTTTTTGAGTGCGGCATTGGGGCTTTTATTATATTAACCTAACTTTTATTTTATTATTTTTTAGACGTTAAAAAATAGTACTTGTTAGTCTAAGCTAACTTTTGTATAATAAGTATATAAGGAGAATTATTATATGAAAAAGTTAGTTTTACTGATTGTTTTAACACTCCCTACGTTAGGGGGCGCTCATAATTTAAGTGAGCCTGTTAACCGCGCGACTGCCAAAGCTATTGCCGCAACGGCGGTACAGGTGTATGTAAAATTGGCTAAGCCGGTATATATGTCAGACGTTATGTTTCGCCCGGTACGTGGCAAAGATACGGTTATTCGGGTGGATTATAAAGAGCAAACCTGTATCGGCCGTTTGTCAGCCAAGAAAACGTACGTAGTGGTGCCCCTGTCGTGCGTAGCTGATGAAAAATACAAAGCTGCCAAAATAAATTTGGTCTTTGCAAACGGGCTACCTGTTCAAAAGACAGGCAACGCGGTAGAAAACCAAGGTAAGGTAGCTTATATCCGCCTTTAATTTGACGTATGCTTCGTGCGTTTAAGCCACGCCGAAGTCTCCTATAAAAAGTACGCCCCTTTGTAACAAAGGGGCTTTTCTTTCTAATTTGTGGAATTTTGTTGTTGTGAAATCTCTTGCGTCGGGGTTTCGGTTGAAGTTTCTTGCGGTGAGGTATATTTCAGTTCCACCTCGGCAAAAATAGCGTCTTTGTTTTCATTAAGCCAACGGCGGTGCAGCTTATAGTCCGGGCAATACTGGGCCACCAGTGCCCAATATTCCTGCCCGTGATTCATGTAAGTTAAGTGGCATAACTCGTGCACAATTAAATAATCTTGTACGGCGCTTGGCATCTTCACAATCCGGTAGGAAAAATTGAGATTTTTTTTGCCTGAACAACTAGCCCACAAGGTTTGTTGGTCCTTAATAAAAATTTGGTTAAATTCCACACCCATTTTTTGGGCCCACGCGGTTGTTTTTTGCACCAGCGTCTCTTTGGCGTTATGCTTAAGCCAATCTGTTACAAGGAGCGACGGGTTATCTTGCGCAGTTTGCAAATACACATGGAAAATTTTACCGTCAAACGTTACGCCCGGTGCTTGGTCCGGCGTTAGGTACAGTTGGGCCGGGAATAGATCCCCATTATAGAGCACCTTGTTATCGTGGGCAACGGGGGCCGCGGGCTCACCCGGTTTGGTTTCTTTTGAAGCGGCCGCGCCAAACACTTCGGGGAGGTCTTTTTTAAGGCGTTCCAGGAATAGTTTTACGTCACTGATTACGGTTTGCGTGTCGGACATATCTATATTGTATAAAAAATGGCGTAAATATTATACAATGAACTTATGATACACACTTTGAGAAAAACCGCCCTTTGCGCCGCATGCGAAAAGGCCGGCGGTAAAATGGTAGATTTCCACGGGTGGCTACTCCCCGTCCAATTTGATAGTATTATTGCCGAACATCACGCCGTGCGTAACGCATGCGGGATGTTTGATGTGTCCCACATGGGGCAAATCCGTATCGTCGGTAAAGAGGCGTTGCACCTCTTGCAATACGTCAGTTGTAACATCATTAAAAGCGGTGCCAACGAAGGGACTTATTTTCATATGCTGACCGAACAGGGTACGATTATTGACGATGCCATTGCCTTTTGCCTGGGGCAAGAAGAATTTTTAGTGGTGGTCAATGCCGCCTGTGTAGATGAAGATTTTGCCTGGCTTACAAAACAAGCTGCCGCTTTTAAGGTAACCGTTACTAACGAAAGTGACCAGTGGGGTATGATTGCTTTGCAAGGCCCTACCGCTGTAGGGATTGCGGATAAAATTTTGCCCGGTGTAATAGATTTGCCGCGCTTTCACATTAAAGAAATTGAACTTTTTGGCGCCAAGGGCTATGTGACCCGCACCGGTTATACCGGCGAGGACGGCGTAGAAATTATGTTGCCCAACGGTCAAATTGAGGCACTTTGGAACGCGCTTTTAAAATTGGGAGTTAAACCGTGTGGCTTGGGTGCGCGCGACGTGTTGCGCTTGGAAGCGGGGTACCTGTTAAACGGGGCTGATGCCAACCAAACCAAAACGCCTTATGAAGCCAACTGTGGTTGGGTAGTAAAATTAACCAAAGAAAATTTCATCGGTAAAGCGGCCTTAGAGGCTAAAAAAGCGGCCGGTTTTAAGACGAAGTTAAAAGCGTTTAAGCTTAAAACCCCGGGTGTTCCGCGTGAAGGATGCAAAGTTTTTTACCAAGGCGTAGAAACCGGCGTGCTGACTAGCGGTACGTTTTCACCTTTATTTAAAGGCATTGCCGTAGGGTACGTAGCCAGTGAAATTGCCGTCGGGGCGGAGGTGGAAATAGAAATCCACGGGCGCAAAGTGCCGGCTGAAGTTGTCAAAACACCGTTTTATAAAAATAGAGTTTAAGGAGTGAATATGTATAACCAAGAGAATTGCCGTTTTTTAAAAACCCACGAGTGGGCATTTGTAGAAGGGGAAAATGCCGTCGTCGGTATTTCTAATCACGCACAAGAGGAAATCAGCGATATTGTGTTTGTGGATTTGCCGAAAGTAGGTCGCCAAGTTAAAGTGGGTGAAAATTGCTGTGTGATTGAATCAGTAAAGTCCGCCAGCGAAATTTATGCCCCTGTATCCGGCGAAATTGTAGCCGTAAACGAAGCTTTAAACAGTGATCCGGCACTCGTCAACCGGGAACCGCATGCCGGCGGGTGGTTGTTTAAAATCAAAATGGCAGACCCTAATGAAGTAAACGCACTTTTGGACTTTGCCGCCTATAGTGCCACGATTGCTAAATAAGTAAACCCCCGCTAAGGCGGGGGGATTTTTTATATAGGACGTTTCTATGTTTATTCCAAACACACTAGAAGACCAAAAGATCATGCTGGCCAAAACCGGGGCCAAAGATATTAAAGAGTTGCTTGCGCAAATTCCGCAAGAGTTTTTGTACCCGGCTTTAGATTTGCCAAAAGCACTTACCGAGCAAGAGTTGTCTGCCCATGTGCAAGAACTGGCTGCCAAAAACAAACCTTTAAAAAACTTTATCGGCGCGGGGATGTATGAACATTTTATTCCTGCCGCGATACCGGCTCTATCGTCGCGCGGAGAGTTTTTGACGGCGTATACGCCTTATCAGGCGGAAGCCAGCCAGGGTACGTTGCAGACTATTTATGAATTTCAAAGCTGTATGTGTGCACTTCTTAATATGGACGTGGCTACCGCTTCCCATTATGACGGCGCTACTGCCATGACGGAGGCTGCCTTGGCGGCCCACCGCATTACCGGGCGCAAAGAAATTGTAGTGTCTACTCTCTTGCACCCGCATTACAAAGAAGTGCTCCAAACCTATACCCGCCACATGGGGATTACCTGGGTAGAGGCAAAAGTTACCAACGACGGTGTATTAGATTTAGAGGCACTAAAAGCCCAACTAAACGACCAAACTGCCTGTTTTATTTTGCAAACGCCTAACTTTGTAGGACATTTGGAAGATGCGCAAGCAATATCTTCTGCTGTGCATAGTGTAGGGGCGTTGTTGGTAGCCGTAGTGAACCCGATTTCCTTGGGTGTGGTGCAAACCCCGGGTGAATATGATGCCGACTTTGCCGTGTGCGAAGGCCAACCCCTGGGCAACCCCGTCAGTTTCGGCGGGCCCGGCTTAGGGGTGATGACGGCTAAAAAAGCGTATGTACGCCAACTTCCAGGCCGCATGGTGGGAATTGCCAAAGACAAAGACGGTAAACGGGCTTTTGTGCTAACTTTACAAGCTAGAGAACAGCATATCCGCCGCGAAAAAGCAGCTTCTAACATCTGTTCCAATGAGGCCCTGTGTGCGTTAAATGCAGTAATTTATTTGACGTTATTGGGGCCGAAAGGTTTAAAGGAAGTAGCTCAATTAAATCTGGAACGCGCGCATGCGCTAGCTGAAAAAATCAACGCAAAGAGCGGTTTTACGGTCAATACGAAAACACCGTTTTTTAATGAGTTTGTTGTGCAATGCCCTATACCGGCGGCAGAGGTTATTAAAAAAATGGAAGCTAAAGGGATTGCGGCCGGGTATGATTTGGGGCGGTTATGCCCGCAGATGAAAAATTGTTTACTCGTGTGCGCGACTGAAATGCGCACGCCCGAAGATTTACAAGCGTATGTTGATGCGCTGGGGGGAATTTAACATGCAAGAAATTTTGAAAAACGAACTTTCTATTGAAAAGTCCCGCCCCGGGCGGCGCGGAGTGTGCTTTGCGCAAACACAAAAACAGGCAGCCGATTATTTACCTGCCGGATTGCTACGTAAAAGCGAACCTAATTTGCCGCAGTTAAGCGAATTTGATACGGTGCGGCACTTTACACGTTTATCGCAACAAAATTACAGTTTAGATGCGCAGTTTTATCCGCTGGGGTCTTGTACGATGAAATATAATCCCAAGGCCTATGACGTGTTAAGTGCGCTACCCGGTTTTGCCAATGCACACCCGTTCGCGCCCGAAAGCGCGGTGCAAGGCACGTTGGAACTGGCATATAACTTGCAAGAACTGCTCAAGAAAGTAACGGGGCTAGCCGCGTTTACGTTACAGCCGGCCGCCGGAGCGCATGGAGAGCTGACCGGCATTTTAACAGCACGTGCTTATCATGACACGCATAACGGACAAAACCGTACCGAAGTAATTGTACCCGATACGGCCCACGGCACCAACCCCGCTACGGCCAATATGGCAGGTTACCAGGTGGTCAATATTAAATCAGCCCCCAATGGATGTGTGGATAAGGAAGCTTTAAAAGCCGCGCTGAGTGAAAAAACGGCGGTTGTGATGCTGACGGTTCCTAATACGGTCGGTTTGTTTGAGCCGGAAATTAAAGAAATTGCCGATTTGGTACACAGCGTAGGGGCCCTGCTTTACATGGACGGTGCTAATTTCAATGCTTTAATCGGCCTAGCTAAACCGGCTGATTTTGGCGTGGATATTATGCATTTAAACTTGCATAAAACGTTTGCTGCCCCACATGGCGGCGGCGGGCCCGGTTCCGGGCCGGTAGGTGCGGCCGCGCACGTAGCTCCGTTCTTGCCGCACCCGATTGTATCGCTTAAAAACGGTCAATATACTTTGGCAGATGAACGCCCGGAAAGCCAAAACCGCATGAAGGCATTTTACGGCAATATGGCGGTGGTCATCCGCGGCTATTGTTATTTGCGCCAATTTGATAAAGATATGCTCAAAACGATTGCGCAGAACGCTATTTTAAACGCCAATTATGTGCGTGCTTGTTTGAAAGGCAAGTTTAATGCGTTTTTTGATAGAAACTGTATGCACGAGTGCGTGCTTACGCCGCCGGACCCGCACACCACCGGCGTGCATACCAGCGATATTGCCAAACGGTTGTTAGATTACGGTTTTTATGCGCCGACGATTTATTTTCCGCTCATTGTGCCCGAGGCTTTAATGGTGGAGCCGACGGAAACGGAAAATAAAGAGATGCTGGACGCCTTTGTGGCGGCGATGGAACAGATTTACAATGAAATCCAGACCAACCCGCAAGTTGTCAAAGACGCGCCGCATAATCAGCCCGTTAAGCGCATTGACGAGGTGTCGGCGGCAAGGCAGCCCAATTTAAGGTGGTAAAAATTGGCCTGCCTTTAGGGCAGGCCATTTGATTAAAGGATATGTTACTGACTACCCCTGCGTTAAATGTGTTTGAACACATGGCACTGGATGAAGTGCTGGTTCGCGTGCGGGCAAGTGCTAACACGTTGCGCTTTTACCGCTGGGCGGAAGGGCCGGCCGTTACGTTTGGGTATGCCCAGTTTATAAGTGAGGTGCGCCGCGCTGTACAAGATCAACAGTTTGAGGGCGCAATTTGCCGCCGGCCTACCGGGGGGGGAATTGTGTATCATATAGACGATCTTACCTTCTCACTCATTTTTTCGTCAACTGACAGACCGGCGGAAATTTATAAAAAATTGCATGGTTCTATTCAAGCCGCACTTGCACTTAGCGGACTCGCAGCCCGCGCGTTTGACCAAAAGTTAACTGCGGCTGCGTATGCGCCAAGTCAAAATCATAATGCCAGCGCTTGTTTTGTAAACCCGGTGGAAAATGATTTGTTACTAGAAAACGGGCAAAAAATGCTGGGTGGGGCAATCCGGCGGTTTGGCACAACGGTGCTTTATCAGGGCTCTTTGCAAATGTCCGGCGCACGAGAAAATAGAAAGTACAAACAAGCCGTTGTGAACGGTGTACGCAGTTTTTTAGGTACGGATTTACAGATTCAAGCTGCGCAAGAAATTTGGCTGCAGGAAGCGCGCCAATTGGCATTAGCGCAATACAAAACCCCCGCATGGACGGAGAAATTTTAATGAAACGGTTTTTAAAATTTTTACTGGCGTGTGTATTAGTCCCGGTGATGTGCTTGGTCGTGTGGCAGGATGTGCGTATTTTGCTGGGAGTTTTAGAACACTTAAGTGCGGCCATTTGTTTTATATTGGGGGGCGCCGTCTATGCGGGGATTCATTACAAGTACTATAATTTTTCCCGCATGTATGTATTTATGCACGAGATGACCCACGCGGTGGCTGCTATTTTATGCGGAGTACGGATTAAAGATGTGCATGTGGGCAAAGCAAGCGGTTACGTGAAAATGAGCCGTACCAATACGTTTATTGCGTTAGCCCCGTATTTTGTGCCGGGGTATGTGGTGTGTGTGGCACTTTTGTATATGTTATTAAGTTTTTTTATGGACTTAACCCCTTACCGCCAAATCGTATTATTTTTAGTCGGGTTTTTTATGACGTTTCATTTTATTCAAACTTTTCACACCCTTTGGGAGGCAGATCAGCCCGATTTAAAGTTGGCGGGAGGGAAGTTCTTTTCGTGTGTGAGTATTGTGCTGGTCAACATGTTGGTACTGGCGGTGGTGCTTAAAATCTTATTTCCGCAGGACGTAGCCTTGTGGCAAGCCGTCAAAGAGGTAGTTAGCCAGTTAAGCACGGGAGGGAAAATTATAGTAAACTATATACTGGAGAAGATTAAACAAGTATGACACCTCCCCGGCGGCAACGTGCCAAAAAACGATTATTTGTACGCAAAACTAAACGCTATAGCAAGGTTAGTATTTTAACGGTATGGCGTTTGATGTTATTTGCCGCCATGTTGTTATTGCTTTTATTTTGTGTGGCGTGGGTGTTTTTGCTACGCACGTTTAACGCGCAGCACATCAGCGAAATGGTCACTCAAACACTTCAGCAGAAATTAAACCGTCCGGTGAAAATTTCGTCCTTAAATTTAAAATATTTAAATACCGTGGAGCTAAAAGGGTTTTATGTCTTGGATACGTACGGGGAGCCGGGCAAGCCGTTTTTGGCGGCCGATTCGGTAACGCTGGCTTTTGATATTTTGCCATTGTTGGAAAATAAAATGGTTATTCACGAGGTTACGCTAAACGCTCCGCGTTTTAATTTAGTACGTACGCAAGAAGGTCTTTACAATGTACCTCGCGTAAAAATGGGGAATACGCAGCCCTCTACTTACACAAGTGGAACGGGACGGAAATTTGCCGTAAGTGTAGAGGACTGGCGCATAAAAGACGGTGTCTTTAGTTTTAAAGATTTGACTTCCGGCGCAGCGCACGCGCTTTACGGTGTAAATGCCACATTTGAAAATTTGAAATTTAACGAATTGTCCGCGTTTCACATTAACATGGTGCTACGCAACGAGTGGCAGGAAAAAATTTCCGAAATAGAAATTGCTGCCGACGGGCAAATTAATTTTGGTGATTTTGATTGGAGTCAGTTTGCTCTGCGGGGTGTTAATAGCCAAGTACACTTGTTTGCTAACCCTGTGGAAGTGGAACTAGATGCCGATAATTTGGTAGAACCCAGGTTTAAGTTTTCTGCTACGGTGCCGTCTTTTAATGCTAAAGATGTGTCTTTGTTTGAAATGAATAAAATGAATTTTGACGTGCCGGTTTCTGCCGTTTCCGCCCAAGGAACGCTTAGTGAAAACTACCACAAACTAACGGTTGAAAATGTAACGGCGCAAGTGGGTGATTTGACGGTTGAAGCAAAAGGTTGGGCAGATTTTTCACAGGATCCCTGGAATGCGCAAGTTGATTTTTCAACGCCCATGTTTACGCTGCCGGGTAAAGGGAATCTATGGCCTGCGTTAAAACAATACAAACTAACGGGGCGCGGCAGCGTGGCCGGGCAAGCGGCCCGCCAGAACGGGAAATTTACATTGCCTCTTTTGAACGTACAGGTCGATAATGTATCGGGTGATTTCTACGGTTTTAAAGCAAATGGTATAACGGGGAATTTTCAAGCTAAACAAAACTTTGCCGATTTGTATGTGCGTACACAAACCGGACAAGTGAAAGTGGACCGTTCCACATTTGATAAACTGCAGTTAAGCGGGACTTGGCGCAAAGGGAATTTGTATGCCAATATCGGTTCTTGTGAGTTAAACGGTGAGGCGCTTAAGTTGAATTTGGAAGTACAAAATTTGAAGAAAGATGACCGCAAAATTCACACACACTTGCATTTTGGAAATTTTGATCCGATGGCGTTTATCGATGTAGTGAAAGATTTTGTAACAGTGATTACACCGCTGACAAACGCCACCCCTACCCCCGAAGTAACCGGAGAGTTGGCGTGGCTACGCAATTTCCGCGATCGGTTACCGGATTTTATGCCAAATTTGGCCGGAACTTTATCGGCGGGGACGTTTTCTTCTACCGTACTTTCCGGTAACGATTTTAAAGCGGAGTTTGATTTAACGGGCCTGCAGGCCGGGGCTAAAATGTTATCGGGGACCATTGAACTTAAATTGCAGGACGGCGTAATTCACCAAATGGAGAAATTAGCCGCCGAACAGGAAGCACTTAATGTTACTTTCCAACCGTTCATTATGATGCACCGCATGGAACGTGCGGGAAGCTTTAGCGTAGGGAAAGTATTGCGCGATGTAGAAGTAAAAGAGCTGGCAGCTTCGGTACGGTTTGCCGGAGGCGGTATGGAAATTAACAATGCTTATACCGTTGGACCGACGATTTCCGCCGCGGTAAGCGGGTGGACCGATTGGGTAAAGGAAACGTTTGATTTAACTATTTTTACCATGTTTACCAATACCTCTAAAAGTGTAGTGCTGGCAGAAAATTTAACAGACGAATCCGGTAACCCGGCCTTGGCGTTTCGGGTTTCGTCTTCCATGACAAAACCCAAACTGGAAATGCTACGCGCCAAAAAAGCCGGGCAGACCATCCGTACTGCCCAAGAAAAAGGGGTAACAACCGATTTTAGCGAAGTAGAAAAATTTATTCAAGGAGACTTCCATGCCACGAAATAACTTAGATGTACTCTGCCTCTTGCAGGAGCATGGGGCCATTGTGGAAGGCCATTTTGAAATGCCTTCCGGTTTCCACAGCCAAACGTATATTCAAACGTCTTTGCTGCTCCAACACCCGCATTTAGCACAAAAAATTGCGGGGGCGTTATCCGAAAAATTTACCAAAAAAGCGGATGTCATTTTGGCACTTACTCCTTCCGATAGCGTGCTGGCGCAGGAAGTGGCACGTGTGCGTGGGGCCCGGGCTATTTTTGCCTCTAAAGATGAAAACGGGGAGATGATTTTAAAACATAATTTTGCCATTAAACCCGGTGAACAGGTGCTCATTGTAGACGACGTGGCCGTATCGGGCCGGAAAATTAACCGCGCCATTGATTTAGTGGGCCGTTTGGGTGGAGACGTAATTGGCGTGGGCGTTATTATTGACCGCTCCATGGGATATTTGCCACTTACGGTACCGTTGCGTGCCCTTTTATCCTATCCGTTGCAAACTTTTACCGCAGCTCAATGCCCATTATGCGCAGCTAAAATTCCTTTTACCCAAATGGAGGAAATGAAGTGATTGAAATTAAACTAAAGGCCAAGGAAGAACGCCGCCTAAACGCCGGGCATTGGTGGGTGTTTTCCAACGAAATTGACAAGTTGGATACGTCCATTGAGCCGGGTACGTTGGTACGCGTTTTATCACAAGAAGGCAAACAAGTGGGACACGGATATTTTAATCCGCATAGTTTAATTGCAGTGCGTCTTTTGCAGAAAGGGGAAGGGGAACTTGCGGAAGATTTTGTGTTTGAAAACCTGGATAATGCTTACAGCTACCGCAAAGAAATTGGTGTACGCAAATATGGGCGCATGTGCTACGGCGAGGCGGACAATATGCCGGGGCTGGTGGTAGACCGCTATGGGGATATTTTGGTGGTGGACGTATTGACGGCCGGCATGGAAAAATTAAAACCTCAAATTACCAAGGCCTTGCAGAAGATTTTTAAACCTACCGGAATTTATTACAAAAACGATAGCGCGTTTCGCGCGTTGGAAGGGCTTACCAATACGCCTGAAATTATCGGCGAAGTGCCGGACCAAGTGGAAATTGAAGAAAACGGCATCAAATATTTAGTGCCGCTTCGCGGGGGCCAAAAAACCGGTTTTTATTTTGACCAACGCGAAAACCGCGAATTTTTAAAACCCTATTTTAAAGATAAATTGGTCTTGGACTTATATTCTTATATCGGTTCTTTTGGCATTACTGCCGCTAAAGCGGGGGCTAGCCAAGTGTGGGGGTGTGACAGCTCCGCTGCGGCCGTAGAGTGCGCCAAAAAGAACGCGGAGCTTAACGGCGTGCAAGAGAATGTGGTGTTTCACCGCGACGATGCCGAGCGGTTACTCTCGGCCCTTAAAAAAGGTGAACTGCCCGATCAGCCGGATATGATTTTATTAGACCCGCCCGCTTTTGTAAAAAGCCGCAAAGCTTTGCCGCAAGCGGTGGGGTTGTACGTGAAATTAGTAAAAATGGCATTAGAGGGTATGAAAGCGGGCAGTTATTTAGCGTTTTCAACCTGCTCTCACCATATTTCGCGCGAACTGTTTGTGGATATTATCCGTCAAGGGGCCAGCAAGGCCGGTCGGCAAGCGGTGCTAGTGGAACTGCGCGGGCAAGCCAAAGACCATCCTATTTTAATTGGCATGCCGGAAACGGAGTATTTACACTTTGCGCTTATACAGGTAAAGTAAAACGTTTGCTTATAAAAATCCCCCGAGAAACCTCGGGGGATTTTTGTGTCTAATAAATGGTAGAATTACCAACGTTGCACACCATCGGGATACCAGGGGCATTTGTTCATTTTAACCGGCCCGCGGTAAGAATAATCACCGCCCGGAGTGGTTTGGGTGGCTTCAAAATAAAATGCCTCCTCGTCAAGCCATCCCGACAGCGCTACATACAATCTGCGCTTCCAAACGGAATTGCCTTGTGCATTCTGTTTGATGATATATTGGCTGATAAGTGCGCGGCGTATGTGGTGCCCTTTCACAAAATCTATACATCCCGGCCAGGCACGGCATGCATCGCGGTTTTCCATATCACGCAAGTAACCTGTTCTTTGGTATACTTGCTTTATATGTTCGGTGGGTTTATCGGCAAGGGGGTGACCCGGGAATTTTTTGATTAGTACAGGGGCCGCATAAGAATAGTTTCCTTCCCCGCGTTGAAACACATATGATTTGATTTTTCCGTCTTCTTGGGTTTTCACATAAAAGCGGTGTTTCCAAACAGCCTCGCCATTTTCCCATTTGCTTACCCAGCGTTCTACTTCGGCATCTATGATTCCAAAAGAGGAGTCTTTGGCTGCCCGATTGTTTGCCCATTCCATACAGGTAGGCCATTCTTGGCACATTTGCCGTACGCGGTTGCTAGCAAAGCCGGCCAGCATTTTTTTTGAAATTTCTTGTTCCAGTGCGTTAGAGAAGTGATTAGGTGTTTTTGCCTGTGGCGTTGCAAAGGCAGTAACAAGTAATAGTGTGCTAAATGCAGGTAATAAGATTTTTTTCATCAATACTCCTTTTGTGACAAACGACATTTTTCAAAGGAAAAAAGAATGCCGAGGGACAGGATCGAACTGTCGACACCTGGTTTTTCAGACCAGTGCTCTACCACTGAGCTACCTCGGCATTACCTCTACATTATATCAAAGTTAGGGTCTATCCCGCAAGAAGTTGGAACGAGTTTCTACTATTTTACGGCGTCAAAACCGGCTTGTAGGGCTTTCTTATTTAGGGCCAGCATTTCGGGTTTGGCGCGCTTGTAAACCTTCTTCATGGCGTCAGCTACGGCCTCTAAAGTAACGGCTCCGGTCAATTTAATAAATGCTCCCAACGCTACCAAATTGGCAATACGGTCCATGCCCAATTTTTGAGCAATCTCATTACAAGGTACGCAGACGGTTTTAATATCCGTGCGCGTCGGGCGTGAATTGATTAAAGAACTGTTTAAAATTAAAAGACCGCCTGCTTTAAGCATGGGTTCAAATTTCGGCAACGAGGGCTCGTTCATGACAATTACGCTGTCCGGGCGGGACACAATAGGCGTGTAAACCTCTCCGTCGCTTACTACTACCGAGCAGTTGGCCGTTCCGCCGCGCATTTCGGGCCCGTAAGAGGGGAGCCAGCTTGCGTTTAATTTGTTTTCTACGCCGGCTTGCGCCAGTAAAATCCCGGCGGAAATAACGCCTTGTCCGCCAAATCCGGCAATACGAATACCTTGATACATTAGTCAGCCCCCTTGTCTTTGAAAATGCCTAACGGATATTGCGGCATCATTTTGGTGCGGACAAATTCTAAGGCTTGTTGTACATCGGCATGCCAGTTGGTGGGGCATTGGGAAATGACTTCCACCATGGAAAAACCGACGTTGTTAATTTGATTTTCAAAAGCTTTTCTCAAATATTGTTTGGTTTTAAGCACATTTTGCGGGGTGTCTACCGCGCCGCGCGCTAAAAATTTGCTACCCGTAATTTGGGCAAGCATTTCGCACATATTGATTGGCCAACCTTGCAATTTAGGGTCGCGCCCTTTGGGAGCGGTGGTGGCTACTTGGCCCACCAGCGTAGTGGGGGCCATTTGACCGCCAGTCATCCCGTAAATAGCATTGTTAATAAAAATGACGGTAATGTTTTCGTTACGCACCGCGGCGTGCACAATTTCCGCCATACCGATAGAGGCCAAATCTCCATCGCCCTGGTAAGAAAATACAATGGCTTGCGGTTTGGAGCGTTTAATGCCGGTAGCAATCGCGGGGCCGCGTCCATGAGCACCTTGGACACAATCGCACGCAAAGTAAGAATCTGCAAATACGGCGCACCCCACCGGAGCTACGCCGATTGCGCGGTCGGCTACGTTTAGTTCTTCCAATGTTTCAGCAATTAAGCGGTGCACAATCCCATGCCCACAACCGGGGCAGTAGTGCATGGGTACATCAGTTAAAGCGTTTGGTTTTTTAGCTAAAACGGTACTCATTTGGTTTCCCCCTTGCGATCCCCTTGGACGCCCAATTTGAGGTCGCGTGTGCAGTTATAGGTAAAACCGGCGGCATGGTCTTTGAGTGAGAAGAGTCCTTCTTTTTTGCCGGTTAAAAGGGATTTAGCCGCAGTTAGAATTTGCGCACCGTCAGGTTGCCCGCCGGAAGGATAGGCATTTAATCCTACAGGAACTTTATCCCCTACGGAAAGTTTTACGTCTTGCACCAGTTGGCCTAAACTTTGTTCTACTACCAAAATAGCTTTGGTTTTTTGCGCTAGTTCCGCCAAGCGTTTAGACGGGAACGGCCACAACGTAATGGGGCGGAAAAGGCCGAGTTTGAGGCCCTGTTCTTTAGCGTGGTTGACGGCTTCTAAGCAAGCGCGCGAAGAAAGACCGTATGCCACTAAAATCACGTCGGCATCTTCGCAGTTACGTTCTTCAAAGCGTTGTTCAGTTTGTTCTACTAAACCGTAGCGTTTGGCGCGTTCCACCACGTCGGCAATCAAGTTATCGCCTTTGTAGGAAAACACGTTGTTTTTAGCACGACCGTTTTTGTGGATGTCTACTGCCCAGTCAAATTTACCCAGTTTATTGGGGTCCACCGGGTCAAAATTAAAGGACATACTTTCCATCATTTGCCCCAAAATGCCGTCGGCTAAAATCATAGCGGGCATGCGGTATTTTTCGGCCAAATCAAAAGCCAGTTTGGGGAAGTTGCCCAGTTCTTCTACAGAGTTAGGAGCCAAAACAATCACGTGGTAATCCCCGTTACCGCCGCCGCGCGTAGCTTGGAAGTAGTCCCCTTGGGCACCGGCAATACTGCCCAGGCCCGGGCCGCCGCGCATGACGTTAACGATAAGGCAAGGCAAATCGGCACTGGCCAAATAGGTAATCCCTTCTTGTTTTAAGCTAATGCCCGGTGAAGAAGAAGACGTCATCGCACGCGTGCCGGTAGCGGCAGCGCCATACACCATGTTGATAGCAGCCAGTTCACTTTCGGCCTGGACGAAGGCACCGCCTTCATCGGCAATATGGGCCGACATATATTCCGGCACTTCGTTTTGCGGCGTAATCGGGTATCCGGCAAAAAAACGCACCCCAGCGCGAATGGCGCCTTCAGCGAGGGCTTCGTTTCCTTTACGTAAAGCTTTTTCGGTCATACTATAAATCCTTAATCTTTCAAAACGGTAATAGCCACATCGGGGCACATTACATAACACATTTTGCACCCGATGCAATCCTGCGGGCGTTCTTGCACCGCGGTAAAATATCCTTTCTTGCTAATGGTGCTACTTTTGCCCAAGCATTTTTTGGGGCACACGCTTATGCATAAATAACATGCTTTGCAGCGGTTTTGATCTACTTCAACTTTTGGCATAAAACTCCTGGGGCCATAGGGCCTTATTTCTATTTTAAGTCTTTTTGCGGTAAAAATGCAATAATAGTACAATATTTTTATGAGTAAATCCCAAGTATATTCGCTTCTGCTCAAGCAATTGGAAGGCGTGCTATCCATGGAAACCGACCCTGTTGCCAATATGGCTAATATGGCGGCCGTTCTATTTAGCGAGCTGGAAAATTTGAACTGGGCCGGGTTTTATGTGCGGCGCGGGAGCGAACTGATATTGGGCCCTTTTCAAGGCAAACCCGCCTGTGTGCGCATTAAATTAGGTAAAGGCGTATGCGGGACTGCAGCGCAAACCGGGCGAACACAACTTGTGGAAGACGTGCATCAATTTGCGGGGCACATTGCGTGCGACAGTGCCTCTAAGAGTGAAATTGTAATTCCTATTTTTAAGAACGGCCAAGTGTGGGGCGTGTTGGATATAGATTCCCCCATATTGGCGCGGTTTGACGTAGAAGATCAAACTAGTTTAGAGCAGGCCGTAGAAATTTTTACCGCGCATACTTCCCTTTAGTTTTTGGCTTTTAAACCGGCCCAGGCACCGGGTAAAAGCAGTAAACTGGCTATAAAAACGGCTGTTTTTAACGTCCAAGTGTCGGATATCCACCCAATAAGTGTAGGGGATAAAGCATCCCCCAATAAATGAATTATAAAAATATTAACGGCAAACGCCATAGAACGTATTTGAGGGGCCGTTGTAGCCACTAAAGCTGCGGCAATGGCACCGGTAGGCATAAATAATAATACAAGCGCTACACCTAAACAAACCAGTACGGCGCTTGCCTGCGTTAAGCACAGTGCCAACCAACAAAAAGGAAGGGCAGTGGCAAAGCAAATGGCAATTAGTTTGTAATAAGCTTGCGGGGTGCGTTTTAAAAGCCAAGCGGCTACGTGCCCACCTATATAAGTACCCAAAGCTCCGCAACTAATCACTAAAATCCCAAATTGGGTACCGGCTTGTGCGGTGCTAAACCCTAAATAGCGGTGCAAATACATGGGCATCCAGGCGGCTAAACCGCCCATTACAAAGGTCATCATCGCTTCGGCAAAACAGACCCGCAAAAAAGGTTTATTGTGAAATAAGGGGAAATAATCTTTGAGTGTGGGGCGTACGGTTTGGGTCTGGCGCGCTTTATCTTTAAGGAACATAAGGGCGAGTAATGCCAAAAATAACCCCGGGATTGCAACTACCATAAAAGCAACACGCCAACCCCAATGTCCGCCGATAAGTCCGCCGAGTACATACCCCAGCGCGCTACCAACAGGCAGAGCTAAACCAAAAGCAGCCAGTACGGGGGCGTGCTTTTCTTGCGGGTAGTGCTCTGCCAAAAAGGGTTGCGCAATCGTAGTAAAACCGCCTTCACCTACGCCGATGAGTGCCCGCGGAATTAACAGCGAAATGTAGTTGCGGGCAAACCCGCAGGCCAGGGTAGCCCCGCTCCACAAAAAAGCACTTAAGGCAATTAATTTAGGGCGGGAAAAACGGTCGGCCAAATATCCTACACAGGGGGCATAACACATATAAACGAGCATAAAGACAGAAGCTAACGCGCCTAATTGGAAATCATTTAAATTTAGATCGGTTTGTAAAAGCGGGAAAACAGCATAAAGCACTTGCCGGTCTATATAATTAAGCAAGTTTAAGCCAAATAAAATCCAAAAAAGATACTTGATTTGCATACAAATTTCTTTTATTCTATAAAATAACAGGCTATAATAATAGAGAGAACTTATATGAATAAAGGATTTGGACTTATAGGATTATTGGTGGCAATACTTATCATTGGGTTGTTGGCGGTGTGGATGCTACCGCAATATACCCACCACGTGCAAACACAACATAACAACCAGGTACAAGCAGTTAATCAGGTGCGGCAGGTAGAGCAACAACTTAAAAAGCAGCAACAACAGCAAGCGCGTCAACTGGAACGCTTAGGTTATTAAAACGGTTATAAATTTGGTACAATAAAATTCAGGAGAGGAATATGAATTATAAAAATACAAATGGCAAGGTTTTGACCCAAAATAAAAATGCCTGCAAAGGTTTGTTCTGCGGCGGGTTTACACTGATTGAATTGTTAATTGTCATAGTGATGGTTGGTGCTTTAGTCGCGGTGGCATTACCCAGATATCAACGGGCTGCAGAGCGCGGACGTGCATTAGAGGGATTAAATAACGCACGTTATGCCGCAGAGTATATATACACCAAGCAATTGATAACCGGAACGACCCCTAGTGTAGTGCAAGATATTACTAAATCAAGATATTTTGGAGCTCCTGCAATTAGCGGAGGTAGCGTGACAGTTACCCGCAACGGAGGAGGATGGAATTATTGGTTTGTGGCGAATATCGGAGAACATGTGAGCGTTACCTGTCAGGATAATGATAATAAGACTTGTGAACAGTTAGGGCTGAAAGACATAAATTAATTGTAAAATGGGTTGGTTTATTATGGGCCGCGTGAGCGGCCCTTTTTATTTGTGTTGACGCAACGTTTCAAATAAAACAATGGCGGCAGAGCTGGACAGGTTAAGTGAACGCACCGGGCCTGTCATGGGAATGGTAAACAGGCGGTCTTTGTAAATTTCGTAAAATTCCTTGGGTAGTCCAAACCCTTCGGCTCCAAAACACAAAAAGGCATCAGCGGGAATTTGTACATCCCAATAGGCGGTTTTCCCTTTAGTAGAAAGAAAAAACAGTTTTTCACGCGCGGGTTTTTCACTCTCTAAAAATGATTCCCACGTTTCATAGCGGCGATAATCTAAATTGGGCCAATAGTCCAACCCGCTTCTGCGGATTTCTTTGGAAGCAATTTTAAAGCCAAGTTTACCCACCAAATGCAAACGCGTACCGGTAGCCACGCACGAGCGGCCGATATTACCGGTATTAAAAGGGATTTCCGGGTTAATTAAAACAATATTTAGCATAATTCAATTTATAAAGATGGGCGCGCTATTCTATTGAGTACAAAGGGCAAAGTTACGCAAGAAAATTATGAAACCCCGCTAGGCTCTTTTGGGCACGCTTTTAGATTATTTTTTATAATGCCACGCATTCCGACTTATACAGATCACAATATTCCGGCGCGTCCTTGAATGATTGAGTCACAATATCTGGCATTTGTTTACCTGCAAACGCTTGCTGCAAAGATTGTTTGGTTCTTTCAGCAGCTGCTCCAGATAAATAGATTTCTATCTTGTTTACGTTATTAGCCTTGTCATAGAAAAAGGCTTCTGAAACTGCTGAGGGATAATCGGGGATGTGACGAATTTTTTCGGAATCAAAATATCCACCACTTGTCCAAAACCCGTAGTGTGCGAGCAAATGCCCTTGTCTATCAAAATCATCGCGTGCTGTGATACCCCGTGCTGTAACCACGTAGATAATGCTTTTGGTTCCATCTGCAAATTGTATTTCTTGACATATTTTATCCCAATTCTTATATTCTGTACCCCGGTTAGGACACGCAATTTCCCGGCGGCCAATTTGCGCTTGTCCTTTTAGCCCTTTAATAGAGGACAATCCGGGTAGATAAAATTTATTTGAAGCTGACATAGCAGGTGTAGCTGTTTGCGTGGTTGCTAATGAGCGGTCTTGTTGCAGCATTTTAAGGGCTTGTTGATGGGCGGACAGTATTTGCTGGTATTTAGTTTGTTCTTCCGCGGAAAGATGTTGTACATGTAAATCTTCATACAAATCGGGCATAATACGAACGTGATAACCCTTGGCGGCGTAAGACTGTCCCATTTTTTCACTTTCGGTATCTGATAATATTGGCTCAAATAATTTTTTAATTCTAGCGGCGATTTCCTCGTCAAAAGGAGGGGTGAAAGCTTTATGAGAGGAGGAATCTGGTTTCTTTTCGAAAGTTTGTGATTTGGCAACGGATTGTATCTGCTTTTTGGGCGCGCCGGAAGGTTCAGCTTCTTTGTGCACCGGCTGCGTTTTCATAATAGAAACCAACAAAGCCCCTAGTAGAAAAATAGTGATTAATAATACTCCCAGCAACCCCAATAATACCCATAAAGTATTTTTATTTTCTTTCATTATTTTCCTCCTACTAGGTTCTATTAGATTATAACGAAATATCCTTTTCTCTACTCACTACTTACCAAAAGGTTTAACGTACCACCCACGCTCTTTCAAATACATACACACTTGTTGTCCCAATTGGGTTTTATAAACACACATGCGTTTCCACATATCAACATTTTTGGGTTGTACTTGCATGCTAAACATATAGTCTATTTGGTCCAAAGAATATTGAGCGGATGAGTTAGTTTTCAAATGAGCTACATTGAGCGTGCACTTTTCAACATTGCATTGGCCTGTATACATAAAATTTTGCCCCACACAAGCGTTATCCTGTTTTTTACATGTGGCCTGTAAATTAGGAAATATGCCTGCTTGCATAAATGGGTTGAAAGTTTGGGTCGGGAAATTTCTTGTTGTCAAAATATAGGTTGTTATATCCCTTCTCAATTGCAAAGCTAACTGTTCGGTTTGCTTAGCTAGTGCATTATCGTTTGTTTTACTTTGTGCGGCCCCAAGTTTAATAAAACCTAACCCACACCAAAATAAAAGCAATAATACTAAAACAAAAGATATATTTTTTATTCATTTTACTCCTCCCATCTAATAAATAACGGCGTTAATACACTGGGTAGTGCATCGTTTTTTGGCAGTACGCGCAAAGCATAATCTTGCCGGCCGCTATTTTGCGGGGCCACAGCGGCTTCGTAGATATACGTTTCACCGTTTTTGCCGGTGTTTTTCATGGGGATAGTAGCCAGTTTTACAATGCCGCCCACGTTACCGCGCCGGCCCAAAAAAGCTTCCACTTGCACTTCTTCCGGCTTTAAATTACCCAACGATACTTGGGCTTTAAAGTGTACTTTGTCGCCCATTAAAATAGCTTCTTGCGGGGCGGCGGTAAGGTCTTTAATGCTTACACGGTACCAGTTATCGGCAATTTGCTTGCGCCATGCGGATACGGCTTGTACTTTGCCGGGTTCATTTAATCCTAACCCGTAGTTGTGCGCCGGTACATAAAAGCGTTCGTAATATTCTTTGACCATGCGGTTGGTGTTGAAAACCGGGGCAATATGCTTGACCGATTCCTTCATCAAAGCCACCCAAGCCGCCGAGAAAGTTTCTTTGTCACTCTTGGCGTAATAGGCAGGGGCAATATCTTGTTCAATTAAGCTATACAAGGATTCGGCTTCCACGCTGTCGCGTTCTGCGTCGGATTTATAAGTTTCGTTTCCGCCGATAGACCACCCAAAATCACAGGGGCCTACTTCATCCCACCAGCCGTCCAAAATAGATAGCGCAAGTGCCCCGTTTAGCGCGGCTTTCATACCGCTGGTGCCGCTGGCTTCCATGGGGCGGATCGGGTTATTAAGCCACACGTCAACCCCTTGCACCATATAGCGGGCTACGTTCATGTTGTAGTCTTCCACAAACACGATTTTGCCTTTAAAGCGCGGGTCGTTTTGCGTGAGGCTGACAATGAGTTTAATAAATTCTTTACCGGCAGTATCGGCCGGGTGAGCTTTACCCGCAAAAACAAACTGGACCGGGCGGGCCGGGTTGTTAATGATTTTGTCTAAGCGGTTTAAATCTTTAAATAGTAGCGTGGCACGTTTGTAGGTAGCAAAACGGCGTGCAAAACCAATGGTCAATACATCCGGGCGCAATACCTGCGATGCTTTTTTTACCGTCATTACGTCCATCCCTTGGCGTGTGAGTTGGCGTTGCAGACGGTTGCGTACCATGGTAATAAGTTTGTTTTTGCGAATCGTGTGCACATCCCACAGCTCCCCATCCGGGATATTGGACATTTTGTTCCAGGGTTCCGGTTCGGACGGATCAATGTATCCTAATTGATTGTTGTTATACAAATATTTGCGGTACAAGTCGTTGAGTTCATGTGAAATCCACGACGAGCTGTGAATCCCGTTGGTAATGCTGGTAATCGGCACTTCTAATTTAGGCAAATTCGGCCATAAGTTGTGCCACATTTCGCGGCTGACTTCGCCATGTAATTTGGCAACTCCGTTGCAAAAAGCCGACAGGCGCAGCGCCACTACCGTCATACAATACGTAGGTGATTGCGGTGTTTCTTTGCCGATTTCTAAAAATGCATCCCACCCGATGCCCATTTCATTGGCGTAATATTCCATGTATTTGCGTACGAGGGCCGGGTCAAAATGTTCGTTGCCGGCAATGACGGGGGTATGAGTTGTAAACACAGAGGTTGTCCATACTTTTTCCCGCGCTTGGTCAAAGGTGAGTTTTTCATTTTTCATGAGGTCAATGATACGCTGGAAAAGTAAGAACGCGCTGTGCCCTTCGTTAATATGATAAACAGTGGGGAAGATGCCCATGGCGGTTAAAGCTTTCACACCGCCGATACCGAGCACTACTTCTTGGCGGATGCGGTTTTCGCGGTCACCGCCGTAAAGTTTTTCGGTAATGACACGTTGCGCCGGGGTGTTTTCTTGCAAGTTGGTGTCTAACAAATAAAGCGAGGTGCGCCCTACCGGTACGCGCCACACGCAGGCTTTGACCGTTTCACCGCCTAACGGAATATCTACGATAATATCTTTGCCGTCTTTTTGCACGTGCTCTACGGGCATGTGGGCCCAATCGTTATCGGGGTATTCCTCGTTTTGCCAGCCTTCGCGGTTAATAAGCTGTTGCACATAGCCTTGTTTGTAAAACAAACCCACACCGATAATCGGCATACCCAGATCGCTGGCGGATTTGATGTGGTCCCCGGCCAGCATACCTAAACCACCGGAATAAATCGGCAGTCCCTCGCCGATACCATATTCCATAGAAAAATATGCGGTTAAGAGGTTGCCGTTTTCTTGGTGGTGGTCTTTATACCAAGTATGTTGTTCGTTTTTGTAGGCGTAGTAACTGTCTTTGACTTGATTTAATAAATTGACAAAGTTTTGGTCTTTGCTTAATTCTTCAAAGCGTTTTTGCGGCACACAACCTAAAAACCATTTGGGGTTGCGCTTGGCGGCGGTCCAAAGTTGCGGGTCAATTTGCACAAACAGTGCAATCGCGTGGGCGTTCCACGTAAACCACATATCACTGGCAAGTTCTTCTAAAAATTTGATGTTGTCCGGTAAATTGGGTTGGACATTAAACGAGTGGATTTTCATAAATTCTCCCTGAAAAATAATATAGGTTTATTATATAAAAAAATATCTTTAAGGGGGGCATTGTTGTACCTGCAATTTTTACAAGAGGAGGATATCCTCGAACCCTGCGGGCCGACAACTCGGGGGTAACAAGCGTGAAAATCGTCCGGCTGATATATAGTAGTTTGGGTAATATGTTATAATAAATATGTTATAATAAAACAAAGTAGTACTTACAATTTGAAGAAGATTATTTGTTGAAGTGTGGGGGAAGCCCACACTGAGCAAAGGGAAGCTGTTTTCCCCGCGCAAATTTGCGGTCAACAAGTAATCGTCCGGTCTTACCCATTTCTTAATTGAAGTGGGTAGACGGCGATTATTTGTTAAGGGTTACCGCAAATTGCTTTTAACAAAGATCGCCGTCTTTTTTGTTGGCTGAATTTGAAGTGATAAAAATAGGACTGGAGGTAGTTTATGATGTACAACCAAAATACCCGGCGAGGTTTTACGCTTATTGAGCTGTTGGTAGTGGTTCTTATTATCGGCGTTTTAGCTGCTATTGCTGTGCCGCAGTATCAATTTGCTGTAGATAAAAGCCGAGTAGCACGATATTTAACCCGAATAAAAGATTTAGTAAACGCACAACACGTATATTTTTTAGCCAATGGCGTATATGTATGTGATATGAGAAAGCTTGATATTGATTTGACAAAGCTATGTACTCTTGCAGGTACCGAGTATAATGAATTACGCTCTTGTGAGGGGGGACTATGGGGTGTAAATGCACGTGCCACAAGAAATGAGGACGGAGATTGTTCTGTATGGGCCATCTCTTTGTATTATTGTGAGAAGGGATCCATTTGTTATCATGGTACGGATGCGACAGAAAAGCATTTTGACTTATGGTTTAGCATTAACGATGGAAGTGTGAAAAGCTGTAGTTCGTTCTCAACGCGCGGTCAAAGACTTTGTAAGTGGCTCAAACCGACCTAATAGTTTGTCTTACTTATTTCTTTTATAAATTTGGGAACTATTAGAGTGCGGGTTATAATACCGCTGTCAAAATAAAGAAGTAGGCAATCATCAAGACTAAACCCAACCCAAACGCGGCTTTGACCCACTCTTTGCTTTTAATTCCCAGTTTAGAGGCGCAAATAATGTTGGGGATATTCCCCGGGATTAGCATCCCGCCGGAAACCACTAAGCTCATTAAGAGGAACGTGAGCGTGCGGTCGTCAATAATAGGGGTTACTTCAATAGCGGCTAAGGTAGCATTGTCTAGCACCGCAGAGAGCATGTTAATCCAGTAGAGCCAACCGGCACTTAAGTGAGTAATGGTTTTTAGAGCAAGCGGTTTTAATCCATCGCCCAAAAATACAAGGGCCACCACAAATAAATACACCTTGGCGGCGCGGATTACAATGCCTTTAATGGAATTATCTCCGCCGATTTGTACGGCTTTGGCTCCAGGTGCGTGGCAAATAGTACACTCGCGAATAGAGCTGGCCATACCCGCCATAAAAAGTATACCGCCCAGTACAAACCAACCTAAGTGTTGAATTAAGTAGAAAAATCCGGCGTGGTGGGGTGCACCCGAGAGTTTGGAAATAACCACCGTTCCCAATGGTTCCCCGATAGAGGTTAAAATGGCTCCCATCCCAATGGCATAACAGGAAAACGTAATTAGTTTAATGCGCCCTGCTCTTTCCAACGGGAGCATAACTGTGATTTCAGACAAAATTAAAGCCGCAATAATGGCGGTAATAATACTGGACATAAGCCCCAAGATGAGCACAATTAAAAACAACGTCCACCGTAGCCCGATAGCTTTGACTGCTTTTTGGGTCAGTTTTTGCAAATGGGTGTTAAGGTAACGGAAAAGGAGCCCGGCAATCAGTACCGCCAGGGTAATTTTAATGGGGTCTTTTAAGGCGGTAAATACCAGATGCCCGCTCCACATATGCGAAACGGTGACCGCAAACGCACCGCAACAAAACAAAAAAGCTTCCAAATTTTCTTCTACTTTATGAACGGTAAGAGGCAAAACAAGTACAACTACAATCAAAGCGGAAAGCAAAACGGTTTGTAAGGTGGAAAGTTCCATAAAGGCTCCTAATGATATACCCTATTATAGCAAATTAAGGGGCTAGGTTATATCGGGAATGCTACCTAATTACCAAATCCGATCCGCAAAGGAACATATGGGCCTAGTATCTTGGGAAATTTTATGCGGAAAATTCAAAAATAATGGTATAATAAAACGTCTGTTTATACATAATGGTTGTTTTTATGCTAGGACAGCTTCGAAGTAAATAATTAATTTGAAGGTTACATATTCTAAAAAGGGAGATAAATTAATGAACAGGAAACAGGGTAAAAGTACGTTATCCAAAACGATGGCGTATTTGATAAGCTGTGCAATGTTAGTAAGTAACGTAAGCCCGGCTTACGCAGCTTCTGACATTACCATTGATGATTTCGGGTCCGGCTCGCTTCATTATATCTCTGGTTATGCAAATACCGACTATTTGTATGCCCGGGATGATGGATCGGCCTCCCCAAGCGATTATACACAAAGGTTTTCAAACTGGGTAGGTGACCCGTTTGACGATACGTTAACGATGAACGGCGGCGCATTGAACACCTATGGCTTAACGCAAAACGGTGCTTTGTATGCCAATAGCGGCAACATCACCGTAAATAGCGGACAATTAAACATTGCAAGCGGTTCCTACATCAGCGATGCTGCTAATTTAAGCCTGCTTTCCGGTTCTTTGTTGGTGCTTACGGGTGGTAATGTAACCATCAATGCAGGAGATTCTATTAATTCCGGTGCTAACATTACAGCTTTTGACGGTAACTTGTCATTTACCGGTGGAACGCACTACATCGGCAGCGGGTCTAGTATCGCCAGCAATCTGAATATCACAGACGGTACGGTTGAAGTGGCGAATGCCAATTCGTTACAAACCGACTTTAGTAACGCGGGCAATCTTACACTGGCCGGCGGTACGCAAGCCCATGCTATTAGCGGAACCGGGAATGTGGCGATTACCGGAGATGTTACGAACACCGGTACTATCAGCCAAACGGATCTGAGCAACACCAGTACCTTTACTAACAACGGCACTGTAAATGCAAATTTAACCAATGCCGGCGTATTGAAAGGAACCGGAAATATCACTACCAAAACCGGGGCATCGTCTAACACGGATGCTCTCTCCCAAACGAACTTAACCAACAATGGTACGTTTGACAACAACGGACAAATTACATTAGCGGGCAGCTTAACTAACAATGAAGCTGCCACTTTTAACACCAATGCGGGGTTATTAGCTTCTGCAAACGGTGTTTCTAACGCAGGTATTTTGAATTTTACCGGTGGTACCAATACGAACGTAGTTACCGGGGACGGTACCCTCAATGTTACGGGGGATTTAGAGAACCAAGAATCTATCTCTCAAAAAGATATTACCGTTGCAAGCGGTAAAGTAGTTACCACCAATGCTTCCAATATGACCGCTAGCGATGCCATTACCAACGATGGTATTATTAACTACACGGCGGGTACCACTGCTAATATTATTAATGGTAACGGGCGCATTGATGTTACCGGATATGTAACCAACAGTGGCGATATTGATCAAACCACTGTAAGCAACAGCGGTGTGTTCACAAACAATGGTACTGTAGATGCGAAGCTCGTCAATACAAATGCAATTGAAGGGACGGGTTCTATCACTACCAAAGCCGGGGTTTCCTCCAACTCGGGAACGATTGAACAAGATTCTTTAACCAACAACGGTACGTTTGACAACAACGGCCATATTACTCTAACGGGTGCTTTGACCAACAACAGTACCTTTAATACCCATGCGGACCTAGTTTCCGCGGCGGGCGGTATAGACAACCAAAGTGCTTTGAATATCACCGGCGGTACAAACAAAAACGTGATTACCGGCGGTGGAACTACCTCTTTTACCAATAACGTTACCAACAGCGCTGCTATTACGCAAGCATTGGTTAACAACAGTGGTAATTTAACGAACAACGCGCTTATTACTGCGGACGTTGTGAATAGTGGCACGTTGACTAGTAACGGGGCCAATATTAACGGGGCTATCGGAAACACCGGTTCTTATGTTATCACCGATGGCAATAACGCCAATGATATTATCGGTGCGGGCGGTACAACTTCTATTTTGGGGGATACCACCAATACCGGTACCATCATGCAAGAATCGTTGAAAATTGCCAACAGCGGTAGTTTTACGACTGATGCGGAATCTGTAGTAGCATCCGTTACCAACGATGGCAGATTGACGTGGAACGCGGGTGCCGCTAACGAGAATGTGATTAACGGTTCTGGTCAATTAGACATTACCGGTGGTGATATTGTCAATAGTGCTTCTATTAAACAAAATAAGATTAAAATCGCTGGCGGTTCTTTAACTAGCGACGCTGACTTATTGGCTTCTACCAATGGTATTACCAACAATGTAGCGGACGGCTTAACCCTAACGGGTGGCACAAACTCCAACGTGATTGACGGTACGGGTTCCATGTCCATTTCTGGGGATGTAACGAACCAAGCCGCAATCGGACAAGATTCTATTACCGTCAGCAACGGTACGTTAACCACCGCGGCCGACTTACTTACCGCCGCGAACGGCATTACCAACAATAGTGCCATTTCTTTCACAGGTGGTGACAACAATAATGAAATTACCGGTACCGGTACTACACTCATTGATGGAACCGTACAAAACTTGGCGGACGTGTATACCAAAGTCCAGGTCAATACGGGTGCCCATTACGGTACTGCTACCGACGTGCAAGCCCAAATAGACAACCGCGGCACCACGGACCTTATTGATGTCGACATCTTAGCCGGAGGTAAGATTTCCGGTACAGGTACTACCAACATCTTAGGGGATACAGTTAACAACAACAGCATTTCCCAAAGTGCCTTGAATATTGCTGCGGGTGGTTCCTTAACCACTAACAGCCAAAGTGTTGAAGCAGCCGTTACCAACGACGGAAACTTAATTTGGAATGCAGGTAACTCCAATGACAACGTCATCAGCGGTAGCGGTGCTTTGAATATCGCCGGCGGAAACATTACCAATAATGCCGCTATTAGTCAAGGCAGCATTAGCATTACCGGCGGTAGTTTGACCTCTAATGCTGACTTGCTTGCTTCCGTTGCAGGCATTACCAATGACACTGCTTTAACCCTCAATGGCGGTACTAATACCAACGATATTACCGGTACGGGTGCTTTGACCACACAAGGCGAAGTAACCAACCAAGCTGCTATTGACCAAACCACTCTTATCAATGATGGTACTTTGCTCAACGCAGGAACCATCAAAGCCAATGTAACCAACAACGGTAATTTGGCCAGTGATGCGGACGATATTGAAGGGAATATCGCCAACGAAGGTACGTATGCAATTACGGACGGCGATAACACCAACAATATTACCGGTGAGGGTGATTTACAGATCCTGGGCAAAACTGCTAACAATGCAACCATTCACCAAGATACTATTACCATTAATACAGGTGCTACATTGGTAGCCGCAAATATGGGTAATATTACGACCTCTACGAAGATTGATAATGCCGGTGTTTTTGAAATGCAAGGCGGTACCAACAGTAACGTGATTGAGGGTGACTTCGGTGCATTAAAAGTAACTGGAGCAGTAACCAATACCTCTGGGGTAAACATCAAGCAAGATAATTTAGATATTGCCACGTTGGGTAGTTTGACGGCGGATGCGGATGACTTGAAAACCGTAAACGGTATTACCAACGCGGGTGCTTTGACTTTGGGGAACGGTACCACCGCTAATGCGATTAGCGGAAGCGGTAAGTTAACGATTGCTTCCGGTGCGGATGTGACCAACACAGGAAACATTGATCAAAAGTCCTTAACCAATAACGGGACCTTTACCTCTAAGGCCGACCTATTGGCCTTTGCCAACGGTATTGCTAACAGCAATACGTTGAACTTAACCGGTGGTACGAATAACAATGTCATTACGGACAATACGGGTACTACCAACTTTACCGGTGATGTTATCAACAACGGTGCCATTGAGCAAGCCGCTGTTACTAATGATACCGGCGTATTAACCAACAATGCCGCTATTGATGCTGCTTTTACCAATAATGGTGGGACGGTCAATAACGAAGCAGCCATTACCGGTGCCATTACCAATACCGGCACGATTAACTCTACCGCAGACAACTTGAACGGTGCCGTAACAAACGACGGTACGTTGAACGTCGCCGGCGGTTTAGTAAAAGGTGACATCACCACTACGGTGACGGACAGTACCATGAACATTACCGATAACTTGATCAACGATTATAGCATTGAACAAGCTACGGTGTATAACACTGCCCACTTTACCAACAGAGGTGCGATTACAGCTGACCTTGACAACGAAGGGATGATTGATAATACGGCTGCTATTGTGGGTAACATTACCAACCACAACAACGGTACGATCGACTCTTCCGCTGACTATTTGCAAGGGCCTATCGCCAACGATGGTACGCTTAATATCGCGGGCGGAACGATGCAAGATGTTGTTACGGGTTCCGGCGAAATGAACATCATCGATGACTTGAACACCAATGACTTTACCATTGAACAAGGCAGTGTAACCAACGATGCGGTCTTAACTAATACTGCTGCTATTACCGCAACTACCATTACCAATAACGGTACGATTAAGGGTAAAGCGGCTGATTTAATAGCCTCTGGCGGTATTACAAATGACGGAATTTTAGAATTTAATGCAGCCTCTACGGGCGTCAGCGCAATCAGCGGCGCCGGTAACGTAGAAGTAACGGCTAACACTACCTTGACGGGTAGTAATACCTATACGGGTACGACTTTGATTGACGGCGCTGACTTAACGATTGCCGGTCAAAACAATATCGGCTCCGGGGATGTATTGTTCGCCAACAACGGCTTGTTAATCGCGGCAGGTTCGTTGAGTAACAACTTGCGCGGCAACGCTGCTACGGAAGATGTTCTCGTACAAAACGACGCTGCTTTAACCTTAAACGGTACGATTGGTTCCGCGGCTGATTTCCGTAAATCAGGTGCCGGAACTATGACCTTGGCTATGGCTTCCAACAACTACACAGGAAGTACCTATGTAGATGAAGGAACCTTAGTAGGAAATACGCAAAATATCAAAAATACTGTCAAAGGTGCTGCTGATACAACGGTTGAATTTACCGATACTACCGATGCGGTACTGAACGAAATTGACACTCTGGGCAATTTTGTCCAAAGTGGCAGTGCTGTTTTGAACATATCCGATAATGCCTTTAGCGCAAAACAAGCGGATATTAACGCCGGTACTTTTGCTGCTAACCGTGATGTAACGGTTACTACTGCGTTAAACGTGAACGACGGTGCCACCTTGCGCGGTAACGGAAATATTTCCGGTACAGTAAATGTAAATAACGGCGGGACCATTGCCCCCGGCAATAGTATTGATACGTTGACAATTACGGGGGATGTAAACTTCGCTTCCGGTAGTACAACGGCTATTGAAATTAATGAAACTCCTGCAAGTGATAAATTGGTCATTACAGGTAATGCCAATATCGCTAGCGGAGCTAATTTAGCAGTATCCAACGAAAACGGAAGATACTTTGAATGGAAGTCGTTTGAAATCGTCGATGCCGGTAACGTGGCGGGCGAATTTACGTACGACGGTACTATTACCGACTACGATGCCAGCCGTATTGACGTAGAAGTAGATTACAGTGATCCGACAAAGGTCGTTTTATTGGCTAAACGTAAAGCCACCGATTATACCGGAACGACCAGCTTATCGCGCAACCAAAGCGAAGTAGCTCGTGCGATAGATGCTGTTTCTACCGGTTATGAAGGTGATATTACCAATGCCTTGTTGCAATATGAACAATTGGGTGGCTTAAATCCGCAAGGGGTTACACTTATTAACGCGGCATCTACCTTGCAATCTGCCTTAGATGATACGGACGGCGTGTTGTATGCCAATAGTGCGTTGACTCCGTTGTTTAATGCTAAGACGGCTCATGTATATGACCGTATTGCTAAACGCAATCCCTCGGCCGGCAAATGCTCTACCTGCCATGATAACGTGTGGGCGGAGTATTATAGCCAGTACGATAAAGTATATGCAGATGCCAATTCACCGCGCTTTACCAATAACATGACCGGTGTATTAGTAGGGTATGATCGTTCTTCCGATGAGGCACTCTTAGGTGTGTACGGCGGTGCCGGTAAGAGCGATTTGCGCCAACAAAACGATGCAATGGATATTGATGACGTATCCCTGGGTATTTACGGTGGATACAGACCGGGCAATTGGGTCCTCAAAGGAACCTTGTTCGGGGGTTATCAAACCTATCATGGTAAACGTCGCATTGATTTCATGGCACGTAATGCGGAAGGTAAATATCATGGTTTGAATATGGCCTTAGATTTGGAAGGCGGTTATAACATCGCCGTCTATGACTGGCTCAACCTCAAACCTTTTGCCGGAGTATTGGGTAACTACACGCACTTAGAATCCTTTACGGAAACGGGTGCAGGTGCCCTTAACTTACACGTAGAAAGCAAAAACCAGTTCAACACACAAGCCCGTTTAGGGGTGCAGTTGGAAGGAAAAATCGGCAAGAGATTCAACTGGTACGGTTCTGCCGCTGTTAAACAGTTCATCGGCGGTGATTATGCCAAACTGCATATGTCTTTGGACTTGCCCGGAACACGCATGGAAATTATCAGTGCTGAGCTGGGCCGCACCTACTTTAGCGGTCAAGTGGGCGTAAGTTATGCGCTTACCAACCACTGGACGGTCTTTGGTAACTTAGACACCGGTGTGAACAACAAGTCCGCTAACTGCTACGGTAACGTAGGTTTAGCATATGCGTGGTAAGTTAGGAGTTAGAGAGCTATGAAAAAAATTATAGTATTATTGGGGTCCGTCTTGGTGGCAGGTTGTTTTATCTGCCACAAGACGCAGCCGCAAAAGAAACCTGAGGTACAGCGTATTGTGGAACAACGTGTTCCGGTGCCTGAAGAAAAGGTCATTACTCGTCATTCCATTGTAGAGGCCGCGAATTTCAATTTTAATAGTAGTGAAATTCGCTCTGATATGAATAAAATGGACGAGTTGGAAAAAGATATCAAAGCCAATCCCGATGCCATTATTTTGGTAGAAGGGCATACGGATAATATCGGTACGGAAGAATACAACAAAGAACTTTCTTTTGACCGTGCCAAAGCCGTAGCCGCTGTGTTGGCTAAACAGGGATATCCCAACCAAATTCGGGTTTATGGAGCGGGGAGTTCTAATCCCATTGCTTCTAACGAGACTGCAGCCGGTCGTGCGCAAAATCGCCGGGTAGATGTAGTCTTGGTACGCGAATAACTTAGAGTTGCGATTAAAAGGGCCCTTTGAGTGTTCATCAAAGGGCCCTTTGCATTTAAACCGTTGCTATACGACAGATTACATTAAAAAACGTCCCGTACGAGATTCGAACTCGTGATCTCCGCCTTGAGAGGGCGGCGTCCTGGACCACTAGACGAACGGGACATTATCCATATTTTAGCAAATTATAGGCTTGCCGTACAAAACTGCAATTAAGGCATGATATATTCCCGCCAATCTTGACTATTGATAAGTAATTGTTTGGCGATAGCGGGCTGGCCGGGGGTATAGGAGTAAACGACCTCAAATTTAAGGGTTTCATTGTTGCGTTTGCGGAACAAATTGTCTAACCGTTTGGCGTCCGTTTCCGGGATATAAAAACGGCATTGGCGGCCCCAACGGGCTTTTTTGCAAAAATTTTCACGGAGGCATTTTCCCCCGGGGAATTGTGTACAATCGGCTTGTGCCCAGTCAATTTCATATTGAATATAGTGGCCGGAAAGCAAGTCGCGCGGGTCATAACCTGTTACGGGGACTGTTATTTCAAGGCCGTGGGAACGTTGCCAGGTTAAGTGAAGAGTCCAAGCGAGCAAGCAAAGAAAGGGAATCGCAAAGGAAAGGGCTAAAAGCTTGTTCTTCATTTAAAGGCCTCCATATTTTTGACATAGCGGGAGGTGCGCCTAAAAAGGTAAATCAGTCCTAAAATGCCAAGCCCTCCTAAAATAAAACCGATGCCGGACATGAATAAATTGCCAAAGGCACTGGCAAAGAGAACAAATAGATAAATTTCCAACAAGATAGCATTGCGGCGGAAGGAAACAAGATTTTGTGTGCGTACCGCTAAAAATAAGCGAAGGGCAAAAAAAGCAAATACAATTAAATTAGCCGGTAAGGTTGTGTAGAGCGTAATACGTCCCAAAGTTCCCCAACGCAAACCGATAAACCAAATGCAGAAATAGGTCAGCCATAAAGTTAGTTTTTCAAAAGCCTGGGGCAACAATGTGTAGGGATGCAGCGTTTCGTCTAATTTCTTACCCGCGTAACTAAGTAAATACAAAACTACTACCGCAGCCAGAGTACTACTATTTAGATGACGAAATAGTTGATCTAATAGGTTTTCCAACCATCTAAAGTTAAAGGAGCTAATGAGTAAACATAGCCACCCTAAGTTAAAAAATAAGGCGCGGCTTACGATTACAAAGGGGATTGCCAGTAGTGCCCAAAATAAGGCAAACGAACTCCAACCTCCCTCTAAATTAAATACTTGGCCGATCAAACCGATAGTGCCGCCAATCATCAAAAAGGACAAAATGGCAAATAATTCCGTAAGCCCCTTTTTTTGATGAGTAATGCACCAAAACGTGGTATAAAAAAGGCCCCCCAACAGCAAGAAATCGCCGATTATTTTGAAAGTACTTCCCAGGGCTTTCCAGTTGGCGGCTATCAAAAGACAAATGCCCAGCCCAATAAGTAAGCCAGCAACGATAAAGGCCCCACGCCAAAAAGTATGACCGGAACGTTGGCGTTCAAAAGCTAAAATTTGATCGCACTGTGCTTGGGTAATAAAATTTTGTTCTTTCCAACGTGCTAGTTTGGTGGCGAGTGACATATAAACCTCTTTTTCAAATTATATAAAATTTCCAATTTAGCGTAGAAAGTTTGAAAATGCTAAAATATCTTTATAGACTTTTAGCATTTTTTTGTCGTCCCAGGAGTTTTGATTATGGAAATTGGTATTGTAGGCCTGCCCAACGTAGGCAAATCCACCCTTTTTAATGCATTAACGTGTGCCGGAGCAGAGGCCAGTAACTATCCCTTTTGCACCATTGAGCCTAACGTGGGGATTGTGGCTATTCCCGATAAACGGTTAGATAAGCTGTTTGAAATGTTTAAACCGCCCAAGAAAACCGCCGCCTTTATTAAATTTGTGGATATTGCCGGGATTGTAAAGGGGGCCAGTCAGGGGGAAGGATTAGGCAACAAATTTTTAGCCAATATCCGCGAAGTAGATGCCATTATCCACGTGGTGCGCTTGTTTGAGGACGAAAACGTGACCCACGTGATGAACTCGGTAGACCCGCTGCGCGACATTGAGGTTATCAATACAGAGCTTATGCTGGCGGACCTGGAAAGTGCCACCAAAATTTGCGAACGTTTGGCGTCTAACGCCAAATCGGGCAAGAAAGATGCCGTCGCCGCGTGGGAACGCATGAAGGAGATTAAAGTTGCGCTGGAAAACGGCAAGCCGGTGTCTTCACTCGGTTTAGAGCCCGAAGAACTCAAAGAATATCAGTTTTTAACGTCTAAACCCGTACTTTACGTGGGCAATAACAGCGAAAAACGCAACGAGCAAAACGCCGCCAAAGTAGCCGCATACGCCAAAGAAAACGGAGCCGGATTTGTGGAACTTTCCGTCAAGTTTGAGGCCGATATTGCCGAGTTTAGCGAAGAAGAAAAGAAGGCCTTTTTAGCCGAAACCGGTAACGAATATACCGGCCTTGAAAAAGTAGTGCGCGAAGGCATGAAACTACTTAATCTGTGCACCTACTTTACTGCCGGGCCGGAGGTAGAAGTGCGCAGTTGGCTCATCCCGGTGGGGTGCACCGCGCCGCAAGCCGCCGGTAAAATTAATAGTGATTTTGAAAAAGCTTTTATCCGCGCCGACGTCTATACATATGACGATTTGGAAAAATACGGGTCCGAAAAAGCTTTGCGCGAACACGGTTTAATCCGCAGCGAAGGCAAAGATTATATTGTTAAGGATGGCGACGTTTGCCTGTTTAAAATCAATGCCTAACCTTACCTGTAAACATTTCGGCACGTGCGGCGGCTGCACGCTCTTAAACCTGTCCTATGATGAACAGGTGCAAAAAAAGTGTGCCCGCCTGCAAGATATTTTAAAAGATTTTTGGCAACAAGAAATCCCCGTTACCGTAACGGATGACCCTATTTATTTCCGTAATAAAGTGGAGCTCGGTTTTTGCCACCAAGTCAAATGGCGCGAAGATTACGATAAAAAAGACCCTGCCAATAAAACGCGTCCCTTAGAATTTGAACAATGCGTAGGTTTTAAGCTCAAAGGCCGTTGGGACCGCGCCGTAGATTTGCAAGAGTGCTGGCTCTTTAGTGAAAAATTAGTACCGCTTGTGGCCGCTATCCGCGCGTGGGCACAAAAAGAAAATTTGCCGTATTACGACCAACGCAAACACACCGGCATTTTGCGCCACCTCATGGTGCGCGAAGGCAAAAACACCGGCGAGCAAATTGTAGTACTGTTTGTGACGGACGATTTTAACGAAAAAACGTTTGTAGCCGCGGTAGAAAGTGTACTGCCGGGTGCCCATATTATGGCCGCTGTTAATAACGGTCTGGCCGATACCGCCGAGCCGGAAAGTTTACGCGTTTTAAAGGGCAAGGACCATATTTTTGAGAAAATTTTGCTTAGCGGCGCGGACGGAAAAATTGAGCGCGAAGTAGTTTTTAAACTCTCGCCGCAATCGTTCTTTCAAACTAATACCAAAACAGCGCAAAAGATGTATAGCCGCGTGCGCAGTGTGGTCAAGCAAATTGCACCGAAAAAAATTTATGATTTATATGGCGGCGCGGGTAGTTTTTCACTCTCGTGCGCCGATTTGTGCGAAAAAAGTATTTGCGTGGAGTCGGTGGCCCCGGCTATTTATAACGGCATTGAAAACGCCAAACTAAACGGGGTAAAAAACGTGCAGTTTTTCTGCACGCGCGTGGAAGATTTTG
The DNA here is from genome assembly GCA_017961295.1 of Elusimicrobiaceae bacterium. Classification (GTDB taxonomy): domain Bacteria; phylum Elusimicrobiota; class Elusimicrobia; order Elusimicrobiales; family Elusimicrobiaceae; genus Avelusimicrobium. The sequence continues at coordinate 48,675 of JAGCXL010000034.1, forward strand.
TGCGCCAGCAACCGATAGAAAAAAAAGACGCGCTTATCATTTTGGACCCGCCGCGCGGCGGGATGCACCCGCGTGCGTGCACGGCCGTGGCCGAAAGTGGTGTGGAAAATGTGCTGTATATTTCGTGCAATCCGGTTACGCTGGCAACGGATTTAAAAACACTCACAGAGCATTATGATATTTTGCACGTGGAAGCGTTTGATTTCTTTCCGCACAGCGAACACATTGAAACATTCGTGCAGTTAAAACTAAAGTAAAAGGAGAATAACTTATGCAAAAACCTAGTTTTTGGCGGTTGTTTGGGGCGTATGTAATAGATTTTTTTATACTAATTGCTGCACAAGGTATTTACATGTGTATAATCATAGACAGTACTATGCGTGGCTCTTATCATTGGCATGATAGTAACGGAATTGGACATACTACTTGGGACGAACCTATATTCCCGTGGCTTGCCTCTTTTTTGGAACATGTTCCATTTGTTGTTCTTTACTTCCTTATTCCTCTTTTAATTGGATATTGCTATTTTGTAATATCAGAAAGTTTGAAGGGAAAAACATTTGGTAAAAAAATATTTCGTTTAAAATCATTGTATTTTGATGGGCAACAGGCATCTTGGTGTAGAATATTGGTAGCGTATTTTATAGATTTATTTTTATCTTTTGGAATTTGTGCTATTTTGCTTTTGTTATGGAGGTGTATACCCATACAGTTAGTTTTCCGTATTCGGCTTTTGTTGATTCCACTCTTATTAAGTTGGATAGTGTTCCCTTCACTTTATTTCTCTATTTGTGAATCCCGTTGGGGTAAAACTTTAGGTAAAAAGCTCATGGGGTTGCAAGTCGTGCAAGATGTACCCGCTAACAAAAATGAATAACCATGACCGTAGAAGAAGCTATTAACTCCCTTAACCCGCAACAAAAAGAAGCCGCCCTATACGACGGTGGGCCGTGCCTTATTGTGGCCGGCGCGGGGACCGGGAAAACTAAAACCTTAACTACTAAAATTGCAAAATTAATCGCAGATGGCTATCATCCCGCGCGCATTTTGGCCGTCACGTTTACCAACAAAGCCGCCGGCGAAATGCGCGAGCGCGTGGACGCTTTAGTCCCAGGTGCTGGGCGGCGCGTGTGGATTCACACGTTCCACTCCTTTGGCGTGCGGCTACTGCGCCAAAATGCCGAAAGACTCGGCCTTACCAAAGATTTTGCTATTTATGATGAAAGTGACCAGAAAAAAGTGGTCACCTTACTCTTGGAGCAAATGGGCGTCAAAGAGCCCAAAAAAGAAGTCAACCAAATTGTCGGCATTATTTCCCGCGCCAAAGACGATATGGTAACGCCGGACGGACTTATGCAGCAAGCTACGGCAAGCGGCCTGGACAGTAAAATCCGCGCCGCCGAAATTTACCGCCGCTATGACCAAAAACTCAAAGAAGCCGGCGCGTTGGACTTTGGCGATTTGTTGGTCAAGACCGTTATTTTACTGCGCGATCATACCGACGTACGCGAGTATTACCAAGATTTTTTCCAGTACGTTTTGGTGGACGAATACCAGGATACCAACCGTACGCAGTATATGATTACCAAGTATTTAACTGCCAAATCGCGCAAGCTTTGTGTGGTGGGGGACCCGGACCAGAGTATTTATTCGTGGCGCGGAGCCAATATCCGCAACATTTTAGATTTTGAAAAAGATTTTAAAGATGCCAAAATCATCACGCTAGAGCAAAACTACCGCTCCACCAAAGCCATTTTGGATGCTTCCAACCGCCTAATTACTAAAAATAAAAAGCGCAAAGATAAAAACTTATTTACCGATAAAGGCGCGGGTGAACCGATAGAAGTTCACTCCTGCCAAACCGAAGGGGACGAAGCGCGGTGGGTGAGCGTACAAATCCAAAAACTGGTGGAAAACGAAGGCGCCAGTTTAAAAGATATTGCTGTTTTTTACCGCACTAACGCGCAGAGCCGCAGTTTTGAAGACTATTTTAGAAGATACCAAATTCCGTATCGCTTAATCGGTACGGTGCGGTTCTATGACCGTAAAGAAATTAAAGATATTTTGTGCTACGGGCGGCTCTTGGTAAATCCGGCCGACAATGTCAGCTTACTGCGTATCATCAACACGCCTACGCGCGGTCTGGGCAAAGTGGCGCAGGACCGCTTACTGGCGTACGCCGAGCAAAACCAAATTGCTCTGTATGACGCGCTTAAAAAAGCGGCTTACGTGCCCGGGCTGGGGAGTGCGGCTATGAAGGCCGCTGTTAAGCTGGCCCAACTGTTTGAAAAGTGGCGCGGCGATATGCTTTTGACCGCCCCGGCCGATATTTTTAACAAGATTTTATTGGAGTCCGGCTATTTACAAAGCGTTAAGGACGAAATGGAAAAGGACCCGGAGGCCGAGTCCCGCTTGCAGAACTTGGACGCGTTAATTAACGCCGTCAAAGAGTATGAGGACCGCTGCACGCGTGGGGAAAAAGAGCCCAGCGTGGCTGATTTTTTGCAAGAAGTTTCTTTGCTTTCCGGTGAGGATGAGTCCCAAGCCGGGGAGGGGGGCGCGGTTACTTTAATGACGGTGCACCTAGCTAAGGGGCTTGAGTTTCAAAACGTGTTTGTAACCGGGCTTGAAGAAAATTTATTTCCGATCGGTTGCGATAATGAGGACGACACCGAAGAAGAACGCCGCCTGTGCTACGTGGCGATGACGCGGGCCAAAGAAAAACTCTTTTTAACCTATGCGCAGTCCCGCCGCAAGTTCGGCCAACGCCAGGAAAACCCGCCCAGCCGGTTCTTGTTTGAGAGCGGACTTGTAACCGAGGAAGAAGTACGTGAGCGCCAAACCCGTTTTGCGTGGGGGGGTAATTCCTCTTATAACGGCGGCAATTACGAACGCTTTTCCGCGCGCAAACGCCAGTTTGACGGCGGGCTTTACGTCCGCAAGAGCCGTTTTCAAAAAGAGTATGATGAAAACGGTTACGAAATTGAACGCGCCGAAGATAATGATTTTCCGTCTTATGATGATATCCCGCCGGTTAGTGCTTTGTACGCCAAACCTAAAACGGCGGCCCCGCGCTTGGCAGATCCGCGCCGTGTACCCGGCTTTGTACAGGAACCCAAAGTGCCGGAAAAACCAGGCCCCAAAAACGAGGACGGTGTAGCCGTAGGGGGGCTTGTAAAA
>JAGCXL010000035.1 GCA_017961295.1 Elusimicrobiaceae bacterium
AAATCACGGGCTTGGGCTTGAAAGAAGCCAAAGACCTCGTAGAAGGCGCCCCCAAAGCTGTAAAAGAAAACGTTGCCAAAGCCGAAGCCGAAGAAATGAAAAAGAAAATTACCGAAGCCGGCGGCACCGTAGAACTCAAATAAGTCAACTGACTCATTTAATCCCATCCCCCTTTGGGGGGTGGGATTACGTACCCTAAGGGTACTGGCGGCTAGCGTAGTGCGTTGCGCCACCGCCCGAGAACAGCAGGAAGATAGAGATGATTGAAAAACAAACTAATTTTGGCAAGATTACTACCAAACTTCCGTTACCCGATTTGCTGGACATGCAAAAGGATTCCTTCAAGGATTTCTTACAATTAAATGTAGCGCCGTCCAAACGTGAACTTAAAGGCTTACAGGCCTCTTTTGAAGATGTGTTCCCCGTAGAAGCACCTGACGGCAGCATGCGCTTAGAATTTGTTAAATACGATTTAGGTACCCCCCGCTACGCCACCCCGGCTGAAGCTGCCGTGCGCGATAGCACTTTTGATGCGCCGCTCAAAGCGACGTTCCTTTTGTATGTAAAACAAAAAAACGGGAATATGAAAAACGCTTCCGAACAGGAAGTAACCCTTTGTAATTTACCCTTGATGACCGATGCTGGCTGCTTTGTGTTTAACGGCGCCGAACGTGTGGTCGTCAGCCAGATGCACCGCTCCCCGGGTATTATTTTTGAAGAAGACGAAGAGAAAAAACAGTCTACCTTCGGTAAACGCCTTTATGTGGCGCGCATTATTCCTTACCGCGGAGCTTGGGTAGAATTTTCCTTTGATTTAAACAACACGCTGTGGGTCCGCATTGACCGCAAGAAAAAAGTGGCTATTTCTACATTCCTTCGCGCCTGTGGTTTGGAAACCAACGCACAAATCATCCAAACTTTCTACAAATGCGAAGATGTGGACGTGAAAGCTTCTTCTATGGACAACGTAATCGGCCGCTATGCCGCCGACGATATTTACGATCCGGCCACGGGCGAAGTGCTTTGGAACTTAGAGGACAAAGCCGCCTTGCCGATTGACGATAAACTGTTCCGCACGTTAATTGAAAAGAAAGTCAAAACCATTAAAGTAATTAGCGGTAAACCGCGTCAAGAAGATCCGGCTATTTTGGCCTCTTTGGAACGCAAAGATTCTGCACATACCGCCAAAGAAGCGCAAGCCGAAATTTACAAAAAAATGCGCGGGCAAGATTTTGTGGTACAAGCTCAAGCGGAAAGTTTCTTAGATAATTTAATCTTTAATAACTTGCGCCGCTATGATTTGAGCTTTGTAGGCCGCTACAAAATCAACAAAAAGTTTGCGCAAATGTTTGATTTAATCAGCCAGCTTAAATGCAAAAAATACACCACCCCGAAAGAAAACCGCCGCACCTTAACCACCGAAGATATTGTGGTAACGGTGAAATATCTTTTGGCGTTAAACGCCGGGGAAGATGCCCAAAAAATGTACGGGCCGCAGTTTGTATTTAAGACCGACGATATTGACCACTTGGGTAACCGCCGCGTACGCGGAATTGGCGAACTTTTGGAAAACCAAATCCGTATCGGCCTTTCCCAAATGGCAAAAACCGCCCGCGACCGCATGAACCGCGAACTTGCTACGCCGACCCCGCGTGCTTTGATTAACGCCCAGCCGGTGCAAGCGATTATTCGCAAGTTCTTCGGTACGTCTCAACTTTCTCAATTCATGGACCAAATTAACCCGTTAGGTGAACTGACGCACAAACGCCGTTTGTCCGCCTTAGGGCCCGGTGGTTTAAACCGCAAACGCGCCGGTTTCGAAGTGCGTGACGTACACTATACGCACTACGGCCGTGTTTGCCCCATTGAAACGCCGGAAGGTCCGAACATTGGGTTAATTACTTCGCTCGCTTGCTACTCCAAAGTAAACAAGTACGGACTCATTGAAACCCCGTACCGCAAAGTAGTCAACGGCAAAGTAACTGACCAAATTGAAGAGCTTACCGCCGATGCGGAAGACGATAAATTTGTAGCCCAGGCCAATACGCCTACCACCAAAGATGGTAAAATTGATACCGACGCGGTGGCTTGCCGTGTCCGTGCCGACTACCCGATGATTGCCCCCAAAGAAGTGGACTATATGGATGTGTCCCCCTTGCAAGTAATCAGCGTGTCAGCCGCTTTAATTCCGTTCTTGGAACACGACGACGCCAACCGTGCGCTCATGGGTTGTAACATGCAACGCCAGGGCGTGCCGCTCTTAATGCCGGAAGCTCCTTACGTGGGTACCGGTATTGAACACGAAGTAGCGCGTGACTCAGGTACATCTGTGGTAGCTAAACGTGCCGGTCGCGTACAATTTTCCGATGCTTCCAAAATTGTAGTGGAAGCCAAAGACGGAACTTGCGACGTGTACGAACTTTTAAAATATAAACGCTCCAACCAAGATACTTGCATCAACCAACATCCCATTGTAAAAACCGGCGATGACGTAAAAGCCCGCCAAGTAATTGCCGACGGTCCGGCTATGGACAACGGATATTTGGCCTTAGGCGCAATATGCTCGTAGGTTTTATGTGCTGGGAAGGATACAACTACGAAGACGCTATC
>JAGCXL010000036.1 GCA_017961295.1 Elusimicrobiaceae bacterium
GCGCTCTCTCCGTGGTGGGAACAAGTTGATAAACATTTGGAAATCTTACAAGATAATTTAAGATTTGTTTTTAGGGACCTCATTCTCTTTAATTATAATAAAGAAATCAAATTGAGCGATACGACAAACCCGCAATGGTTTCAAGCAAAGGTAGCGGATAAACTGCGTCATTTGCTGGGTGTCCGCATAAAAACGTACCACCCTAACAGACGCTACCCTCTCAATTATGAGGAGTAACAAAATGAAAAAACGGACCTTAGTTGTATTTATGGGAGTAATGTATTTAGTTACACCCTCTGCCTATGCCCAAAAGAACTTTGTAAAAGGATTAACGGAAGCGTTTTCTTCTAAAGCAACGTCTGCGGTAAGCGCACAGGTAGAAAGACAGGTAGCCCGCGCCACTTTAGAAGCGCGACCAGAGATAATCACCCGCACGGGAGCTTATTTTTATCATCCGACATTCGGGTATGTGCCTCATCCCAAGGCAGATTTTCGTTACCCGGAGATACACTTTGCGGCCAGGGAAACGTTGCCGAAAAATGATGATGATTTAATCCAAATAAGGCCTCTTTTTAGACCCGAACTTGACCCCATTCGTTTCGGGGCCAGAGCCGCCTTTGAACTAGGCCGGGACATTGATTTTGAAACCATCGTAAAAGCGGCTTATTTCTGGCGGGTTGCCCACCCGGGAAAATCCTTGCAGGATAACCCCTATCTTTACAATTGGGCAAAATTGCATTTAAAACAAGAGAAAGCGGATCATGTGTTTGGGGAAAGAATTATGTGGGAGTTCCCTAATTATTTTCTTTTGAAACGCCTGATGAGTCCCAACTTTACACCCACCAGTTATGCTAAGTTGTACGAACTTACACCCGTTTACCCAAAACACATTACATTAAACGGTTACGGCTTCCCGGTCAAAACGGCTGATGATGATTATGCCGATATATTAGATGCATATTTAATGCTTTCCAATCCCAAGCAAATGGAACAATACAACACATACGGCCAATATACTCCGTTTATCCTTACAGAAGAGGAACACGCCGCCGCCGATAAACTGCTGGCCTTGCGTGAGCAGGGGGAAAAGTTGCCCGAAAACCCTACTGTGCGTGATGTATTGGAAGTAGCATATAACCGCTTGGAAACGCACACAGCCCCTTATTCCCAAATAGATATAGAAGACATGCGAAGTGGTATTTATAGGGCCTATCCCAATTACCAAAATACGCAACTTTACCGCACCATTAAAGGTATGATTAAGGGCCAACAGCCCGTAGAAAGTTACCATCAAGGATACTACACCCTTGAGAATGTGGATATGACGCACTTAATTGTATTGGATGCCGTCATGGGCGGGGTGGACCAACGAGATTTAACACAAATCCGCCGTGCGTTAAATGCATTTGACAAATTATGTGCAGAGGTGCGTTCAGATGATGACAACACTATTTGGCATTTAATTATTTTACAGAAAAATTTGCGTGTGGTTTTCGCGGACCTGCTTACTTTAAATGACCTAAAAATTGATTGGGCCTCCGGGCAGGACCCGCGTTGGCAAAAAGCGGAATTGGCCAGTTATGCCGCCTCTATATTGGAGCGGCCTGTGCGTGATTTAGTAGGCCGCAACTGGAAAAACCACTAATTTAAGGAGTAACAAAATGAAAAAAAGAACTATAGCCATACTGCTAGGCACGCTTTCCTTAACCACATCATCCGCCTACGCCCAAAAAAACCTAGTTAAAGGATTAACGGAAGCTCTGTCTTCTAAAGCAACGTCCGCTGTTAGTGCACAGGTAGAACGGCAAGTGGCACGCGCCACTTTGGGAGCGCATACAATTCCTTATGCTTCTGCCGCTAACATTCCAACAGCTACGGCGGTTTTATCGTTAGAACGTGTAAAAGTCGAAGCATTACATCCGCAAATGGATATATCCAAATTGGTCCCTGTACGGCTTACTGACCGTGCCGACTTAGTAAATAGATCTTTGTTACGGGTACAACAAAACATACAGCAAGACGGAAAAATTCCAACAAGCTATAGAGGACACATACCGGATGTTAAGGTTACCTGGCTTGCTTATCACCGCCTTTTGTTAGAAGATAGAAAAGGCAACTTAAGCCCGGAAGAACAAATACAACTACGCTCTCTTTTTTGGCACACCAACACTTCCATATCTTCGGTGGAAAGGAAGCTACAATCTTGGCAAGATATATATGGCGCGGACCCTATACTCCCGGACCAAAAAACTCTTGATTATTTATCAGGCGTAAATAAACCCCCGTATGGAAATGCGTTTGAAGAATGGACCTTAGCCGCTGATATTTATATGCTTCAAAAGTTGTACGGCACATCCTTGCCTAAGCGGATAAGAAATGCACAAGTATTGCCTCAGCAAGAGTTACAAAATGCAAAAACTATAGCTCAAAGTAAAAAGAGGCCGTTGCCCTTTATGGAGAATGAAGCATTAAAGAATGAGATTTTTGATATCGCAGAGAACAATCAAATTAATAATGCGGGAATGGATGTCGCACTTTTTGCCGCAGTCTTTGACAAAACAGATGAGGAAATTTTTGTTAATAAAGCACAAGGCGCATACAAAGGTGGAAACCCACATCCAACCTACAAAGATGTTTGGACTTATTTTAAAGAAAAGATAATAAGCGAAAGAAGGCAACAAAGGTGGGAAATTTACCTGCAAAAAAGTCGTGTTTTGCCGCAGGTATTTGAACAAAGACAGCAACTACAAGATGAAGTATTACACCTGCAGATGGAAGCCAAAGCGGATTTTCAACAGCTACTAAAAAGAGAACAAGAAACTATTGAGAAGGACCGCGCGAATGGATTGTTTGATTATTATTGGAGTAAGGTAGAAATAGCAGATGTGGTCTATAATGACACAGATAAATTGGCAAGAATGGTTAAAGCGTTTTATTTTTATTATATTGACCCGCAATTAAAGGTATTCCCACGTGCCAAATATCTAAAAACTAATGAAGCAGGCAGAATTTATGAAATTCCACTTAAAAAAGGGCTATTCTTGGAAGTGCCCGGCCCTTTAAATCGCATCCTCATTACACCGGAAGAATATGTTGTATTTAAAGCCGACGGGGAAAATGAAAACCCTCATTTGGTAAAACGTGCGGATGTGGAGTTTCTAACCGACCCGTTATCTTACAAATTAAATTTATAAAGGAGTATTACAATGAAAAAACTAGCATTAGCCGTACTCGTAGGAATCTTTTGTTTAGGTGCAACAAGTGCGTTCGCCCAAACAAAGCAATTTATAAAAAGCTTGAATTTGGCGAAGATAGAACGTGTGCTTCCCAAAGGGGCCAGTTTGACACCCAAAATTCCTGGCGTTTATATTCCGGCAGGTACTAATTGGGTGGCTTTGGAGCGCAAAGTAGCTACTGCGGCCCAAACAGCCGGGTTTAATTTAAATGCAAGAGATGCCCGCATAATTGCCTATAATCCCGCCCTTTTGCGTCAATTTGAACAAGAGGTTGGACATCCTGTTTTTGAAGGCCACCCACTTCCGTATGAAAAAGGGCTTGCGACATTAAGAAGAAACCAAGCCAAATTTGCTCAGGAACGCGCCAATAATGAGTATGATGCCAAATGGGCAGAATTTACAAAAGAACATAGCGTTCTGCTCTCCGATGGTTCCAGCTCTCATGTTGGAAACAATCAATATAACGCATTTTCAGAATTTGCAGAGGACGTATATAACTTCTATACGAAATATATTGGCTTTGAAAATTTACCTCGTATGAGGAACGTATTTGCCTCGGATATAGAACAAGTAGTGTGTGAGTTTCCAATTGATTCTTTTAGATTACTTGGGGCGAATGTTGATATTCCTGCTAAAGATTACGTAGTTATTGTTACGAATCGAAACGCTACTACTCTTGTGCCTCGCTACATACTTGAAAGTCAAACGGACTATCGGGTAATTAAATAAATTTAATCAAGGAGTAATCAAATGAAAAAAGGCTTATTACCCATACTTATCGTCGCACTTTGCTTAACCGCAACAAGTGCGTTCGCCCAATTCAAATTGCCACTCAAAACCGCCACAAACTGGGCAAATTTAGAACGTGTAGTAGCACGCAATATGCAAGGTCCTTTAGTCGGACAACGATGGGCAAAGGTTCCCACGAGCGTGGTGCAATCAGGGAGAATTGTTCTTTCTCCTAGCCGATTTCCACAAGAAATAACCCCCGTCTCTAGAGTATGGAGACAATATCTAGTAAATTTGTATGGGACGGGGTTTCCTAATGTGCAAAAAGTCGCCCAAATAGCGTCGTACACGGACTTGCCTTTGGTGGTTGAAAATTGGCAAGGTTTAGCTTTTTATACGAATCAATCGGCTTTGGCGCAAGATTTACATAAATTTTATAAAGGGAAGGGCGATATTCGGGTTTCTCCCACCGGACGAGAGGTAATACTATATGCTTTACCCGTTGACGGTATTTTGTATAAACCATCAAAGTACACATTTCCCTTGGTATTAAATCCCAATCAATATTTTGTAATTTATGATGTGAAAGCTAAAACCGGAAAAATTGCTGAAAACAAACCCGAAGTGTATAATTTGTTTAAACCTACGCAAGAATTCGAACAAGTAGATGACGGACTTAAATTTCCCAGTAATGCTACACCGCGCCAACGCTATCAAATCAACCGAGATTTTTATACAAATAATCCACTAGTGAGTGCAATTTGGGAAAAAAGAGATTATCCCTCTCATTTTACCGATTTGGATAAATTAGCCAAAGTTCTGCACGACTTATATCGTGGTGGCGTATATCGCCCGAGAGTCAAAGATATAAATACCGGAATATTCTACGAGGTTTTGGAATTACCGAAACCGGTTGTACTTAATGGAGAAATACAACCTCAGTCCTTTGTGATATTGTACAGTTCTCATCCCGGCGGTGTTCTTATGGGACGCAAACAGTTGGAAGACCCAGAACACTTTGAGTTTATAAGATAAATAATTTTTTCCACCACCTTGTAGCATAAACCCTTATAAGGGGCAGAAAGTAATGTTGTATAAGGGACCTCAATATAGTACAATGACAAAAAGTAGTCCAATGCCCCAAAATACATAAAGCAAAGGACAAACAAAAGGTCATTTTATGAAAACAATAGGCATTATAGGCGGAATGAGTTGGGAGAGCACAATCGAATATTATCGTTATATTAACGAAGAGATCAGCCGTCGTGTTGGGGGTCTCCATAGTGCAAAAATATGGCTGGAAAGCTACGATTTTGAC
>JAGCXL010000037.1 GCA_017961295.1 Elusimicrobiaceae bacterium
AGTTTGCGGTCTACAATTTTTACTAAGGCATAATGTCGGGCCGCCACAAAGCGTGCCGTATACGGGGAAGAGGTTGCGCGTTTGGTGGGTAGCGCAGCAGCAGTACCTAAGGTAACATAGGTTACCCCGCGGGGGTGACTTTCGTCGTTACGTAGCGGGAAAGTGCGTTCATAATCGGTATCCCCGCCTTGCAATACTAAGTGCACACGATACATTTCAAAAATTTTGACCCAAGCGTCCGCAATTTCCGGGCGGCTCCCTTTCATACCGCTGGAATAAGCAGGCGCGTTCATGACCACAATTTTCCATTTGTCCGCCGCGCTGGAAAGGGTAGTTTTAAGCCATTTGGTTTGGGCAGATTCCTCGTCAATTTCCGGGGCCCATACTGCCCCTTCCACCAGGTTGGTATCCAGCACGATAAACCGGGCGTTTGCCGTATCAAAATAAAAATATTTGGGAGTGGCGTTGCTCCAGGGCATATCGTGGTAACGGGTATAATTGTTGTACAAAAAGGGTTTGCTTTCCCGGTCTTGTCGGTCGGGCCCATATTCTTGCGGGCCAAGCGCGGCTATTAACGGCATTTTTTTAAAGACTTCCTCAAAAGGTTTAAAAAGTTCTTTATCCGCATCGGCGTTAAGGCCGCTGAACGTTAAATTGCCGGTATGCAATACAAAATCCGCCCGTTCCCCGTTCATGAGGTGGGCAATCGCTTGACGCGCTTGCGCAGAAGTGTCTTCGGCAGGGTTCAGGTCCAGCGGACTGCCGGTATTCCCCAGGGCTAAGAAGGAGACTACTTTGCGTTCAGCCGAAAACAGCGTGCGGAAAGTACCGTTTATCGGCTCTTGTACTCCGTCACGGGCGGCATTGGAAACATACAAATGGTAGCAATAATCTTGATTGGGAACTAGTCCATACAGGACTGCCTTATGATTATAGGCAGCCGGAGTTACCGTCATGATTTGGTTGCAACGCGGAACCGGCCCATATTCCAGCCAGGAAGCAGCCGGGACACTGGTTTGCCAACGAAGCGTCATTGACGTAGGGGTAGGGTTTTCCAAATACGGCCCTCGAATAATTTGGGCCGCATGCGCCCACCCTGTCAATAAGCAGAGGGTAACTAATAAAAAATTCTTCACCCCCTTATTGTAGCAAAAATAAAGGGAATATTTCTCATAAAAAACTACCGAAAGTGCTTAAAATTTTGTTAAATAAACTTATATGAAAAAAATTTTACTATTCGCAGTAATTTGGGGTTTAACCCCCGTTGCTTTATCCGCCGGCGAATTTACCGGCGCAGCCGAGTATATGGGTTCTTCGCGGTTTAATCAAGTCAAAGCGCGCGGAATATGGCAGTTTGGACTTAATTGGTCTACCGGATTAGAAGGGAAATATGCCAAAGAAGACGTGTTTAAAGATCCTGTTTTTGCTTTAAAAGCGCCGCTTTCGTTTTCAAATGACTTGGTGACTTTTTCGATTTCTCCTTTTTATTACTTTAAAAATAAAAGTGATCCGCAACAGTCTTATCAAGCGTTTGGAGTGTCCGGTAAATTGATTATGACGTTGGAAGATGACTCCGTCAACGAGCTTTATTCCCATGCTTACGTTGGGGCTGCCTTCGCCCGCCAAAGAGGCGTTTTGTTCCTGGAAGATAATAGTGTAAACAATCAGTATTATTCTCAAGCCGCCTATACGGTGGGGCTACATAAAAATTTCTTTCGGGCGTTTAGTTTTGAAGCAATCGGTACGGTTTTCCAATACCCAGATGGTATTTCTAAAGTGACTGACTTCCGGGGTATTTTGGACCAGCACGATTTGGCCTTTTTACAAAGTTACGATATTGTGCACGAGTTGCCCAAATATACCGTGGGCGGCCGGTTAACCCGCTTGTGGGCGGATCGTCGGGCTACGTTGTACGCTAGTTACCGTTTCGGTGAGTTCTATACCGCCGATCCGGAACACTCGGTAGTAGTGGGTAACAGCTTTGCATTGGCAGAGTGGGCCTCGTGTGATGTTGCTTACAACCATATTCGTACCGTACATAATCAGGACAAACGCGATATCTTTTACGCGCAAATGCGTTTTGTATTTTAGGAAGATTTATGACAGAGCACGAAGCATTATCCGCCAAGGCATTAACGTTAATTTCACATAAATTACGTACACCGCTTTCCATTATCAACGGATATTCCGAAGCGGTGTTGTCTCAGGCGCAAAAAGAGAAGTTTTCTCCCTTTACTACTAAAGCATTGGGGGAAATCCACAAACAGGGAAGCCGTATGTCAGTATTATTAGAAAAGCTGATGGCTTTTAACCAAGTGCTTTGTGCCCAACCGGAAAATTTGGAAAAACAGACCGTTCCCTTAAAGGAACTGATTAAAGAGTGTGCCTCCAAGGCTATTGCTCAGGAAGAAACCGATACCGGGCTTCCCGCACAACCCAACGGAGGAGTGAAAAAGGGTACGTTTATTGAGATTGATTGTTCCGGTCAACTCACGTTGCAAGCAAACGAAAACATGCTTAAGTTGTGCGTGTCTGAGTTATTGACCAACGCCATTAAGTTTAATAACAAAATGGAAAAAATTATTAAAGTGCAAGTGGCTAATCACGGGGATAGTATTTCGATTGCGGTGCGGGATTACGGGGTAGGGATTCGCCCGCAGGACGTATCTAAAATTTTTGAACCTTTTTATCAGGTAGATGATTATTTTACAGGCCAAATCAGCGGGTGGGGTTTGGGGCTACCGATGGTACAGCGTGTGTTAAATTTACACAACGGTTCCATTAGCGTTGTATCGGACCGGGGATTAGGGTCCATTTTTACACTTTCTTTTCCGTTATGAACGCACAAGAGTTATTAGAAAAAATTTCCGCTCAATGTGATGCGCTGCGCGATTTGTTGCAGGAGCAGGCACCTTTGCTGCGGGATTTTAGCCGTCGGCTGTTACAAATTAGCCAGCAACTTCGCAAAAATATGGAAGTGCGGGATGTGGATTTTGCCGGGCAATTTAATGAATATGTTGCAAATTTACGCCGTACGCTGGATGAAATAGAACCCTCCTGGACTGAGTTGCGCGGTGCGGTGCGGCAAGTTCCTGCGAAGGACTGGACGGGGGATTTAGCACTGGCTGCCAAAGGGCTTAACAGCCGGGCCAAAGCACTCTCGCGGGCGTGTGATGAATTTGTCAGCGAATATGAATCTTTTTGTAAACAATACAAAAATTTTACGGCAGCCAAACTGCAGGTCTGGTTGTTGACTTCTTGCCAAAACGATGTAGTTAGTTTAACCGATAAGGTGCTTTTTTTGGCGCGTGAACTGGCCCGTAAAACGGACGAAAACAGGGAGCCTATATCTTTATGAGAGATAAACCACTTTATTATTACTCTAAAGCCAGTGCTATTTGTTTAACGATTATTGCGGCTGGGATTGTAACGGCGTTCTTAGTTTATACCAAAGCGGTATTGATTCCGCTAGTCATTTCTATTTTTTTCTATACCATTTTGGTACAAATGACGTTGTTTTTGCGGCACAAATTTTCCTTTCCTCGGTGGTTGGCATTAAGCGTGGCGATTTTGTCATTTGTGGCGTTTTTTGTGGGAATCGTTTGTTTCACGGTAAATTCGGTGGGCGATTTTCTAAAAGGGGCTGATTTGTACCGCCAAAACTTGATTGCTACAGTATCGGATTTGTTAACCCGTTTACAAGCCCACGGCATCAACATTAACCAGACGCTTATTGAGAATTATTTGCACGATTTGCCTGTTTTTAACTGGGTGCGTAACTTGGGGGGGAGGCTCTTTAGCATTTTTTCCAATTTTGTAATTATTTTACTGTTTATGATTTTCTTTTTGTTCGGTAGCAAAAAAACGCCTCCGATTACCAATCCGGCCATTAAAGAAATGCTTTCTACGGTGTCGGCCTATTTGTCTATTAAGCTCATGGCTTCTATTGTAACTGGGGTTTTGGTAGCGGTTGTACTGCTGGGATTTAACGTGAAATTGGCTTTGGTGTTTGCCGTATTTGCGTTTCTGCTTAACTTTATTCCCAGTGTGGGGTCTATTACCGCAGTATTGTTGCCGATTCCGGTGCTGTTTTTACAGTTTGGAGTGGGGCCGGATTTCTTTATCATCATTGGGTTACTTAGTGCCATTGAGTTTGTTATTGGGAATTTGGCAGAGCCCCGTTTTTTGGGGGAAGACATGGACTTGCACCCCGCAGTGGTGATTGCTTCCCTCGTATTTTGGACGTTGGTATGGGGGGCACCGGGTGCATTTTTATCGGTACCGCTTACAGGGTCCATTAAAATTGTACTTAGCAAAATTAAGCACACTCGTCCGGTAGCGGAGTTTTTAGCGGGGCGTTTGCCCCATTAGGGGTGGCTTAAGGGTTGAATTGCAATTTGCGAAAATTGTACACTGTTAGAAGCAAGGAGTTGTATTATGTCAGAAGTGTTTTATGTAAGCCGTAAAAAATATGAAGAGCTATTGGAAGAGCTCAAAAATTTAAAAGAAGTAAAAGCCCAGTTGGCCGAGGAAATTGGTACGGCTGCTGCCCAGGGTGACCTTAAAGAAAATGCCGAATATCATGCTGCCAAAGAAAAGCAAGCCCAAACCTTGGAACGTATCAATATGTTGGAGCTTCGCTTGCGCAATGCCCAAATCACCGATGATTTAACGGTGGATAAAAGCGAGGCCCGCATTGGGGCTACGGTTACGATTGTGGATCAAGCGGTAGATTTAGAATTTACCTATACCTTGGTGGGGCCTTCCGAGGCAAACCCGGACAAAGGGCTCTTATCGGTCAAGTCTCCGCTTGCTAATGCGGTACTGGGTAAAAAAGAAGGGGACGTATTTGAGGCGCAGCTTCCCCGCGGGCCGCGTAAATATAAGCTTGTAAAATTAGAATACAAATAAACCAATCATTACAAAAAAACCCCCGGCTATGCCGGGGGTTTTTACTGACAACTAGTGTAGATTTTGGTTGCGGATGCGCATAATTTCTTGGAACATACCGGACTCGTCTTTTTGACGCCAATATTGCAAACTGTCCCACAGGAGTTCTTCGTCTTCAAAGGGAACAAATCCTTCATTTGAGAAAGCGCTTGAGTGGAGCATTTCGGGATAGCTGCGTTTGGTTTGCTTTACAAAACGGGCAAATAAAGCCAGGGTATCTGCTTGAGACAAGACTGGCGGTTGTTGGGCAGAATCCCAAATTACCTGTATTTGCTTGCGATAGGAAATTAAGGGGTTAAATTTGTTAATTTCATCGTGTTGCACGATCCATTGGTATTCTTCCCACAGTTCCTGTTCCTGTTTGTTGCGGGTATTCCACTTGGGCAGGTAACCGCCGTTGTTGCGGATGAACGTATCCAAGCGCATGGCAAAGGCTTCGTAATAGACCGTTTGCAATTGGATAATTTCCGAGAATTTGGCAGCACTTAAGCGGCTTTGATATTGGTTGTGCGCTTCTTTAATGACAGCTCTGAAAGCACCGTATTCCTCTAAGGTGTTAAGGGAATTGGCATTTAAAAAGTATTTCAGACGCCCTTTAACCTCTTGGTCCACCAGCGGATTGTACATTAGGCGGCGCAAGTTTAAGTTCATTTGATGCGGATGGCGCACGGTATAGTCAAAAGCGGAGTCTTCAAAGGATTTATCCAAACAGAAGTAGTCCGTCAAGTCCTGGGCCATAGCGTAGATGTTTAATTCTTCCAGGTTATTTAGCAAGGTTTGGCGCAGATAGTGGCTCTTGATGTTTGCTTGGATATCCTGCGCTAGGGACGAGATGCCCTCTTCGCTTAGTACGGTAATATTTAAGATATTGTTGCGAATAGCGCGCGCGGCATCAATTTCCGGTTTGTAAAAAAGATTTTCGTCGCGCATTTTTACTAAAATTTCTTTTTCCACCGGTTGGCCGGCTACTAATAAGCTGGAATTTTTAAACTCCTGTTGTGGAAATTGATTATAATTGACAACGGGAAGTAGTTGTTCAGCCGCTTGGGTAGAAGTGCGGTTGAGTACTCCGGCGGCGATGGCACGTTGGATTTTGTCTGTGGTAGGACGGGAAAAAACAAAACGTTGCGTAACGCCGCGGGTAGTACGCGGGGCGTGAAAGAGGGCATGGCCCCCCTTGACAATTTCTTTACCGCCACCGGCAAATGCGGCAACGGCAGTGCTTGCGCAGAGTACAGCTACAGCCAATTTTTTACAGGTTAGTGATATCTTCATATTTATACTATATGAATATTTGGGTAGAAAAACGAGGGCCTTTAGGCCTAGGAGTGCCTAGGTCTTTAGTACTATATAAAAGGGGCCGGCATGCATGCCCGACCCCTTAGCAAGATTAGTATTTAGCGAGGACCGCTTCTTTGGCGGCGGTGGAATAGACGCGGTAGTCCATTTGTTGAAAGATCGAATCGCGCATTTCCAAATTAAATACGTAGCCCTCATCAATACGGTTACCGATAATCTGTTCGTAGAGTTCGTTGAAGCGTTTGATGTGGTCTTTAGTGCGTTTGGTGGAATATTCTTTAGCCGTTCCGGTAGTCATCAAAAAGGCCCAATCGGACGATTGCATCAGCACCAGTTCGCGTGCCAATTGATTTAAGGCACGGCGCAAAAGACCCTGCGCATCCGGGAAGCGGTTGGCCAGTTCCATCATGCGCTCAGCCGATTTAATAAGATGCCGGTAAATCCAATCATTGCCACTATTAAGCCACACATCATGATATCCTTTGTCGCCCCAAGAGGACATGGACGGTTGCACCACTTGGTTTTCCGGATACATTTGCAAATATTCCATGGGGGTAATGAGTTTGATTTCATCTTGGTCGTAATAGATTTTTTTGAATAAGAATTCCAAAAAATCAATTCCTTCGTACC
Organism: Elusimicrobiaceae bacterium; assembly: GCA_017961295.1. GTDB lineage: Bacteria > Elusimicrobiota > Elusimicrobia > Elusimicrobiales > Elusimicrobiaceae > Avelusimicrobium. The sequence continues at coordinate 6,880 of JAGCXL010000037.1, forward strand.
ACCAGTGTCCGTATAATTCGGCATCATACATGGAAACGACAAGCGGCTTGCGGTCAATAATGGTGCTTAAATATTCAATCTGTTTTTGACGGTTGAACATAAAGTTGCCTGCATGTTGGGCGGCCACATCGCGTGCTTCTTGCGGGTAATAGGCCTGTTTTTGGTTAAGAGGAACTCTACCCGTAATTTTGTGGTACTTCATGCCGATATTGCGGCGCACACCGTCGGAGTGTAAGTAAGGTTTAATGTAATCGTAATCGGAGTCGTAGCCCAGGTCTCGGTAGAACTCGCGGTAACGGTAGTCGCCGGGATAGCCGGACTCGGCACTCCACACTTGTTGGGCCGATTCCATGTCGCGCGCAAAAGCCGCTACACCCGTTTCCGGGCAATACACCGGTGCATATACGCCGTATTTGGGGCGCGGGGTACCGTGTAAAATGCCGTGCGATTCGGTAAAGAAAAAACGGATCCCTTCCTCGCGTAAAAATTTATCATCCCCGGGGTTATAGGCGCACTCGGCCAGCCAAATTCCGCGCGGGTTTTTGCCAAAACGGCTGCGGTAATCGTGCGCGGCAATTTTAATTTGGGCGTTGACGCTTTCTTTATGCACCATTAAGGGCAAATACCCGTGCGTAGCGCAACAGGTAATAATTTCCAGCTTGCCCATATCCTGAAATTTTTTAAAACCTTGCAACACATGTCCGTGATAGCGGTTTTCAAACAAATCTTGGTAGCGGCGGAATTTGTCGTAATACATGTGGGCAACACTGGCAAATTCACTATTGCGGGTGCGCTCAATTTCTTTGGCGGAAAGTTCCACGCGTTGGTTTAAATAATGACGGAAACGCTCAATTAAAAGCGGGTCCTCCATCATGTTGCAAAGCGGCGGAGTCAAGGACATGGTCAAACGGAAATCACATCCTTCGTCTGTGAGTTTTTCAAACACACTGAGAAGGGGAATATAGGTTTCCACCATGGCTTCGTAAAACCAGTCTTCTTCTAAGAAGTCCGGATATTCCGGGTGTTTAATAAATGGCAGATGCGCGTGTAGCACAAGCGCTAAGTAGCCTTTTTCGTTTCCCATGTGCTATTTCCCCGGTTCGCGTACAGCTTTGATGTCCACGCGGCGTGTTTTGTCGCCTTTGGCGTTGCGGGCGTGAATGGGCAAATCTACAACATCACCCGCCGATAAGTGACGATGAATCGTAAATTTACCGTCTTTAAGTTCAATTTCTTGACCGTTAATGGTAACAATTGCATTTTTGGAAGCAGAACCGTAGATGGTAATTTCGCAATCGGCGTTGAGCCAAATATCTTCGTCTTCTTGTACTTTATCTAAATGCAGGGCAAACGAGGACCAGGACGACGGCGCACCGGAAGGGGTTAATTCGGTAAGTTTCCAACGTTGACCTACCACTTGCATCAGTTCGCTGGCACCCAGCCCGATGTAGTCGGCCCCGGATAATTTTAAGAGTTTTTGGAAATCGCCCTCTACAATCATCCACTTGTCGTCAATTACGTTAGATACACGGCCGGGCGGAATAGTCGTAACGTTGGAACGGGTGACCAAAATAAAACGTCCGTCGTCGGTTAAGTAACCCAGGTCGGCAATATACGCGCGGCCCGATTCGGGGGCATTGATATACCAGCTTTTGGCCTCAAAAATCACCGGCATATCATAGTATTTTACGGAATTGGAACCGTTAAAAAGGGAAATTCCGGTTACATCATGCAAACGAATAATGGTACGCGCCACATTTAAGGTTGCTCCATATTGGTTTTTTAAATAATCTAGGGTGCTTTGAGTAATTTCCCAAAATAAAAACATCCAAGCCGGATCTTTGGGTAAAAGATAGCTTTCCGTTTTGCCGTAACCCGACGGAATATCCGCTTCGGTTTGGCGGTCCCGCACGAGCGGTTTAATGAATGACGCTGATGATAAATTAGTTGCCATAACCCTGTTTTCCCCTAGTTTTAAGATATGAACGTAAAATGGTGCAAATTATACCATCTACATTTTAGCATATTTGGGGCGAAAACAAAGTGAAAAAATTAGTTAGTTTTTAAATTGTAATTTAGTAAAGCTAAAGTAGGGGTGATATTCTAGATAGGACTTTATTTTTTGAAAGCAAAAATGTAAAATAAAACTTAAAGCAATTGAGTGTAAGTTGTTGGAGGCGAGGATGAAAGTTGCTGGATTTACGTTGCTGGAACTTTTAATAGTGATCATTATTTGCAGTTTATTAGTTATATTTGCCGTACCTCAATATAAACATGCTACCTATGCAAGCCGGTATAGTTCCTTGTTTCCCATTGCCAAAGCTATACACACCAGCAACGAGGTATTTTTTCTTTCCCATGGATATTATGCGGATTCTTTAGATAAATTGGCGGTTGACGTACCTGAATTGCATTCAAAAAAAATCAACGTTGAACTACATGATTCAAACGGGCTTTCTTATGTATTAACTACTCGGAACGGGCTTAATAGTAATTACGTCATGTATGCAAAAAACAGCCAAATGTTTCCTCATCAAACTCATTGCGAAGCGAAGGAGGGTGATTCTTTGGCTAATTGGTTTTGCTCGTCGAAGTTGCATGGGGTACAGTCAGAACATGGGAATTTAACTCAGGGTTATATTACCTACATTATAGATGGTGATGGAACAGGGGGGACCTTTATTACCCACTACGAAAATCAGTCCAACATCGTTTTGCATAGTGGAGATACCTGCACGGCAAGCCAAGCCAATGAATGTCAGCATTTGGAAGTATCAGATGCTGAGTGTGAGGCTATAGGGGTTAATGGCGGTTGTGCCAATTCTTCCTACGATGAAGGAGCCGAGTGTAGTACAACAAACGGAGGGAAGCAGGGGTGTGCGTTCTCTGAATTTTCAAACAATTCCACTTGTACCGCTGGCCAAGCAGGAGGGAAAAGCCCGGTGGCAGGCTGTCAGCGAAGTATTTTTACAAGTGGATCTTTATGCGTTGTTAATCAAAATACTGCAAACGCAGCCGTTGATACGGCGTGTGGAGGCAACAATAATGGCGGTAAGACGGACACTACGGGTGAAAATTCCGCACAGTACTATCATTCTGAATGTATTAACGAGTCCAACAGTAGCTTTGGTTGCGGACGCAGTTGGTATAAAGAAGGGTCCACCTGCACATCAAGTCCTACAAATGGCGGGTGCGGGAATTCTCTCTTTGATGCTTCGCGTTGTATAGGAAGAGGGGGAAATGCGTGCGATAAAAGCAACTTCACAAATGGGTCGGTTTGCGAGGCCCGGGCTTCGGGCACTTGCCCGACGTCCGGAAGTACCTACGATTCACAATCTTATTGTGCGGGTGAAAATGGCGCCAGATATAGTTATTGTCCCGTTGGTACACCGGCCCCGCCGGCAACACCGGGTGGCTTAACAACGGGAAGGAAATGGCGTAAATGTACGGCCCAAGATGATCCTCCCAAATCCGGCATGAGTTGCTACGACGATTAAAAATACCCCGGGGTAATGCCCGGGGTTTTTAATTTCTTATTTATTTTCTACCTTTTTTTGGATTAGCCACAAACTGATAAAAATAAGTATCATGCCCAACAGTTCCGCGCTATGCGGCATGCGCCCGCGGAACAGCATGTCGGTTCCCATGGCAATAATAGGGGAAAAATAGGTAACGGATGCCATGCGTGTGGCTCCCCAACGTTTAATTAGAGCAATCATGAGCAAAAATGCTACAGCTGATGAAAATACCCCGGCACTTAAAATAGAAAGTAGCAGTTTGGTATCAAATACAGCTAAAGTAGGGGTTGGCTCGGTAAGTAATGAAACCCCGCACAAAATGATAGTAGCAAAAAGATATTGGTGGAACGTATTAGCTTCCCAGTTAAGCTGCGTATTATCCACCATGATTTTTTTGGTAAGCACGTTGCCAAGCCCGTAGCATAGCGCCATAAAAAGCAGGGCCAGGTAACCCAATAAAGCCATTTTTCCGGCGGGTACCGTAAGAGCGGTCTGCCATTGCGGGCGCATAATAATTAAGAGCCCAGCCAGCCCGATTAAAACCCCGGCCGCGCGGCGCCAGGTAAAGCGGTCCACCCCTTTTAACAGGATAGCCCCGGCAATAAAACTCCATATCGGCACGGTGCCGTTAAAAATGCCCGCCACGGTAGGCACGGTGTGCTGAATCCCCCAGGAAAGTGCTACAAACGGCAGTAAAATCAGCATGGAGCTAATGGTCCAAGGGCGCCACAGTTCACGCGTTGGACACGTGAGTTTGGTGCGTCGCACGCCAAAGAAAATGATAAAAAATAATAACCCGGCCAGTACGCGGAAAAATGCCCCCCAATAAGGTGGCAATACGTCCACGATATTTTTGGACGCTAAAAATGCGGTGCCCCAACAAAGTGCTAAACAAAATGCTAAAAAGTAACTCATAAAATTATTGTAGCAATTTTGAAAGTAGGGCAGGGTAAGAAACTAAGGGATATTCCACCAGTCGAGTCCCTGTGAGTCAGTACCCTTGTGTTGGGTACCGGGTATACTGTCGCAGAACCGGGCGGCGTGCGTATTAAGACGGGCGGCACATCGCCTAATGGAGCGATATTGACTGGTAGGCATATAGTACAAAATATCGGAACCATCAGATAGCAGCATTTGTCCGATGACTCTATGATCGGAAGCTTCTAAACGAATATATTGTTTTTTTGAAGTATTTGAGGCAATTTGTTTGTAACTGGCATTATCTTTGCTTGTAAATCCCTTTGGTAAATCTATAGCGAGATCTTCAAATTTTTCGGGCCATTTCCCGTTACCAAGGTAATAAACGCTTTTAGCATCGGCCACTGCTTTTAAAAGCGGAATAAATGCTGCAAAACGTGTTTTATCTACGGCTGTTCTATATTGTGGTAAAGCTACTGCTGCTAAAATAGCGATAATCAATACGACGATTAACAACTCAATGAGCGTAAAACCCCGCCGGGTGTTTTGGTGTGTCATATACACTCCTCATGTTGGGTTTTAATTTGTCTGTTTGGAGTGTGCATAAAAACGGCTGCAATGCATGAGCTTACTAACATGAGCCCAATAGAACAGCCGTAGTTTACCGTATTAAACGATAAACGTTCAACACAAAGCAAACGGGTAATTAGGCCGTTTAATTTGTGTTTGAAACGACTGTTTTGGTTGTTAGTAAACACGCAAGCGTGTCAGTTATACGAGTATAACTCCAAAAACAGAAAAATTGTACTAACATTATAGCATAAGTTATAAAACGGTGTAGCTCAAAATTCGTATAATATAGCTATGCGTAAGCACTTGTTTTCTATTCTATTTTTGTTGGTAGCCGCGGCTATTTGGTGGGCCTCTATTTCTTCCACAGTGCGTAATCCGGTGGCAGATAATGATAACCCGGTGCTGGTAACCTCCGGCTATGTGCCATATACGTTGGCCAAACAGTTGGCGGGGGATTTTGTGAACGTGCTGATGCTACTTCCGCCCGGTACCGAGCCGCACTCGTTTGAACCTACCCCCGGAGCTCTTATCACCTTAAAACACGCCAACGCTTTTGTGTATTTATCTAATGAGTTGGAACCCTGGGCGGCCGATTTGGCCAAAGTGGTTCAAAATGCGCCGGTTATAAAATTGGCGGATAGTGTACCCGGTTCAACCGATCCGCATGTGTGGATGAATTTAGAAAATACAAAACTTTTAGCTGCACAAATAGAGCAAGTGCTTGTGAAAATTGACCCGACCCACGCGGCGACTTATCAAGCAAATTTGGCCAAACTAAATGCGGAAATAGATGAACTGGCACAGGAATTTCAAACGGTGCTTGCCAATTGTCAGTCGCGAGAGGTAGTGCACGTGGGACACTTGGCTTTTCAAAATTTAACGGATACTTACGGCCTTACATTAACTGCATTAGCGGGTACGAGTCATGACGGAGAACATTCCGCCCAAAGGCTGGCGGGTTTGGTGGACGGAATCAAAGCCAAAGGCGTGCGTACTATTTTTACCGAGGACACGCTATCCCCCAAACTGGCGCGTGTGGTAGCCCAAGAAACAGGTGCGCAAATTTTGCCGCTCTACCCCATTGAACATATTTCCAAAAAAGATTTTAATAATAACGTAACCTATGCTCAACTCATGCGGCGCAATTTGGAAAGTTTAAAACGGGGGTTGGTATGCCCAGCGTAATTAAGGCCAAAAATTTGCGTTTTGCCTACCGCCGCGTACCGGTGTTGGAAAACGTATCTTTTGAAGTGAGTGCCGGCGATTATGTGGGTATTATCGGCCCCAACGGCGGCGGAAAAACTACGCTGCTTAAATTGATTCTCGGTTTAGAAAAAGGCGACGGGCAAATCAGTTTGTGGGGTACTTCGGTAGAAGTATTTAAAGATTGGCAAAAAATCGGTTATTTAGCGCAAAAAAGCCCGGTTTCTCAAAGCCGATTCCCCATTTCCGCGCAGGAAGTGGTACTTATGGGTTTATCTCAACGTTTGGGCAGTAAGGTGGAAGTAGGGGAGCTTAAACAAGTCCACGCCGCTATGCAAAAAACACGCACGCGGGAATATGCCGGGAAGATTTTTCACGATTTATCTATCGGGCAGCAGCAACGGGTGCTTTTGGCGCGTGCGTTGGTCAGCAATCCGCAGCTACTTATTTTGGACGAACCTTCTACCGCGTTGGACGCGCAAAGCCGCGAGATGTTTTTTGACCTATTGGGGGAACTCAACCAAAAACATGGGGTTACTATTTTGCTCATTACGCATGATACCGGCGAAGTAGGTAAGCATATTTCCAAATTTATGTACGTAGATAAAACGGTGGTGTTCTTTGGCACCAAGGAAGAATTTTGCCACAGCGAAGCCGTTGCCAAACAACTGGGCCCCTTTGCTCAACATACCATTGACCATATGCACAACCATCATGGGCATTGTCCGTTAGGGGAAAATTGCGCAGAGTGCGGGCACGCGGGAGGAAAACATGCTTGAGTTTTTAAGCTATGGTTTTGTGCAACGCGGGTTAATTGCGGGTACGTTTGTGGCAGTAGCGTGTGCGATTTTAGGTGTGTTTTTGGTGCTTAAGCGGCTGTCTTTAATTGGCGACGGTATGAGCCACGTATGTTTAGCTGGTGTAGCCGTTGCTCTTTTAACGTCCACTAGCCCGGTGTATATGTCAGTGCCGATTGTAATGGCGGCCAGCGCGGGGATTTTAAAAATTACCGAGAAGTTTAAAATTTACGGGGATGCCGCTATCGGCATTGTCAGTGCGGTGGGGCTTTCCGTAGGGCTTTTGCTTACGGCATTAGCCGGCGGTTTTAATACGGATTTATTGGGTTACTTATTTGGTAGCATTTTAACCGTTTCCGCCAGCGAAGCCGTACTATGTGGGGTATTACTAGCTATCGTGCTGTTGTGCCTTAAACTTTTTTATCGCTACTTGGTGTCGGCTTGCTTTGATGAGCCGTTTGCCCACACCCGCGGTGTGCCGGTATCAACCGTGAATTTGATTTTAGTGATGATTACGTCCGTAGCGGTGGTACTGGCTTTTAAGGTGGTGGGAATCTTTTTAATTTCCGCCCTGCTCATTATCCCGCCGGTTTCGGCACTGCTCCTATCACGCACCTTTAAGCAAATTTTAGGGTTGGCGGCGTGTTTTGGGGCGGCTAGTGTATGGGGAGGAATTTGGTTTTCGTTTATGTTTAATATCCCTTCGGGGGCCACGATTATTTTAGTCAATTTAGCCATTTTACTGGGCAGTTTTGTGTGGAGCAAGGTGTATGCCCACTAAAAATGTGCCGGCGCTATTAAGAGCACTTAAAAAATTATACCCTACGCACGTCATTCCGCTACACCACAAAAGCGCGTGGGAACTGCTTTGCGCGGTGATTTTGTCGGCCCAATGTACCGATGCACGCGTAAATACCATTACTCCGCATTTATTTAAAAAATATCCCACGGTGTATGATTTGGCAAACGCGGATATTAAAGACGTGGAAAAAATTATTCACTCGGCCGGCTTTTACCACAGTAAAGCCCTTTCTTTGATTGAAATGTCTAAGCGCATTTGTGAGGTGTACGGTGGTGAGGTTCCACAAAATATGGACGACCTTTTAACTTTGCGCGGTGTAGCCCGCAAAACCGCCAACGTGATGTTAGGCGATTATTTTAAAAAACCGGCCGGGATTGTGGTGGATACCCACGTTAAACGTTTGGCATTTCGTTTGGGGCTTACTAAAAACACAGACCCTGTTAAAATAGAGAAAGACCTAACTAAGATTATTCCTTACGAATATTGGGGTTGGATTGCGATTGCGCTTATTTTACATGGGCGCAGTATCTGCTCCGCGCGCAAACCACAATGCGAAACATGTACGCTTAGCAAGTTATGCCCCAAGTGTGGGGTAAAAGCCTAGGCGTTTGCACGCAACACAAAGCGTACCAGATATAGCAAAAACTTTGCCGGATATTTCCCCGGATTGGGAGCCGCTTGAAAAAGTGGGTATTTTAGTAGCCCCCATTTTTGAAAAATCGGGAAATTATTTTGACAGGTTAAACCTGTTTCTTGCACCCACTCTTTATAAAAACGGTACCATTTATCAAAGTAATAATATTTCCAAAATTTGCGGTGGCCTACCGCGTGTACCAAAACCGCTTTTTTAAGAGCAAAATAGTTGCGGCGTGCTTCACAATTATATTTTTCGTCCAAGGGGTCAATGGTAATTGCAAAGTGCTGGCACATGAGTAGTAAAATTCCTTGGTCCGGAAATAGTAAATCTTTGCCGTAGCGGGCGGTGCTTTCATAACACCAATCGGCAAGTGTGTCTTTATCTTGCGTAAGCGCTTGGCTAATGCACATAATACCTGCATTAAAGTGTGGGGCCTGCATATCAAAGCCGGGAATATCCGCCGTAAAATTCATGCGTACGCGCTCGTCGTAATACTCCCGCCGGAAACCAATCCCGTGCGGTATTTGCTTACGCATCCCGGAAATATCGCCCTCAATCAAAATATCGGCATCTAACCACAGTACATACTGATATTTTTTAAGATAGCGGAAACACTCGTAGCGTACAAAGGTCATGTCGCCATAGTCGTGCAGTACGTGCGCGGGCATATTTTCCATGTGCGGAAATTTGTAGAGAATAAATTCACAGGGGATTATTTTTTTAAGTGCCTGGCGTTGCGCTTCGTCCATGTTTTGATAATAAATAATTACGTCGGCCTCGTTAAGTAGCGCGGCATTGTATTTTTTTAACCCTTTGAGCACCACTCCTAAGGCAAAGGTCAAATTGCCGGTAGCGCCTAAAATAATAGCCGTATTTTTAGTAGTCATATAGCTTATTGTAGCATAAAAAACGGGCCGCTTGGGGCGGCCCGCTGGATGCGACAGATTTTTTATTTACCCAGTAAGGCGAGCAAAACACCGGCTGCTACCGCACTGCCGATTACGCCGGCCACGTTGGGGCCCATGGCGTGCATTAAGAGGTAGTTTTGCTTGTCATACTCTAAACCCACTTTGTTGGATACGCGGGCGGCCATCGGTACGGCAGATACGCCGGCAGAGCCGATAAGCGGGTTGATTTTTTCTTTGGATACGACGTTCATCAGTTTGGCTAAGAGTACGCCTGAAGCTGTAGCTACGGAGAAGGCGATAATACCCAGGGCCAAAATGCCGAGCGTTTCGGTAGTCAAAAAGTGGTCGTATTGTAGTTTGGAACCGACCGACAGACCGAGCAAAATGGTTACAATGTTGCAGAACTCGTTTTGCAAGGTTTTGGATAAGCGTTCCGCTACGCCGGATTCTTTGACGAGGTTGCCAAATGTCAAACAGCCAATTAGCGGCGCGGCAGAGGGCAACAGCAAGGCACACAAAATGAGAATCACCAGCGGGAACAAGATTTTTTCACGCTTGGATACCGGGCGCAGCTGCGTCATGCGGATTTTGCGTTCTGCGTCGGTCGTCAATAGCTTCATAATGGGCGGTTGGATAATCGGCACCAAGGCCATGTATGAGTAGGCCGCTACCGCGATAGCCCCCAAGAGTTGCGGTGCCAAACGCGAAGTTAAGTAAATAGACGTTGGACCGTCCGCACCGCCGATAATGCCGATAGACGCGGCTTCTTTAAGCCCAAAGGCAAACGGGTGGGAATCCCCAAACGTTACATAGGAAAGGCCGATAGCGCCGATTAGCGTGGCAAAAATACCAAACTGCGCCGCACCGCCCAGCAAAGCCATTTTGGGGTTGGCAATTAACGGACCAAAGTCCGTCATGGCACCGACTGCCATAAAGATGAACAGCGGGAAGAGCCCGGTGTTAATGCCGGCATTAAATACAATCCCCAAAAAACCGTTGGGGCCGGCAATCATTTCAGCAGGCGGCATGGGAATATTGGCCAAAATACCGCCAAAGGCAATCGGAACTAAAAGCAAAGGTTCAAATTGCTTTTTAATCCCCAGCCACAACAAGAAACAACATACGGCAATCATCACTGCTTGCTGCCACACCATGGTGTAGAGTCCGGTGGTCTGCCAGATCTTAATAAAGGCTTCTGTAAAGTCCATGGGTCCCCCTATTTAATTTCCGCCAAGGTGTGACCGGTTTGCACTTGGTCGCCTTGTTTAACGCTAAAATGGATGACACCGGCCGCCGGAGCAGCAACGGGGGTTTCCATTTTCATCGCTTCTAAGACCACAATTTCTTGGCCTTCGCTCACGCGGTCGCCGTCTTTTACGCTAAAGCGCAGTACCGCACCCGGTACCGGGGCTTTGACCGTAGCACCGTTGCCGCTGGCGGCGGCAGCCGGAGCTTTGGCATCGGAAGCGGCGGTAGAAATATCGTAGCGTTTGCCGTTGACGGTGGCGGCGTTGTCGCCGTCAAAAATAACTTCATACGCTTGGCCGTTGACGGTTACTTTTACGGCTCCGCCTTCGGTGGCAGTGGGCTTTTTGGCATCAGCCGCCCAGCGGATACCGTTGACTTTGGCTTCGCCTTTTAAGAACAAAATACCTTTATCGGCACAAGTAGCCACGATGAATTTATTTTCATCCGTAATAGGCAAGTTGTTTTCTTTGAGTTTTTGTTCCGCTACTTTAAGGCCCTTTTTGGGGTCTGCGTTATTGATTTCCAAAACAGTTTTCTTGGTCGGTTCTAAGCCCAGTTGTTCGCTGGCAATTTTAACGACTTTCGGGTCCGGTTCTACCGGTGTTTTACCGAAATAACCCAGCACCATTTTGCCGTAGCCGGGGGTAATTTTCTTCCACGCGCCGGCCATTACGTTAGAGTAAGCTTGTTGGAAATAGAATTGCGAAACGGGCGTTACGGACGTACCGAACCCGCCTAATTTGACACATTCACCCATGGCTTTGACTACTTCGGGGAATTTATCAAAGGTGCCGTTATCGCGCATCATTTGCGTGTTAGCTGTTAAAGCACCGCCGGGCAAAGGCGAGAACGGAATAATCGGGTTAACAGAAGTGGCCTCGGGCGGTAAGAAGTATTTGGCCATGCAATCTTTAAAGACGTTTTCGGCTTCTTGGATTTTGTGCGGGTCAATGTCTAAGGTATATTCACTGCCGCGCAAGGCATGCCACATGGTTAAAATATCGGGTTGGCACGTACCGCCGGAAACAGGTTGCATGGAAAGGTCCAAACTATCAGCTCCGTTTTCAATAGCCGCTAAACAGCAGGCAATGGAGTTGCCGGCCGTTTCGTGCGTGTGGAACACAATTTTGGTGCCTTTGGGGAGTAGTTTGCGCGCCATGGCCATCGTTTTACCAACGGTAGTAGGCGTGGAAGTGCCGGAGGCATCTTTAAAGCACACGGAATCAAACGGAACGCCGGAATCCAAAATTTGGCGTAAGATTTTTTCATAAAAAACCTCGGTATGGATCTTGCCGGTGTTATCCCAACCCGGGGCCAAGGACATCATGGTCACACATACTTCGTGTTTAAGGCCGGCATTGTGGATGCATTGACCGGAGTAAATGAGGTTGTTTACATCGTTAAGCGCATCAAAATTGCGGATGGTGGTGGTGCCATGTTTTTTAAACAGTTCAGCATGCGCTTTGATAACATCGGAAGGTTGGCTGTCCAAACCTACTACGTTTACACCGCGGGCGAGGGTTTGCAAGTTGGCATCGGGCCCGGCGGTTTTGCGGAAGGTATCCATCATAGCGAAAGCGTCTTCGTTGCAATAGAAATAGAGCGCTTGGAAGCGGGCCCCGCCACCAAACTCCATGTGATTAATGCCGGCGTGTTTAGCTGCCTCTACGGCGGGCATAAAGTCTTTGGTCAGTACGCGCGCTCCGTAGACGGATTGAAACCCGTCACGAAATGCGGTTAGCATAAAGTTAATTTTTTTCATAAAGTCTCCTATTTACCTTGAAATTTTTTAGCGGCGGCAATCGCAACGGCGATTAACGCATGGTCACTAGCGGCAGGTACAGTTTGCGGAAAATATTTTTCCAGTGCCTGTACAGCTACACCTAATCCCTTCATGAGTAACACAAGGATGATTAGGAATACGAACACAACGGACATCCCAATTAACGTAATGTTAACCGCTTGCCCGATTAAACTTTCACTCATACTAATAAGTCTCCTATTAAAATCTCCTGCGGGCCGTTTTTGGTTTGCAATAAAAGCGTACCGCTTGGGGATAAATCGTGTGCGATACCCGTTAAAGCCGAGGTACCGTTTTTAACAACAATTTGCTTGCCCAAAAAGGGAAAGCGTTCTTGGTAGGCCGGACGGATAACCGTAAAGCCTTCCTCTCTAACCGCCGGATAACTTTGGAAAAATAAGTCCAAAATATCTTGTAAAAAATCTTCTTTGGCAACGTTAACGCCTAACTCGCGCAAAGAAACAGCGGGTTGCCCCACGTGGGACAAATCGGCTTGTTCCACATTGACTCCCGCACCGATTACAAGCCCGGCTATTTGACCGTTGTGAGTAACCACTTCACTTAAAATTCCGCAGAGTTTTTTGCCGGCTACTTGCACGTCGTTGGGCCATTTTAAATTGGGCTCAATGGCGTATTTCTCAGCCGCTTGGCATACGCAAAGAGCCAAGAGTTGGGTAAAATTGGCCAAGAAATCAGTTTTTTGGAGTTTGAGTAAAATGGAAAAATACAACCCGCCCGGCTCGCTAATCCATTTGCGGTCAAAACGGCCCCGTCCGGCCGTTTGGGTATTTGCAGTTACGACGGTCTTATCGTCTAATTCTTTAAAGTGGTCTTTGAGGTACGTCTGGGTAGATTCTAACGTCTCAAAATACAAAATATTACTCATAAAAAACCTATCCTCTACATTATATAAAATTTAAAGGATATACGGGGTTTTTTACTGGTGAGTAACGGCAAATAAAACAGCTTGAATCATACTGCGCGAATTGGCTTTGTTTTGGCCGGCTATGTCAAAGGCAGTACCGTGGGTGGGGGAAACCCGCAAGAACGGGAGCCCGGCGGTAATATGTACCGCGGGTTCTTTAGCAGCCAGTTTAAGGCCCAGGAGTGCCTGGTCGTGATACATACACAGGATGCCGTCGTACTTCCCACGGATGTGGGAAAGCCACGCGGCGTCAGTTGGTAGCGGACCTTGCACGTGAAACCCTTGCTTTTGCAAAGCTCGCACAATGGGAGCCAATACTTTATTTTCTTCGGTACCAAATTGTCCGTTATCGCTGGCGTGTGGGTTCAGCGCGCACAGCACAACGTGCGGTTTTTTGATTCCCATTTTGCGCAAAGCTTCTATAAAGTGTTGGGCTGATTTTTGTACGCGGGTTTTGGTTAATAGGTGTGGCAAATCGGCCACGGCAAAATGCTCTGTAACGAGCGCACAGCGTATATTTCCGGCGCAAAACATCATAAGTCCGTCCGCCCCGGTGCGCGCGCGTAAGAGTTCGGTATGCCCGGTAAAGGGAACGCCGGCCAAGGCCCAGCTTTGTTTGGAAATGGGCGCGGTTATCAGCGGGCAACCTGTTTTAAGGGCTAGTTTAATGCCTGTTTCTACCGCTTGAAAACTAACGCGTCCCCCGATAGCGGTTGGGCGTGGTGCACCGGACAAATTTTGGGGTATATCTATGGGGATAAGGGCGGCCAGATTTTCCGTAAACCCGGCTTTTTGTAATGATAAGGGTTCACCAATGACAACCGGGGTGCAAGCGTGTTGCACACGTGTATCGTGCAACGCTTTTACTACAATTTCGGGCCCAATTCCCAAGGGATCCCCGGCCGTAATTAAAACAGTAGGTTTAGACATATAAAAAAATCCCCCGCTCAAACGGGGGACACATAAAGTTTATTTTTTAACTTCGTCTTTTTTGTTTTCTTCTTTCTTGGCTTGCTCGGCGGCAATGGCTTTATCTACTTCAAATTCTTTCGTAATTTTGATGTCTGCCTTTTCAGCCAAGCCCGATAAGTATTTGGCCTGCGCCTCTAAAATACGGGTTTGGGCAATATATTGGCCTAAATCGTTTTTAATTTCATCAAATTCAATGGTGCGTTCGGCGCGTTTTTCTTTGACCTTAATAATGTGGTACCCCAGGTCCGTTTTAATGGGGTCACTCACTTTGCCTACAGGTAAAGAGAAGGCTTTGGCATCAATTTCTTTGGGGGCCATCCCTTTGACCAAAATCATATCTCCGCCGGTTGCCAAGGCTTGTTGATCCTCGGTATAGTTTTTGACGGCAGTAGAAAAATCCATCCCGTTATTTAATTCTTGTTTAATTTTTTTAGCCAGTTCTTCTTTGGCTTTTTTATCTGCGGCAGACATATCTTGCGGTGTGGCTAAGAAGATATGCCCCACGCGTACTTGCTCGGAAGAGAGTTGTTTTAATTTGGTGGCAATGGCTTGAACTTCCAGTAAGTGTTGCGGGTCTTCTTTTTCCATTTCTTTAATCTTTTTGGTATTATTCTTTAAGACGGCTTGTACTTCGTCAAACAAGGCTTTGGCGTCTGCTTCTTCTACCGGTTTAACGGTTTTTTTGAGTTCTTGCTCCAACAGTTTGCGGGAAGCAATTTCTTTAGAGAGTTTGGTCTTGTAAGTTTTAAGCGTCATCCCTTGTTTTTTAAGAGCTTCGTTGAAGCGTTTTTCGGCCCCTTTAGGGTCGGGTTGTCCGGTCTTTTCATCAATGGCAAAGCGGGTTTTAATTTCATTAAGTCCTTCGTCCAGTTCCGAATCTTTAACCGTGATTTTAGCCTCTTGGGCGGCCTGGTAGACCAGTTCCTTGGAAATTAAATCTTTTAGCACTTCTTTGCCCAACAAATCCTTTGCGTACGGACGGGCCAAAAATTGGGGGGCGGTGGCTTGGTATTGCTCCACTACGCTTTGCAAGTAAGAATCATATTCCGAAGCGAGCACGGGTTTTCCGTTTACGGTAGCCACGGAAGACTCCATGACTTTGGCCTGCGCGCCAAACCCTAAGCATAACGCGAACAGGGCGATGAAGAATTTATTCGTTTTTGTCATAAATAATAACCTCGTATTTGGTTTTAAGCGTATCCAACAGTTGGTCTAATTTTTGGTTAGCCAGTATTTGCCGGATACGCGGCTCAGCCTCTTTAAAGGAAAGGCGTTTTTCATTTGTTTTCATTATTATATGAAATCCTTGCGAAGTTTTAAAGAACCCTTCTACTCTACCGGTGGCGGAGTTAGCGGCAATAATTTCCAAACTTTCCAAATATTCCCCGGGCATAAAAGTAAGGGTTTGCAAACTTTCGGGGGCAATGGAATATTGCTGGGCAAATCCTTTCCAACGGCCGGGTGAACTTTTTAACGACCGTAGAATTTGGTCTGCTGTTTGGGCATTGTCCAAAATGATTTGCTTAATGGTCATCTCATAAGGGTATTTTTCGTAATACTCTTTAATCTCTTTTTCCGTAGGTTCTAATGCCTTTATTTGGTTGTCGTACCACATCCGTACCAACATTTGCTGGGCGTAGGAATCATAGATGCGGTCCAGTTCGGTACGTTTCTGTTCGAGTAGAGACACATAATCTTTTTGTTGATTCAGCCCTTGGGCCTCAGCGTCTGCCAAGATGAGTTTTTCCCGTGTGAGAATTTGTAAGAAATTTTGCTTACCTAGCGGAGTTTGGGCGAATTGGCGGTCCTTTTCACTCAGTAAATTCAGTCCGTCTTGCAAGTCCGTTTCGGTAATAGTTACACTGCCAACGCGTGCTTGTGCTTGTTCATTAGATACGGACACAGGAGCACTTTCTTTTTGGCAAGCGATCAGTCCTAAAGAGCATACTAAAAGTAAGGCAGTGTATCTCATACTTATACTATATCATTTTTGCGGGAAGAAAAGGCTGCTTAAGAATATAAGCGTTTGTTGGGTCCACTTAAGCGGATCTGTATTCTCAGCACAGGCCAGGAGAAGCCCATACCCGTTTTTGGACTGTAAGAATTGGACCCCTTCCGGCCCGTACTTAAAGAGCAATTGTTCCGGTAAGTCGGGGGGGAGTGGGGCGTGTTTGGTAAAAGAAAGTTCTAACCCCGGGTGGACCCAGTCCAACTGATAAATACCCAGTGCCCCGGCTTGATTAGCTAACGTAATTATTTTAACCAAGTTTTCAATTTCCGGCGGTATTGGGCCGCATTGGTCGGTCAGACGTGCCAAAATGGTTTGGGTTTGGGCGGGATCGGCACTCATAAGCTCTTTATAAGTTTTGAGGCGTTCGGCTTCATCGGGTACATAATCCGGTGGGATGAATGCCGGTAGTGGCAGATTGACCTTGGTTTGCAGTTTGCGATTAGAAGGTTGGCCTTTTAATTTACGTACTTCGGCGGCAACTAAATCACAATAGAGCGTAAGGCCCACTTCATTGACGTAGCCGTGTTGTTTAACGCCTAGCAGTTCCCCGGCACCGCGGATTTCCATATCGCGCAAAGCCAGGCGAAAGCCGCTGCCCAGTTCCCCAAATTCCATGAGTGCCGATAAACGTTCTTTGGCTTGGGCGGTGGGGTCTTTCTGTGGCGTTCGTTTTAAGTATACGGCTGCCAAATCGGCGTATGAATTATCTTCTTGCGGGGCTTTATTAAATAACCAGTCCGGGTGGAACAAATAGCAGTAAGCTTTTTGATTCCCGCGCCCGATGCGTCCGCGCAGCTGATAAAGTTGGGCCAGACCAAAGTTTTGTGCGTCTTCTACAATTAAAGTATTAGCATTGGTAATATCTATGCCCGATTCAATAATGGTGGAGGCTAGCAAAACGTCGTATTTCCCTTGATTAAAATCCCAAAGTGTTTGTTCCAATTCTTTTTCGTTCATCTGTCCATGGGCCATACAAATACGTGCCTGTGGAACAAGTTTACGCAAAAAAGCCAAGCGTTCTTGCATATCACGCACCGTGTTATACACATAATAAACTTGCCCGTTTCGGGCCAGTTCCTGATTGATGGCGGCGGCAGCCAGTTCGTCGTCCCACGCGGTAACAACGGTTTTAATGGGGGTCCGGCCGCGCGGGGGGGTGTCAATCAAAGAAATATCACGTAAAGACGAAAGCGATTGGTTTAGCGTACGCGGAATCGGGGTGGCACTAAGCATTAAACAATGGACCCCTATACTAAGCGCGCGGATTTTTTCTTTTTGTTTAACGCCAAAGCGGTGTTCTTCATCAATGATCACAAGCCCCAGTTCTTTAAAACCGATATCTTTGCTAAGTAAGCGGTGTGTGCCGATAATGATGTCACACAGTCCGCTTTTAAGTTCAGCCAGCACTTCTTTTTGCTGGGCCCTGGTTTGAAAGCGGCATAACATACGCACATTGAGCGGAAATCCCGCCATACGTTTGGTGAATGTTTTGTAGTGTTGGTCCGCCAAAATAGTGGTGGGGACTAATACCATAACTTGTTTGCCCGATAGAGCTACCTTTAAAGCGGCCCGCATGGCTACTTCGGTTTTGCCAAAACCCACGTCCCCCACAAGGACACGGTCCATGGGTTTGGGTAAATCTAAGTCGTTTAAGGTGTCTTTGATGGCTTGTTCTTGACCGGGAGTAAGCACATAGGGGAACGAATCGGCGAACTCTTGCTCTAGGCGCAAATCGCCCGAAATGACGGGGGCTCCGGCGGCTTGGCGTTTGGCTTCCAGTTTCAAAATTTCCCGGGCGGCTTTTTGGGCTTGCTCACTCACGCGTTTTTTCACTTCCTTCCAACTACTTCCCCCTAGTACGGCCAAAGTGGGGCGTTTGCCCCCGGCAGAGATATACTTTTGCACTTTTTTAAAGTCATACATGGGCACATAGAGCTTGCTGCCCCGGCGGTATTCAATGCGTAAACAATCAATCGGGTTTTCGGCCTCGTTCATCACTTCCAGGCCCAGGTAGCGGCCGATGCCGTAGTCCCGGTGAACGACGTAATCCCCGGCTTGTAATTCTTTAAAGCGTACACGTTTGGCATTTTCTACATCAAAATGCTTGAGCACGCGTGCGGTGCGAAAGCGCCGGTTTAAAATTTCGTTGGATGAAATATAGGCCACGTGGTTTTGTTCATCAATAAACCCTTGCGTAAGGGGAGAAATGATAAATTCAACCTGTTTGAAAACGGGGTTCTCTTCCAAGAGTTCAGTTAAGCGGTTCAGTTCACCGCGGTTTAGACAGGTAATAAAAATGTGTAGGTGTTGCGCTATAAGCCGTTTGACTTCTTGTGCCAAAAGATTGGTATTTCCGCCGAAGGATAAGTTGGCCTTTAAATTACAGTTAGTAGCGTTTGCCGTGGGTAATAGGGAAGTAACCGCATAGCAGGGGTAATTTTGCAGATCAAAATCAGCCGGGGGCTCATCAAAAATAAAGCGGGCGTTAGGTACAAAATCTACAAGGGTGCAGGGCTTTTTTTCAAATAAAAGCGGTAAAATGAGTGCCTCATCTACGGTGTTTTGTGTGTTATGCGTATCCACATCAAAGGCACTGATGGAATCCAACCGGTTCCCCGAAAAATACAAACGCAGCGGACTTTCGTAATGCAAGCAGAAAATATCTACTACACTTCCGCGGGCCGCATATTCTCCGGGCGTTTCGGCATAATCCGCGCGCGTGTAGCCGGCCGATTCTAATAGGTCTAAAAGTTCCTGGCGGCGCAGCGTATCCCCTCGGCGGAAAGTATGGGTACGGGCTTGAAAATCGGCCGGGTTGGGTAGTGGGGTTTGCAAAGACTCGTACGGTGCGCTAATTAAGACAGGCCCTTTTTTATGGTTTAGTAATTGGTGTAAAAAACGCATTTGGCCCGTGTCGGTAGCGGGAAAGGAAAGCAGAAGCATTCCGGCCGGAGCAAAGGTTTGGGCGGCTTGGTCAAAGTCATCTAAATCTTGCGCGCTGACAAAAATAACCGGGCGGGTTGTATCCAATAAATTTTTACAGATATAGTACGCTTGGACCGCCCCATTGGGCAGCCCATAATAACGCGTAAAGGAAGAAGATTTGGTAGACATATCGTCTAGAAACTTTGCGGTTCAGTCCCGGTGATAAAGGCTTCCAAAATTTTATTGCGCTCGGCAGGGGTGGCTAATTTACCGGTTAAAGGATTAATATAAGCAAAGGAAATCCCTTCCGGAACAGGGAAATCGTCATTAGGTTCGGTTTTTAAAATCTGTTCCATAATAGCCGTCCACCAGCGGGCAGTAGTACTCCCGGTAAATTTAGCGCCTTCTTCGTGTGAAGTATCATCATCGTAGCCCATCCAAGCGGCAGCTGCAGTATGTGGGGTCATACCCACAAACCACATGTCGCGGTGGCTTTGAGTAGTGCCTGTTTTGCCGGCAATATTGCGGCCTAGGCGATTGACGTACGCCCCGCTTCCGCGCTGGACCACGCCTTTCATCATATTGATCAGCAGATACGAATTTTGCGGAGTAAATTGAGCTTGTTCAATAGGGATATGTTGCTCTAAGATGCGTCCGTTGGCATCTTCTACACGTTCAATATAGTAGTTATCTGTATGGATACCTCCGTTAGCAAAGGTAGTAAGAGCAGCTAGATGTTCGTCCATTTGCAGCACGCTTACACCCAAAGCTAAAGCCGGAACGCGGGGCAAGTTGGCCGTAATCCCTGCTTTGCGCGCTACGCGGATTACATCCATTATACCGACGGCATCTATCAAATTTACAGCTACTAAATTTTTAGATTTTTCAAGCCCTTTGCGTAGTGTAATCCATCCTTCACTTTTACCGCCGTAGTTTTGCGGAACCCACACATTAAAATCTTTGCCGGCAATAAAAGACTGTTTGGCTAAATCTAAGGAATATAGGTCGGAATTTTCGTCAAAAGCGTGCCAATTCCGTCCGTCGTAATAGAACATGGTGGTCAAGTCTTTGACCAAGGTGGCGGGGGTGTACCCTTTTTGCAAAGCCGCCATCCACACATAAGGTTTAAAAGAAGATCCCGGTTGGCGTTTGGCCTGCGTGGCCCGGTTAAACTTGCTTTCATCATACTCACGCCCCCCAATCATAACCCGTACAGCCCCGGTTTTCACGTCGCGTACCATAAAGGCACCTTGCAACCGGGGGGCTTTTTCGGAAGGATCTTTGGGGGTAGCTTCTTCGTCGGTTTCTTGGGCGGTTTCGGCTTCGCTGTCGTTGGGATCAAATTCAATACCCAACCCTTTGGCTACCTGTTCGTCAAAATCGTTTAGCCACTTATTCATGGTTTCTTCGGCCATTTTTTGCTGTTTAATATCTAACGTAGTGTAAATATTAAGTCCGGCTTTCCACAGCGTGTCCATACCGTATTTGGGCTCCAAAATGCGGCGGACATGTTCGATAAAATAGCGTCCGGGTTTGTTGTCATCAGCTTGCGGTGGTTTAACCGGCATGGGTTCTTCTTTGGCTTTTTGGTATTCTTCATCTGTAATATAATTTTGCTCACGCATGACACTTAAAACCAAGTTACGGCGTTGGCGAGCCAAATTTGGATTAACAAACGGATTGTAACGCCCGGGGGCGGGGATCAGCCCAACGAGTAAGGCCGCCTCTCCGGTGGTGAGTTGGTCTAAATCTTTATCAAAGTATTTTTTAGCGGCGGCTTTAACACCGTAAGAGCCGCTACCTAAGTAGATTTGGTTTAAATAGAGTTGCAAAATTTCGGGTTTACTAAATTGGTGTTCAATTTGAATTGCCAAGATAATTTCGCGGATTTTACGAATCAGTTTTTTCTCTTGCGTTAAAAATACGCCGCGGGATAGTTGCTGGGTAAGGGTGGAGGCCCCTTGCTGAGCCCGCCCGGTCACCATATCGTTAAGTAGTGCACGCCCAATACCGCGCAGCGAAATGCCCGGGTGTGAGAAGAAGTTGCGATCTTCCATGGCCACCACGGCATTTTGTAAGTCCACCGGGATTTCTTCCAGTGGCACCATCATACGCTTTTCAATGGAAAACTCATGGATCAGTTCATTGTTACGGTCATAAACTTTAGTAGTTAAAGAGGGAGTGTATTCTTCCATTTCGTAGACGGGAGGAAGCCCGGAAAAAATATAACGCATAAATACCGCAAAAGCTAAAATCAGTACAACAAACGCGGCCCCGACTGCCGTTAAAAAGAGGGGGGATTTGTACAAAGGAGTATGTTTGCGTTTAACCATACAACTCTATTATATAAAACTTGAACCTAATGTGGCGTAATAACCCGGACTGTTACTTGTGGATTCATTAATTATTTTTATGTATGGCTATAGTCAAGGTTAGGCAAAGTATAGTACAATATCACTATAGAGGCAGATTATGTGTTCTAAGCCAATTTTCGCTCAAGCGGGAAAAGGCGGTAGTGCTTGCTCCGGTCCTCGTACAATTGGTAAGGGTAAAACAGGCAAAGTTGCCGGGCAGGGCGTGCCGCAGTTTTCTACGCAGGCATATCATACGATTTTACTTTTCAAGTTGCCCGCGTCTGCTGCGCAGGTGTGTAGTTGTTTGGCGCCTGAAATAGCGGCGGAGCTAACTACTCCGCGTGGATTGCACCAAACTTATTTACGCCAGGCCTTTGCTACTGCGCGCCCGAATAGTTATGAGTGGCAGGAAGGCATGCGGGTGCATCAAACAACTTTGTTGCCGCTTACAAACTGTGACGGAAAGGTGGGCGAAGTTTTGAGTGTAACACGCGATATTTCAACTTGGGGTACTCTGCGGCAGACAAGCGCAAGTTTTTTGCATGACGGCTCGGCCCCGCGGACATTTGCGCAAATGTTGCTGGCCGCGCGCGAAATTGAAAAGCGCGAAGTGGCTAAAGCGTTGCATGATGAAATCGGCACTGCTTCGGTAATGTTGGCAGCACTTGTCAACCTAACCAAACAAAGTGTACAGAAAGGGAACACGCAGCAAGCCCTTAAAGATTTAGAACGTTTGCAAATTCAAACGCAACACAGTATTGAGCGTTTGCGCAATATTATTGTTGCTTTGCGTCCCCCCAGTTTGGATACCGACGGGGCTTTGCGCGGCAGTATAGAAGAACTTGTTAAAGAAGTTTGTGAGCTGGGGCGGCTGACGTATCGGTTTGTGTGCTCGCAAAAAATGCCCGAAAAAGGTATTTGCGATCAGGTTAAAATTTTGCTTTATCGGTTGGTGCAAGAAGCCCTTAGTAATGTAGTTAAACACGCACAGGCTACGCGCGTGACCGTGCAACTAAAACGAATAAAAGGGAAACTTTTTTTAACGATAACCGACGATGGAATCGGATTTAAAAAAACACAACGTTGCTCCATTAATCATGTGGGGTTGCGCTCTATGCAAGATAGTGTCCGCCTTTTAGGTGGGGAATTAGAAATCTTAAGTACGCCGGGGAAAGGAACTCAAATTAAAGTTACTTGCCCTTGCTTTGTGTATGAGGGAAACCAATGATTAAAATTATATTAGCAGATGACCATGCCTTGGTACGCCAAGGGGTACGCATGATGTTGGAAACGAACAAAAAAGAATTTGAAGTAATTGGGGAAGTTTCCAATGGACAGGAATTATTGGAACTAGCCAAAAAGAAACCGGCTGACGTATATATTGTAGATATTTCCATGCCGGTACTTAATGGGGTAGAAGCAGTCAGTAAACTGCTGCGTCAGGATCACAAAGCCAAAGTGCTGATTTTAAGCATGTATGATGATCGCGTGTCTGTGGAAAAAGCCTTAAAAGCCGGGGCCAAAGGCTTTGTGGTGAAAGTTTCCCGCGCCGAAGAACTGCTAGAAGCCGTGCGGGAAGTAGCCGCCGGTCGATTCTATTTCGGCGGGAAAATATCTAAATTTTTAGTACAAGGCTTTTTAGGTAAACGGGCTCCTAAAAAAGACGGAACCCATTTAACCAATAAAGAAAAAGAAGTGCTGCAACTGATTGCCGAAGGGTACAGCAGCAAGCAAATTGCCAAACATTTTACGCTTTCTTTAAACACGATTCACGTGCACCGCAATAATATTATGCGCAAACTGGGTATCCATAAACAGGCCGAGTTAGTGCGTTACGCGCTTAAAGAAGGTATTGCCCAACTATAAGGAGTTTTTATGCGTATTATTGCAGGTACCGCACGCGGCCGACGGATTTTTTCGGTTTCCAAAAATTTACCGGTAAAGCCTATTTCGGACCGGATCAAACAGTCACTGTTTGATATTTTGCGTCCGCGTATTACCGGGGCCAAATTTTTGGATTTATTTGCCGGTACCGGTAACGTGTCTTTGGAAGCATTAAGCCGCGGGGCCTTAAAAGCAGTGATGGTGGAAAAAGAACCCGCGTGTATTAAAAATATCCACCGCAACTTGGTTCATTTGGGTTTTGAAGAGCGTGCCAAGGTACTTCGCGGGGATATTTTAAAACCGCTTGATTGGCTGCTAGCCTATAGCGATAATGACGGTTATGATATTATTTTTATGGGCCCGCCTTACCGCGATATTAATAACAAGATGCTTTCTTTCTCAGAACCGTCTTTAAAAAACGTAGCCGATGCTAAACTGCTAGCTCCCAAAGGGCTTTTAGTAATTCAAACCCATAAAACCGAAGTGTTTGCCATCCCGGCCGGGTTGGAAGTTTTTCGCACCGAAAAATATGGGGATACGTTGGTACGTTTTATCCGCCACACGCAGGAGTCCTAATATGTATAGCGACGTGCGCGAGCTTAATTATTCCAAAATCAAAACCTATAAAGAGTGTCCCCTCTTGTACAAGTACAAATATATAGACGGCAAGCGCGAAGGGCTGGTACCGGCCTCTTCATTAGGCGTTTCTATTCACCGCGCGTTGGAAGCTTACCACGCCGAAAGTAACGACCCGTCCGAGTTACTCAACTACTATGATGATTGTTGGTTAGGGGCCGGGTACAGTAGCGCGGGCGAGCAAATGGAGTGGTACTTAAAGGGCAAAAAAATGATGGAAGAATATGCCCAGCGGGAGTATGAACGCAAAACTACGGTGGATAGTACCGAGCGTGAATTTATTTTTGAGTATGACGGGTGGACCTTGCGCGGAAAAATTGACCGTATTGATAAATACCCGGACGGCACGTGGGAAGTCATTGACTATAAAACCGGGACGGATGTGGATTTAAGTTTGCCGGTAACGGACTCCTTGCAATTAGGCATTTACTGTGTGGGGGCCCGGCGTGCATGGAATATGCAAAAAGGGAAAGCCACCTTTTACTTTACAGCGTTTAACCAAACGCAAAGTGCTAATTTTGATGAATTTGACGAAACAAAAATTTTAAACACATTTATTGAAACAGGAAAGAAAATAGAAGCACAAGATTTTACCCCCAACACGCAGTATTGCAGTGAGTGTGCATTTAAAAACGAGTGTGAATTTTCTTCTTGTAAAGAGGAAGTATGACACCGGCAGAAATTCTTAAAAAATCAAAACGCATTGTTTTTAAATTTGGGACTAATGCGTTAAGCACCGATAAAGGCGAGCTGGCGCTTTCGCGCTTGTACTCATTTATGGAAGATTTAGCAGCTTTGCGCGCACAAGGAAAGGAAATTATTGTGGTCACTTCCGGTGCGGTAGGTATGGGTAAACGCGTTTTGGGCCTTACGGATGCAGACGGTGTTTCTTTAAAACAAGCTTGCGCGGCGGTGGGGCAAATTGGGCTGATGAAATTTTATGAGCGCGGTTTTAAAGAGTTAGGCGTCGTGTGCGCGCAAGTGCTACTTACCGAGGACGATTTTGCCAGCCGCGCCCGTTACTTAAGTTTACGTGATACCTTAAACCGACTCTTGGAATTAGGATGTATCCCGGTGATTAACCAAAACGATACGGTATCTACTAATGAACTGCGCGGTTATAAAGATAAAGGCGTCAAAGTTTGTTTTAGCGATAACGACAAATTAGCCGCTTTGGTAACGGCGGGCATGGACGCAGACTTATTATGTATTTTAAGTGACGTGGAAGGCCTTTATAATGCCGACCCGCGCAAAAACAAACAAGCCAAGCGTTTGGAAATTGTGCGCAAAATTTCGCCCGAAATTGAAGCCTTGGGGTTTTGTGCTTCGTCGCGCGGGCGCGGCGGTATGAAAACAAAATTAGAAGCTGCCAAAATTGTGACCCGTTCCGGGGCGGCTATGGTCATTAGCTACGGGAAACAGACGGGGGCCATTAGTGCTTTGTGGGGGCCGCAGTATAAGGGAACTTTGTTTTTACCGACTGCCGATTTGCCGGGACGCAAATTGTGGTTGGCGTATGCGACCAACGTGTCCGGCGGAGTGCGTGTCAATGCCGGGGCGGTAAAGGCTTTGCAAGAGAAAGGTTCTTCGCTCTTGCCCATTGGTGTTATCGGTGTAGCGGGAGAATTTGAACGGGGCGATGCTATTTCTATTTTGGACGAAAAAGACCACGAAATTGCCCGCGGGCTTAGCAATTACTCCAGCGAGGAGTGTGCTAAATTAGCCGGTTGCGCTTCGGCCGACATTGCTAAAAAAATCGGGTCCAAAAATTATGATGAAGTCGTCCACCGGGATAATATTGTACTTTTATGAACGTTACAGAGTTGGCCCAGCGTGCCAAAAACGCCTCTTTTGTATTAGCTACGTTGCCTACCGAAGTTAAAGATACGGCTTTACGCAGCGTGGCGCAAGCGTTGCGCGCACATGCAGGCGAAATTTTGCAGGCCAACGCGCTTGATTTGCAAGCGGCTAAAACCGAAGTCGCCGCGGGACGCATGAAACAGGCTTTGTACGAACGGCTGAAACTTTCCCCAGAAAAACTGGAAACTACCGTACGCGGTATGGAGGAACTGCTTAACTTGCCGGACCCGGTGGGACTTATTTTAGAAGAAACGGAACTGGACGAAGGACTTGTTTTGCAAAAAATTTCTTGCCCTATTGGGGTACTGGGAATCATTTTTGAGGCCCGGCCGGACGTAATCCCGCAAATTTGCGCGTTAGCCATTAAATCCGGCAATGCGGCTTTGCTTAAAGGGGGCAAAGAGGCACTGCACACCAATACGGCACTTATGGAAACCATTTTAAATGCGCTAGGCACGTTACCCGGTTATCCGCAAGGTGCGTTTGCGCTGCTTACCTCGCGCGAAGAATCTGCCCAAATGCTTCAAGAAGACGCCTCTATTGATTTAATCATTCCACGTGGGGGAAATGCACTTTTGGCCTATGTGAAAGCCAACACGCGTATCCCCGTTTTAGGACATGCAGACGGGGTGTGCCATATGTATATTTCAACTACGGCGGACATAACCATGGCGTGTGCGCTGGCGGTAGATGCTAAAACGCAATATCCCGCCGCGTGTAATGCTTTGGAAACGCTTTTAATTAACGAGAATTGGCCAGTGAAAAATCAGCAAAGACTTTTACAAACCTTGGTGCAACATGGCGTCACTTTATATGGGGACGAACGTGTAGTTACGTTGGCCCCGGTAGCAGGGCCGGTGGAAGATTGGCATACGGAATATGGCGAGAAAAAGCTTTCAGTCAAATTGGTGTCCAATGTGCGGGAAGCTATTAGTCATATTAACCAATACGGTTCCCACCATACCGATGCGATTGTCACGCAGGATTCCCAAGAAGCCGAACTTTTTTTAAATTTAGTAGATAGTGCCGGGGTATATCACAATGCTTCTACCCGTTTTGCGGACGGATACCGTTACGGGTTTGGGGCCGAAGTAGGTATTAGTACCGGCAAAACGCATGCACGTGGACCGGTGGGGCTTAGCGGGCTTACGATTTACAAATATAAATTGCGCGGCAAAGGGCAAAAAGTGGCGGATTATGTAGGTCCTCAGGCCAAGCCTTTTACGCACAAAAAACATGGAGGTTCAAAATGAAATTAGGGTTTATCGGTGCCGGCGAAATGGGGGGTGCGATTATCCGGGGCCTTTTAAAAACGGGTTTGAAAAAAGAGAATATTTTTGCTTCTGTGCGTACCCCCGAAAAAGCCAATTTACTGGCAGATACCTTAGGTATTGCCGTGTATACGGACAATATCCGCGTAATTACGGAGGCGGATTGTTTATTTTTAGCGGTTAAACCGGCCCAAATGCCGCAAGTCCTGGATCAAATTGCCGGGTGCAACGTGCCGTCAAAGCCACTTGTCAGTATGGCATTGGGGTGGAGTGTGGACAAAATAGCAAAAGTTTTACCGCATTGGCCCATTATCCGTATTATGCCCAACACGCCGCTTGCACTTGGAGAAGGGGTTACCCTTTTCCATTTTGCAACACAGGTACCGCAAGCGGTACGTACGGAAATTATGAAACTATTTGAAAGTATGGGCAAAGCCTATGAGATTCCTCTTGATGTATTTGACGTTGCAACGGCGGTTTCCGGTTCCGGACCGGCGTTTGTATATCATTTTATAGACGGCCTAGCCCGCGCGGGCGAGGTTCAGGGTTTAGACGAAAAAACCGCGCGTGAATTGGCAATCCAAACAGTTATTGGGGCGGCCAAAATGGCCCAACACGAAGAGGCCACCCCCGCGCAGTTAGCGCAAAAAGTGGCCACGCCCGGTGGGTGTACCGCTGCGGGTATGGAAGTGCTGGTTACAAGTGACCTCAAAGAGGTTTTGCGCGAGGCAGTTGCCGCTACTACCCGCCGCGCACAAGAAGTAGCCAATTCTTAACATGAATCACTTACTACTTGCTTTTATTCTCAGCTTTTTAGCCGGGGCCGCCAGTGCGGTGGGTGGGCTATTATCCTTTTTCATTAAAAAAGAAAATCTTTCTGCCTTAGCCATAGGACTTGGTTTTTCTGCCGGCGTGATGATTTATGTTTCTTTTATGGAGATTTTGCCGCACGCTCAAAATGCACTTACGTCTTTATACGGTAATTATGGTCCTTGGTTTACCGTCCTTTTGTTTTTTGCAGGGATTGGACTAGCTTGGGGGGTGGACCGTTGTTTGCCGCCTTTACATGTGAAAGAAGACACCTTAAAACAAACCGCTAAACTCAAACAAACCGGCATTTTTACTGCGGTGGCGCTGACACTGCACAATTTCCCCGAAGGGTTGGCAACGTTTTTCTCGGCACTAGATAGTGTAACGCTGGGGTTTTCTATTGCGTTGGCAGTAGCAATTCACAATATTCCGGAAGGAATTGCGGTGGCGTTACCGGTTTATCATTCTACCGGCAGCCGCCAAAAAGCGTTTTGGGCCAGTGCCGTGAGTGGTATGGCAGAGCCGGTAGGTGCCGTAATGGGTTATTTTATTTTAAGTGCCGTATTACACGAAGCGTTACTGGGTGTTTTGTTTGCAATCGTAGCCGGGATTATGGTGTATTTGGCGTTAGATGAACTTTTACCCACCGCACACGATTACGGGCATGGACACCAGGTAATTAGCGGTGTGATTGGCGGGATGGCTCTTATGGCGGTAGTGTTGTTGATTTTTTAATCAATAAAAACCCCGCCTTTTGGCGGGGCTTGCCTAGAAATTGAGTTACAGTTGTGCCCACATAAAGGAAATAATCATCCCTAGCGTGTAACTGGTTACATTGGTCATAATACAAAGCGTAGCCGAATCTTTAAGCGAAATATCTTTATAGTTAATAAAACGTACAAGCATCGTTTCCAAAACTACGCAAGCAATCCACCATACGGCACTTTGTGGCACATAGTGTACCAAAATTCCCCATGTTAAGGCCGCCGTTAACACATTGGCAATGGCTACCCCATACAAAATAGTAAAGCGTTTTTTGGTGTACCAAATCCAAGCGGCTGCACATAGTAATTCTAATACTAAAATCAAAACGAGTGCGCCCCATGCTTGCGGACGTTCCCATAAAAATTCTTGCGTTTGGTTTTCTGCCGGAACAATGTATAATCCTTGCGGACCGATAAATACGTTGAACCGGTTAATCAAATTTTCGTCTATTGGGAATACATTGCTAGAGACCGAGGTTCCATCTTCAAAGGTACTTACTAATCGGGCAAAAGGAGCAAAGTCATACGATACGGCGGTACAAGTTTGTTCATTGCAGGTCATACGTTGAGAGCCATACGTCCCCAGTGGGGTTTGTTCCAAACACAAACGATCTTTACAAAGCAGCAATTCTGTAGCAGAATCTTTGAGCACATATGAGGATGCCGGGGGGTATAGAAGCGTAAACTGTGCCTCGGGTAAGGGAGCAACTTCGGCCCAAGCCGTGAGAAAAGAGAACACACAGATAGCAAAGAATAAAACTTTCTTCATAAAAAACCTCGTTATTTGGTATTATAACATTAAATAGACTTAAGGGGGAATAGAAATGTTTAGTAATCTGCAACTTCAAAAATATGCGGATGTTTTAATTTGGGCTTTACATGCCGCGCGGCGTAACGGAAATTTTAAAAAGTATGATAGTGTGTTATTGCGTACGGATATGGCGGCTGCGCCGCTTGCCAAAGCTGTTTATACTAAATTGTTGGAACAACATTATAATGTACTTTTACGTTGGAACGCACCGGAAGATTTTACTACTGCTTTCTACGAGTTGGCGGATAACAAGCAACTTGCCTATTTGCCGGTGGGGGAAAAAGAGATCCAGGGTAACATTAACGGCCTAATTGCGTTGCACGCTCCGCAGGATTTGACCCATCTTAAAAAAATTAACCCGGCTAAACTTGCTAAGAGTGCCGTAGCACGCAAACCCGTACGCGAAATTTTGGATGTGCGCGAGCAAAAAGGGCTGTTTTCGTGGACACTTTGCAATTATCCCACGCAAGAATTGGCTGCGCGGGCCGGATTGTCTGTTAAAGAATATGCCAATCAGGTAGCACGGGCGTGCTTTTTAAATGAAAAAGACCCTGTTAAAAAATGGCAGGAAGTCACCCGGCAAATTAACGAGATTGGCAAGTGGCTTTCGGCACTACCGATTAAAACCTTGCGTGTGCAAACTAAAAATATGGACTTTGAGGTTTTGTTGGGTGAAAAGCGCAAATTTATTGCAGGCGGTGGGTGTAATATCCCGTCTTTTGAAATTTTTACCTCGCCGGATTGGCGCGGTACGCGCGGCATATATTTTGCCGATTTATCTTCTTACCGCAGCGGCAATTATGTAAAGGGTGTGCGCTTAGAGTTTAAAAACGGGCGTGTCATCAAAGCAGGTGCCGAGCAAGGGGCCGATTTTGTGCGCAAGATGCTTGCGATGGATAAAGGGGCCAGCCAAATCGGCGAGTTTTCTTTGACAGACCGCCGGTTTTCCAAAATTACCAAATTTATGGCGGATATTTTATTTGATGAAAACTTTGGTGGAAAATACGGCAACTGCCACGTAGCGGTGGGGGCCAGTTATGCCGACACGTTTAGCGGCCCGCAAAGTAAATTAGACAAAAAGATGAAGGAAAAATTAGGCTTTAATGATTCTTCTTTGCATTGGGATTTAATCAATACGGAAGATAAAACCGTTACGGCTACCTTAAAAGACGGTTCCAAAAAAGTCGTGTACGAAAAGGGACAATTTCGCTATTAGAGAAAAAGACCTATATAAAAGGCCCACCGTTTGATGGGCCTTTTGGCCTATGGTATTTTGGCTTTAAGTTCCCTATACTATAAGTAAGAAGGCCCTAAGAGGATTGAAAATGATGAAAAAAGTACTAGCATTGTTTGGTGTGATGTTGTTTTGCGCTAACGTGTTTGCCCTAAACGCTGTAGCGCTTTCTGGTGAAGGGTGTCAAGATCAAAAAGATAGGTTTGAACGGTTGGTGGACGGATTAGACAAAGATTCGTTCATTGTTCAAAATATCTTGACCGACTTGGTTTACCCAATGGCAGGTATGACAGATGAACAAGCGCAGCCGCTAGCCGTTTGTTATACTTCGTTTAAAGTAAAAGGAGTGGCCTTGGTGGAATTTGTACGTAAAAATGCGGACATTTCCATTGGGGATGTAATCGGAAAAGAAAAAGCGAATTTGCTTGCCTTTGCTGCACGCGTGGAACAACTCAGCGAAAAGGCCGCTTTTGACCAGGTGGTTGTAAAAAATAACGATTTGGCAATTGTGGACTATGTTTTTGAAAATATGATTAACCCCATGGAGCAAATGAGCGAGCAGCAAGCTGCGGGTAAAGTGGCTATTTACAAGACGTACCAAGTCAAAGGCCGGCCACTAAGTGAATTTCTCCATGAGCAGTCTATACACTTGGATATGTATGCTGAAATACGTTTAGATGGTTTCGCCAATAAAATAGACCCTACTAAATAGATTCAAAAGGCCCACCGTTTGATGGGCCTTTTGGCCTATGGTATTTTGGCTTTAAGTTCCCTATACTATAAGTAAGAAAGCCCTAAAAGGAGGGGAAATTATGAAAAAAGTGATCGCGTTGTTTGGTGTGATGTTGTTTTCCGCTTCCGCGTTTGCGTTAAACGCTGTAGCGCAAGGTGACGAAGATTGTGCCAGCAGAAAGGAAGCTTTTGAGCAGTATGCGGCAGAACAAAAGGTTTCTTTTATAGAACAAAACATCTTAATGAATATGGCCGACCCGATGGTAGGCATGAGCGATGAACAGGCATTGCCTTTAGCCGCTTGCTATGCTACCTTTGAAGTAAAAGGTGTGCCGTTTGTTAAGTTTGTGCGTGCTAATGCAGGCATTTTCCCCGGTGATATTAACGGGAAAGAAAAAACCGAACTCTTAAACTTTGCCGATCGTGTGGAAAGATTAAGTGAACAGGCAAACATTAACCGTGTGGCGGATGGAAACAATTCTTCGTTCATTATGCAATATATCTTGCTCAACTTTGCCGATAAAATTGCGGATTTAGAGGATGCACAAGCTGAGCCGTTAGCTAAAGTGTACAAGGCCTGCAACGTAAATGGTAAACCTATGTTGCAATACGTAAAGGAACATTCGAATGAGTTTTATTCCGGTGTGAAAGCTGAGTTTGATACGTTTGTCAACCGGGTAGAACAATTGACCAAATAAGTATTTTAAGTAAATAAAAAGCCGCCGCAAGTTTCAAACTTGCGGCGGCACTATTTTGTGAAGAAGAATTATAATTCTTCGTGCATTACTTTTAGAGTGGCTTTCTCTTTGGCTACCGGTAAACACTCTTGCACTTTGTAATTTTTCCCGTCTACAGGAGCAGAGATGGTAGCAATGTCGTTATCGTCTAATATCTCTTTGTCGTACGTGGTGCGAAATTGATACTCCAACCCGCTTTGGCGGATAAGGTCTATAGACTGGCGGATTACCGTAGAATTAGCTTCCACTCCTGTAATGGCCGCGTACTTGGTAAGAGGGGCCTTTAGGTCCATGGCAATAAAATCTACCAGTTTTTTGTTAATAAGTTCTTTTAATACTTCGGGACGGGTGCCGTTGGTGTCTAGCTTAATTTTATAACCTAGGGCCTTAATATCCGCCATAAAGCGGACTAAGTCTTCTTGCAAAGTTGGTTCGCCACCCGATACAACCACGCCTTCTAAGGTGCCTTGGCGGCGCTTTAAAAAAGCCATGATTTCTTCTTCGGGCATAGGTTCCTCAAACAGATGGGGGTAAACTAACTCCGGATTGTGGCAATAGCGGCAACGAAAATTGCACCCTTGTGTAAATACAATTGCTGCCGGTCTGCCGGGGAAGTCAATTAAGGTAAACTTTACCAATCCGCCCAACTTCATGAAACCTATGCCTTAGAAAGGGGGAGAATTATTTATCGCTGGCGCATTCGCAACCGCAGCTGCAGCCACCTTCTACGTTTAAGGTTTTGCGCATGGAATATTCTTCCTTTTTGCCTTTATTCCAGTTTTGTACCGGGCGCAAGTAACCCACTACGCGGGAGTATACTTCACATTTGGAACCCTGTACTTTGCTCATTTCTTTTTTGAGGTCTGAAATTTTCGTTTCTACGGCTTGTCTTTCTTGTGCTGTCATAATTGTCTCCTATCAAGTATAATTTTTCAAGGGCAGGGAGCCGTGAAACTCCCTTTCCCTGGTGGCCCAAGGCCAAATCTTATTTGCTATAGAGCTGCTCTTCCAAAAGAGCAATCTTGCGTTGCAACTCTTGCATACGTTCGGCTTTACATTTGGGGCATTCAAAATGTTCTCCCGCAATGTAACCGCATTTGGGGCATACACTAAACGTGGGTGTAATTGAGAAATACGGCAACGTATAGCGTTCACACACCGTTTTGATAAAGCGTTTCATAGCTTCCAAATCTTTGATGCGCTCACCCGTGAAAATGTGCTGTACGGTACCGCCGGTGTATTTGGATTGAACTGTGCTCTGTAGATCCAACATTTCAAATACGTCGTCGGTATAGTTGACCGGGAGCTGGGAAGAGTTGGTATAGAACGGTTGGTGCCCTTGCTTATACAAAGCCTCGTTGGCGCAGATAATTTCCGGGTAGCGTTCTTTATCCAACTTAGCCAAGCGGTAGGAAGTCCCTTCCGCCGGGGTTGCTTCCAAGTTGTAGTTATTGCCGGTTTCCTCTTGGAATTTAACCAGCGTTTCACGCATAAAGGTAAGTGTTTTTTCGGCAAATTTTCGGCCTTTTTCCGTACCAATATCCTCACCGATTAAGTTAAGGGCGCACTCATTAAGCCCT
This sequence comes from Elusimicrobiaceae bacterium, assembly GCA_017961295.1. Taxonomy (GTDB): domain Bacteria; phylum Elusimicrobiota; class Elusimicrobia; order Elusimicrobiales; family Elusimicrobiaceae; genus Avelusimicrobium. The sequence goes on from JAGCXL010000037.1 coordinate 40,791, forward strand.
ACTAACCCAATCGTAGAGAAGTGGTTCTTCCAAAATTCGCCAAAGCGTTGGCGGATGGAGCGTAAGTAAAAGCTCATATACGGATACAAGTTGCCTTTGGTAAAGCGTTCAATTACTTTGCGCTTAATTTCCAAACTGGTTTTGGCTACTTCCATGCGATCTTTAAGGTTGGCAAAGAATTCGTCTTCAGTTTTAGATAAATACCCCAAGCGCGGCAAGTTGATAGTTACTACGCCGATAGAACCGGTAAGCGGAGCCGAGCCAAATAAGCCGCCGCCGCGTTTACGCAGTTCGCGGTTATCAATACGCAAACGGCAACACATGGAACGGGCATCTTCCGGGTTCATATCTGAATTAATAAAGTTGGCAAAGTACGGGATTCCGTATTTGGCCGTCATTTCCCACAAGGGTTCTAATTTGGGGTTAGACCAATCAAAATCTTTAGTGATGTTGTAGGTGGGAATAGGGAACGTAAACACGCGGCCCTTGGCATCTCCGGCGAGCATAACCTCACAGAAAGCGCGGTTAAGCATATCCATTTCGTTTTGGAATTCCCCATAGGTTTTATCCTGCAATTTTCCACCGATAATGACCGGCTGGTCTTTATAGTAGGAAGGAACCGTTAAGTCCATGGTCAGGTTGGTAAACGGTGTTTGGAAACCCACGCGGGTGGGCACGTTTACGTTAAACAAAAATTCCTGTAAGGCTTGTTTCACTTCATCATAAGTGAGTTTATCGTAGTAGATAAACGGAGCTAAAAGAGTATCAAAGTTGCTAAATGCCTGCGCTCCGGCACTCTCGCCTTGCAGTGTATAGAAGAAATTGACTACCTGCCCTAACGCGGTACGGAAGTGTTTGGCCGGTTTACTTTCCGCTTTGCCGACTACCCCTGTAAACCCGCTAAGCAGTAAGTCTTGTAAGTCCCACCCTACACAATAGGCACCTAAGAGCCCCAAGTCATGCAGGTGGAAATCCCCTTCGCTATGCATACGGCGTACGTTTTCAGGATAAATTTTATTGAGCCAATACACTTTACTAATTTCAGAAGAAATATAATTGTTAAGCCCTTGTAACGAATAACCCATATTGCTGTTTTCGTTCACTTGCCAGTCAATCTTTTGCAGGTATTGGTCTACTAAATCTACGTTAAATTTAGAAGAAATCTCACGCATACGGGCGTGCTGGTCGCGGTACAAGATGTAGGCTTTGGCGGTTTTATGGTAATTAGAGGTTAAAAGTACATCTTCCACAATATCTTGCACGTTTTCCACATTGGGGATCGTGTCCGAATAGAGCTGTTGAATAATGTTTACCGCGCGAATCGTTAATTTTTTAGCGGTACTCTCATCAAATTCGCCGGTAGCCTCAGCGGCTTTGGTAATGGCGTTGGTAATTTTTTTAGCATCAAAGCGTTCGGTAGTGCCATCGCGTTTAACGATGTGCGTGATAACTTCTGCGTTTTCCATAGTCTGCATCCTGAGTAAAAAATTGCCGCATAACGCGGTAATAAAGATTAAAACATAAACAAACTAAAATTGCAAATCTTTTTGCAAGGGCTACATTTATCGTCGGTAAAACGGATGTATAGAACTTTTTCAAAAACCTGCAAACAGCTTGTTAATAATAATTATTACTAATAAGCGCGCTTGTGTCAAATTTTTTGAGGACCTATATTTTTTTATATAAAAAATAAGCAAATTCAAATTTATCTGGGCCCTGCCCGTGGGGCATTGATTTTTAAAAATTATTTTTTACCGTCTAATACCATTTTCCCTCTTGACGGAAAGAGTAAAAGTAATTACAATAATAAAAAAGACCAAACGGGAGGGAACTATGTTGGATTTGTACCAAATTTGTGCTTTGATTGCCACGGTAGCTTTTGTGGTAGTGGTGGTATTTGTAGTACGTGCCGTACTGCAAATTACCAAGACGGCAGAAGCCGCGGAGTATTTGGCGTTGACAACTGCTGAGAAAGTGGACAAAACGCAAAGCACTTTTGAACTATTGGAAAAAGCATCCACGTTTGTAGACAGTGGGGTATATAAGACGATTGCGATGGGAATTGATTTGTTTAAACGGTTAAAAAAATAATAACAAGCCATTAAGTTTTGGATTGTTGTGGGGAAGAAAAACGTTCTTATTTTTCTTCCCCACTTATTTTTTGTAGTTGTTGCCTTTTTGTTGCACCATCTTAATAAGCGCTTGACTTGTTTTTTTTTTTTGCTACACTTGGAACCTAAGGTGGGTTGGCAAATTTTAGCTGCCCGTTATGGGCTCTAATAGGCCGTAGGATTCGCTTTAAGGTATGGGGGGAATGATAAAAATGGGAAACAGTCGTGCGTTTACGTTAGTCGAATTATTAGTGGTGGTATTAATTATCGGTGTTTTAGCGGCTGTGGCATTGCCGCAGTACCAAATGGCTGTATGGACCAGCCGTTACAGTACGATTAAATCTTTAGTTAGAACGATTGCCAATGCAGAGGAAGTATATTATTTGGCAAACGGCAATTACACGGCAGATGTATCGCAACTGGACATTGATTTCCCTGTTCCGGATTCCAGTTCTGTTACACGTACTCTGGGCTTCAAGGAAATGAGGTAGGAACCTTGACGGATTTGAATTTCGCCTTTCGCGACCTTCGCTTCTATTCAACGGCGTTTTCCGACGGCGATGCGAAGAAGTACGCC
>JAGCXL010000038.1 GCA_017961295.1 Elusimicrobiaceae bacterium
CGAACGGTAAATGGCACGTTCGCCAAAGTGGGTTTCCCACTTATATTCATAGAGTTTATCACTAATGCCAAACGCAGCTACGCCGCGTACTTTGCGTTTTTGGCATACCGCATAGAAAGCGGCGGTTTCCATTTCCACGCTGAGCACATCGTGCTTTTGATAGTGCTTAATTTCCGCCTTTGTTTCACGGAAAATGGCGTCTGTGGTCCAGTTGCGCCCGATGTGGAAGTTCTGTTTGTTGTTTTTTAAAGTGTGGATAAGTTTATTGAGGAGTTCTTTGTTGGGTTTAGCTGTTTCGGTGCTTACATAACAGGGGGAGGTCCCGTCATCACATAGTGCTTCATCACATACCACAATGTCAGCAGGTTGTACTTCTTCTTGTAAGCTGCCGGCCAGACCGATAAACACAAATTCTTTTACCCCCAGCGCAATTAGTACTTCTAACTTCATAGCCATAGCGGGGGCACTATAGCCAAAGTTGGTAACGTAACAAAGGTCTTTCCCTTCCAGCACATAAATATCCATTTCGCACGTGTATTTTTTCCATTTATTGTGCGAAGTAACATGCTTGGTTAACGACGAAATAGGGCAAATAATTGCTTTTTTAGGCAACTTAAGCCCGGCTGCCACATGCGTAGCGTAGTTAGCAGCGCTAGAAATACCCGGTAAAGCCGGTTTTTTATTTTTTGGGAATAAGATCTTCATATTTTTGTAAAATTTACTATATATATTCTAGCAAAAAGGAATTAACTATGGCGTGGTTTACAAATATAATTGTACAGTTAAACGCTTTTGTGTGGGGCGTGCCCATGATGCTTTTAATTGTGGGGATTAGCATTTATTTTACGATTAAATTAAAATTTTTCCAACGCCATTTGCATCGTGCTATAAAACTTTCCTTAAAAGAATCCCGCAGTGCTGGCGTTATTAGTAGTTTTGGGGCACTTGTGGTAGCGTTAGCTGCCATGGTAGGTACGGGGAACATTGTAGGGGTGGCGGCAGCCGTTTCTACCGGCGGGCCGGGGGCAATTTTTTGGATGATGTTGTGTGCTTTTTTTGCCATGGCTACCAAATATGCCGAGGCTGTTTTAGCCGTTAAATACCGCGAACAAAATGCCAAAGGCGAATATGTGGGCGGCCCGATGTATGTACTTAAAAACGGGCTTAATTTTAAAAAATGGGCCATTGTGTTTGCCGCAGCTACCGCGCTTATGGGTTTTGCCGATGCGCTTATACAAACCAATTCGTTAGCGGCTATTTACCACTCTGTTTTTAATGCGCCGGCGGGACTAACTACGGGGTTTTTAATTTTATTAACGGCGGCAGTTATTTTAGGCGGGGTTAAAAAAATTGCGGCGGTTTGTAAATATTTGGTACCTGTTATGGCAATCCTTTACATGGTGCTTTGTTTAATCATTATCATCTTACATTTTGAAAAAATCCCCTGGGCCATTGTGTGTATTTTTAAAAGTGCTTTTAGCGGTACTGCTATCGTGGGGGGAGCCATTGGGATTACGTTGCGCGAAGCGGTGCGCTACGGGGTGGCCCGCGGAGTACTTTCTAATGAGGCAGGCAGCGGATCAGGCGCGATTGCCGCCGCCGCGGCCCAAACGCCCAACTCGGTACGTCAGGGGTTGGTGTCCGCCACCACCGTATTTTGGGATACCCTGGTACTGTGTTTGCTTTCCGGCGTAACGGTTGTGATTGCAGGCGATTGGCAAAGCGGCACATTATTTGGAGCGGAGCTGGCACAAAATGCATTTGCCAGTTTGCCGGCAGGTTCCTATTTATTGGTAGCCAGTTTATCTTTGTTTGCGTTTAGTACGTTAGTAGGGTGGAGTTATTATACGGCTAAATCCGTTGAATTTTTTGTAGGAGATAATGTTGAAAAATGGGTATATGTGGCGTGGTTGTGTGTTATGTGTATCGGCGGATTTTTACAACCTAAATTGGTATGGGAATTGGCCGATACAGCGATTGCGGTGATGTGTATTCCCAATATTTTGTCCCTGTGGTTGCTGCGGACGGAGGTCTTTAGCGAAACCCGCACTTACCTGGCGAGTGAGTTGCGCTTGGCGCGTAAATAGAGTATCATTTAAGAAGGAGAAACGGTATGCTCAAAGAATATAACATCCAAGATCATAAACTCATAGAGACCGAAGACAAAAAAGCGCAAGTGTACGTTTATACCAACCCGACCCTTGAAGAGCAACGCTTTTTAATTGATGCGTATCAAATTGATGAGCATACGTTAGCCTCTGCCTTGGACCCTGATGAACAACCGCGTTTGGAATTTGAGCCCGAACATACCGTTCTAATTTACAAACGTCCTAAAAATTATTCCGGTAAAGATCAGCTAGAATTTAAAGTAGCTTCTGTGGGAATGTTTTTATTTAAAGATAAATTGGTCATTGTGCTTGCGGAAGATATCCCGTTGTTCGTAGGGAAGCGTTTTCAACATGTAAGTTCCATTAAAGAAGTGTTTTTAAAACTGATTTATAATTCTATTTCCCACTATGTGGAACATTTGCGCATTATTCATATGATTTCGGAAGAAATTGAAGACAAAATTACCGATTCTATGGATAACCGTTATCTGCTCAATTTGTTTAGTTTGGTAAAAAGCTTGGTCTATTATGCCGAAGCCATTACTTCTAACGGTTTTGTGTTTGAAAAAACCCGTACCTTGGCCGGACGTATCGGCTTTGATGAAAAAGATATAGAGATGCTGGATGATATTATGGTGGAAAATATGCAATGCAAAACGCAGGCAGATATTTATTCCAACATTTTGGCGCAACTCTTAGATGCGCGCGCCTCCATCATCAACAATAATTTAAACCAACTCATGAAAAAACTAAACGTAGTAACTATTTGGATGATGGTGCCTACGCTCGTTGTAAGCGCGTACGGTATGAACGTGGCGCTCCCTATGGCACAGCATCCGCAAGCATTTTGGATGCTGATGGGGGTATGTTTAATGTTGGTGTGGCTGGTAATGCTTTATTGGAAGCGTAAGAATTGGTAGTATTTACTTGTGTAAACTGTTTTTTCACAAAAATTTACCCCGCATTTCGCGGGGTTAAATTTTTAGAATAAGGTTTTGATTCGGTTACAAGTCGCCTTGCTGACGCGCGGCGCTCGCGACCCCGCCTCGCCATGCTCGCCTTTCGCGCTTTGCCGGTGCGGCTCGCGCTCAAACTCGCATAAGGCTCCGGCTTTCGAATCCTAACGTGACACCAAGCAGTTGGTATCACTTTCCACTAAAATTTAAAACCCCCACATTAGCGGGGGTTTTAAATTTTGGTAGGAATAGGATTCGAACCTATGTAGGGCGTAGCCCGACGGTTTTACAGACCGTTGCTTTTGACCGCTCAGCCATCCTACCGATAAATTACTTAAACAACTAGGCACTTATATTATAACAAAAAAACAAGGTGATGTCATTTTTTTCGTCATAATGCTATGAAAATGTTACAATAGAACTATGGAAAAACCCACCTTAACCCCTTTAATGAAACAATACTTTGCCATCCGTGAGCAAAACCCGGACATTGTGCTTTTTTTCCGTTTGGGTGATTTTTACGAAATGTTTGACGAGCAAGCCCGCGAAATTAGCGGCCTGTTGGGGTTGACGCTTACGGCGCGTAACGGGGTGCCCATGTGCGGGATTCCTTACCATGCAGCTAACACGTATATCACCCGTTTACTAGCCGCCGGTAAAAAGATTGGAATTTGCGAACAAACCAGCTCAGTGATGGATAAAGACACCAAATTGTTTGAGCGTAAAATCGTACGCGTGATTACCCCGGGAACTCTGGTGGAAGATAGCCTGTTGGACGCCAATCAAGCCAATTATCTGTTAGCTTTGGATGTAACCTCTGCAGGGTGGGCGTTGGCGTGCGTAGAAGTGTCTACCGGAGAGTTTTGGGTCAATCAAAACGATAAAGACCCGTCTTTAATGGGCTTAGCTGCCGCGTTAGCGGCTATAAATCCGTCGGAAATTATCGGTACGCGCGAAACCTTGGAGGCCTTGCGGCAAAAAGTAATAATCCCGGCTTCTTTAACGCTTACACCTATTGCCGCGTTTAACGGGGAATATATTTTGCCGGCTGCGTGGCCTGCGCTTGAGGCCTGGGGGGATAAAAAACGTGCGCTAGCGTGTGCGCTTCAGGTAATGAAGTATATTGAGGCTACCGACCCGAGTGTGCAAGCTACGCTGGTTCCTGCCTATCGGGAACTAAAAGAGTGTTTGCAAATTGATGAAAATGCGGTATCTTCTTTGGAACTGGTAGAAGGACAAGACGGAGGGCGAGCCGGAAGTTTATGGGCCTTTTTGGATAGAACGAAAACTGCTATCGGTAGTCGCAAACTCAAAGAATGGATCTTACACCCGCTTTTAGATGTAAACGGAATTATTCAACGTCAAAATTGCGTAGAAGCGTTTGTAAAAAATCAAGCAGCGCTGGCAGATTTAAGTGTATTATTGGAAACGATTGCCGATGTGCAGCGCATTATGACCCGTACGTCCGCTGGAACGGCTTCTCCGCGAGACGTATCGGGGCTACGTCGTTCTCTTTTAAATGTAGATGCTCTGGAACAATGGTTTGAGAGTTACCCGCAGGTAGCGCCCTACTTGAAAGAACAATTTGAGGCAGTTAAACCCAGTTTAAAAGAAATGGCGCGCCTTTTGTACGATGCTATTAATGAGGCACCGCCTCTCCATATTTCGGATGGGGATGTAATTCGCTCGGGTTATAATAGTGAACTGGATGAGCTACGTTCTTTAAAAACCAATTCCAACCAAACGCTGCAACAAATTTGCGAGCGCGAGCGTGCCAAAACCGGAATTAGTACCCTCAAAGTGGGGGTTAATTCTGTCTATGGGTACTATTTTGAAGTCACCAAATCGCATTTGTCTAAAGTCCCCTACGGGTATGTGCGCAAGCAAACATTAGTAAACGCGGAACGTTTTATTACCGAAGAACTTAAACAATTAGAAGATAAAATCATGCACGCGGAACAAAAAATTCTGCGCTTGGAATCTCATTTATTTAATCAAATCCGTTTAACGCTTTCACAGCATATAGAAGCTTTTAAAACATTTGCGCAGGTAGTATCCGAACTAGATGTATATGAGGCATTGGCGTTGACCGCCCTGAAAGGAAATTATACTAAGCCCGTTGTAGATGAAAGCACCGAGCTTTATTATGAAAACGGACGTCATCCGCTTGTGGAACAAACTTTGCCGGCGGGCAGTTTTGTACCGAACAGTTTGCATTTAGGTACGCCGCAAAACCAAATTATGCTCATTACCGGCCCGAATATGGGAGGAAAAAGCGTATATTTAAAGCAGACGGCTATTATCGTAATTTTAGCGCAAATGGGCAGTTTTGTGCCGGCACAAAATGCACGTATCGGCCTGGTGGACCGAATTATGACACGTATTGGAGCGCACGATGCGCTTAGCCGCGGGAACTCCACCTTTATGGTAGAAATGAACGAAACCGCTCACATTTTAGCTTCCCTTACGCCGCGCAGCTTAATCTTATTAGATGAAGTGGGGCGCGGAACCTCTACCTTTGACGGGATTTCTATTGCCTGGGCCATTGTGGAATATCTCTACAAACCTAAAGGCGGGGCCAAAGTGATTTTTGCTACGCACTATTTTGAACTGATTGACTTGGAAAATAAATACGAACGCATAAAAAATTTCCATGTAGAAGCCCAAGAATATAAAGATGCCCAAGGGCACAGCAAACTGGCATTTTTGTACCAGATTAAACCGGGTGCGGCGGACCAATCGTATGGGATTCACGTGGCGGAGTTGGCAGGATTGCCGGCCGCTTGCACCTTGCGTGCACGTAAAGTACTTAAAGATTTAGAAGCCAAAAAAGGGGCCAAAATTTCCGTAAAAGAACGGGATATGGTCAAAGATTTATTTTCTTCCCCAATCGTGGAAGAAATTAAAATGGCGGATCCGGATAAACTGACCCCGTTAGCGGCCTTACAACTAATTTGTGAGTGGAAAAAACGAATCAATGAGTAATATTCATGTATTAGACGAAAAAACAGCCGGACAGATCGCCGCAGGCGAGGTAATTGAACGCCCCGCAGGGGTGCTTAAAGAGCTGCTAGAAAACGCCATAGATGCCGGGGCTACTTCGATACACATTGATATTGAAGGAGCCGGCCGCTCCTTAATCCGCGTCAATGATAACGGCCGGGGTATGGACGAGCAAGATTTAAAGCTAAGTGTCCTGCGCCATGCTACCAGCAAAATTACGGTTTTTGATGACTTGGGTTCTTTGGACACGTTTGGTTTTCGCGGAGAGGCCCTTTATTCGGTGGCGGCTGTTTCGCAGATGTCTATCACCAGTTGCACTGCCGGGGGAAATGGGAATCGTTTGGAAGTACACGGCGGTAAAGTCGTAGCGCAAAGCCCGGCCCCTGCGGTTGAAGGTACTACGGTGGAAATACGGGATTTATTTTACAATGTGCCGGCCCGGCTTAAGTTTCTAAAAAGCGATTCTTACGAGCGTGCTTGTTTATTAAAAGTAATTGAAGAAAGCATGCTGGCCAATTTACAGGTGGGTTACCATGTAAATATCAATGGTAGAAATGTATATGATTTGCCAGCGGAAAGCGGTTCGTTTAAGGAGTCTGTCATCAATAGGGCCCGTCAAATTATGGGGCCCGAAGTGGCGGGTAGCCTGGTATTTAAATCTTTTGAAGGCCAAGGGCTTAAATTGTTTATCACGCAAACTGACAAACTGGTGCGTGTGCGGGATTTACAATATATATTTGTAAACCGACGTCCTATAGACAGTAAGACAATTCAGCAAGCTGTTTACAAAGCGTATCAAAATGTACGCGGACAAAATTCTCACCCGGCTTTTTTAATTTACATGACGCTTGAACCGTCTGCGTTTGATGTAAATATTCATCCACAAAAACGAGACGTGCGTTTTGAAGATGAACATTTTGTGTTTGCTAGCATACTTAAACATGCGGGGGAAACTATTTTTGAAAGTGCCACCCCTGTGGAAGTATCAACAGATAAAGAGCCTCTTTCTTTGGACTTACCCAAGCCGGCTCAACCGGCAGCCGAAAAACTTTTTGTTTCTAAACCGATGGAAACATTTGCGGCTCAGTTTGCGGCCAAACCGGCCGAAAAACCGGCCGCGGTTACCCCTAAACCGGTTAAAAAGACAGATTTATTTGCACCGGTCTCGCAAGAATTACGCGAAACGGAAGAACCGGCGGAATATGTGGCCCGCCCTGTTGAGCCGGTAGAAAAGCCGGCGGTCCAACCACAGGCGTTGCCGGAAGAAGGCCCGCAGTGGTATCACGGTCCGTATCACTACATAGGGCAGTTGCAACGCAGTTATTTGCTATTTGAAAACCCGCAAGGCTTGGTAATTATTGACCAACATGCAGCCCAGGAACGTGTACTTTTTGAGCATTATTTGGACTTATTTGAAAAACAACAAGTGCAAGTGCAAAAACTTCTTTTCCCGGTTCATGTAGATTTACCGCCCTCTAATGTGGAAAGTTTACTTTCTTGGAAAGAGTGGCTGCAAAAAGCCGGGTTTGAATTAGAGCCGTTTTCAGCCCGCACCGTGCTTGTTAAAACAATGCCCAATGTGGTCCGCTTTAAAGAAGACGATATGAAGGCGTTTATTGTTTCCTTGGCGGACGTGGTGGGGGATCCTACCAAATCTACAGATGCATTAAAGCGCAAAATGATTGCCATGCTTGCTTGCAAACGGGCCATCAAGGCGCACGACGCCATTACCGCGCAAGAGGCAGAGGTCCTCTTGGAAAACATGAAAAAATGCAAGGACGGCATGCATTGCCCACACGGCCGCCCGGTGCTGGCTCAGCTTTCTATTGAGCAGATTGGAAAACTGTTTGGCCGATAGTTTGTGGTACGGGTGTGTATTGTCTTTATCCTCTAAAAAAGGTATCCTTTATATATATCCCTTTGTGGAGGAATTATGCCCGAAACACCCGTTTTGGAACGTATCTTATTTTCGCAAGAACAACTAACTGAACGCGTAGCTGAGTTAGGTCGCCAGATTTCGGCTGATTACCGGGGTAAAATGCCCTTATTTGTGGGTATTTTGCGCGGTTGTATTTTATTTTATGCGGACCTCATGAAACAAATCAGCGTAGACTGCAACATGGATTTTATGTGTTTATCTTCTTATTCCGGCACGTCCAGTACCGGCCAAGTGCGTACGATGTTAGACTTGCGCGAAAGCATCAAGGGCCGCCACGTCGTGATTGTAGAAGATATTGTGGATACTGGGCTTACTTTGGAATATTTATTGGAGCACTTGCGTTCGCGCGGTGCGGCCAGTATTGAAATTTGTTGCTTATTAAATAAACAGTGTAACCGCAAGGTTGATATTCACCCCAAGTACATTGGGTTTGAAGTGGGTAATGAATTTGTAATTGGATACGGCCTAGATTATAATGAGCTGTACCGTAATTTACCTTATATCGGGGTTTTTAAGAAACAATGAAAAATAATAAACGCCCAAATAACCGCCGGATTATTTCCGTCGGGCAAATTGTCGGTTGGATTGCCGTATTTGTGTTAGCGGTTATTTTGTTTAACCGCCCCGGTGCCAAGCAAAGCATCTTGGATTATTCTGATTTTAAACAAAAAGTGGCCTCGGCAGAAGTATCGGATTTAACAGTTGCACCGGAGGTAATTTCCGGTTTATATAAGGACGATAAAGGGCAATTTGTGCCTTTTAAAACCGTACGCATGGCCGACCCGGATTTAGTCAAAGAACTTTCTGCCGCTAAAATTAAATTTAAGGCTGAAAAGGACAACAGTTGGATTGGTAATGTGCTTTTTAATGTATTGTGGATTGTTTTGTTAATTGGACTTTGGTGGTTTATCTTTTTACGTCCGCAGCGCAGTGACGGTAAAAGTGCCATGAGCTTTGCCCGCAGCAAAGCCAAAATGCAGGACCCTTCCCAACAAACCGTTACATTTAAAGATGTGGCCGGTTGTGATGAGGCTAAAGAAGAACTGCAAGATATTATTAAATTCTTAAAAAATCCTAAAAAATTTCAAAAATTAGGGGGCAAACTGCCTAAAGGGGTGCTTCTTTACGGGGCGCCCGGTACGGGGAAAACCTTGCTCGCTAAAGCGGTTGCGGGCGAAGCCGGTGTAGCATTTTTCTCGGCTTCGGCCAGTGAGTTTGTAGAGATGTTTGTAGGCGTAGGGGCGGCCCGTGTGCGTGATTTGTTTGATCAAGCTAAAAAAAATTCCCCTGCAATTATTTTTATTGATGAGTTAGACGCGGTTGGCCGCCGTCGCTTTGCCGGTATCGGGGGCGGGCACGACGAGCGCGAACAAACCTTAAACCAACTCTTAATTGAACTGGACGGTTTTGAAAGCAAACAGGGTATTATTTTAATGGCCTCTACCAACCGGCCTGATGTGTTGGATCCGGCCCTTATCCGTCCCGGGCGTTTTGACCGTCACATTTCCGTACCCGCGCCGGACTTAAAAGGCCGCGAGGAAATTTTAAAAGTACATGCCAAAAAAGTAAAACTCAGTGATAAAGTGGATCTTAAAATTGTTGCCAAAGGGACCCCCGGTTTTGTAGGGGCCGATTTGGCCAACGTGGTAAACGAAGCGGCTATTTTGGCGGCTCGTGCAGATAAAGACGCGGTGGAAAGTTCCGATATGGATGAAGCCATTGAGCGCGTGATTGCCGGCCCGCAAAAGAAAAGCCGGATTATCTCTAAACATGAACTGCAAGTAATTGCCGCGCACGAAGTGGGCCATACCATTGTCGCACGCTTAACGGACCACTCGGATCCGGTGCACAAGGTTTCTATTATTCCGCGGGGCAGAGCACTGGGGTATACGTTGCAACTGCCGGTGGAAGATAAATTTTTAGTCAGCAAGTCGGAATTTAAAGACCGTTTGTGTATTTTATTGGCCGGGCGCGGCGCGGAAGAGATTGTATTTGGCGAAATTACTTCCGGTGCTAGCGATGACCTCAATAAGGCGATGGCCTATGCCCGCAAAATGGTCATGGAGTTGGGTATGAGTGAAAAACTGGGTCCCATTGCCTTGCCTAGCGGTGAAGAAAGCGAAGTGTTTTTAGGGCGCGATATTTCCCGCCATACAACCTATTCACCGGAACTGGCCAAAGTAATTGACGAAGAAATTTTAGACTTAATCCGTTCGTCTTATGCGCGCGCTAAAGAAATTATTTCTACCCACCGCGCCGCATTTGACAAATTAGTAGCTGTGCTACTGGAAAAAGAAGTGGTAGAGGCCAAGGAAATTGACGAAATTTTAGGTCTTAAAGCCCCCGAAGTAGCACAGGAAACCCCGGCCCAACAATCCGCCGATGAATTAGCCCAAGAAGCCGCTGCCGCCAAAGGGCAGGCTCCTGCCGAGCAAGCTACGCAAGGCAATTTGTTTGACCTGGATAAATAAACTTGTGCGCATGGCGTACACGAGGAAGTGAGTATGGGAAAATATTTTGGAACTGACGGGATCCGTGCTATTGCCGGTGAGTTTCCGTTGGTAGATGATTTTATTACGAAGCTGGGCTATGTGGCACTAAGCGAACTTAAAAACCAAGCTCAAGCTAAAAATTTAAAATCGCAAGTTATCATTGCGCAGGATTCGCGCCAAAGCGGGTCGCAAATTTTAAATGCTTTACAAAAAGGAATTCGTGCCAGCGGTATTAACGTTATTAGTTTAGGGATTTCTACTACTCCTTCGGTGGCGTACCTGGTTAAAAAAACGGGCAGTTTGTGCGGAATTGTTATTTCTGCCAGCCACAATCCGGCCGAATTTAACGGTATTAAATTTTTTACCAATCAAGGCACTAAACTGCCGGAATCTTTAGAAAATACCATTGAACAAAAAATAGAAAAATTAGGTGCGATACCGGCTTCTACCGGAACATTTACCGAAGATTTTTCTTTGGTTAAACAGTACGAAGAATTTTTAATGTCTACGGTAGATGCTGATTTACTCAAAGATACCAAAATTGTTTTGGATTGTGCCAACGGAGCCAGTTATAAAATAGCTCCCAACGTGTTTGCCGGGTTAGGTATGCACGTAACCGTTACCGGGGCCAAGCCGGACGGTACTAATATCAATAAAGACATTGGGGCCTTGCACACCGGTTTTATGCAACGTCTTACCGTGCGGGAGCAATCTTTTATGGGCTTTAGTTTTGACGGTGATGCGGACCGCGTAATTGCGTCCGATGAAAAAGGCCGTCAATTAGATGGTGATAACATCATTGCCGCTAGTGCTTTGTGTATGAAGCAAGCCGGCACGCTTAAAAAGAATAAAGCGGTTCTTACCGTGATGGCAAACCTGGGTTGTATTAACTATTTGAAAGAGAACGGCGTGGATGTGGAACTCACTACTGTGGGCGATAAATATGTGTCACAAGCACTTGAGAAAGAAAATCTTTCAATTGGGGGGGAAACGTCCGGTCATATTATTTTCCGCGACTTTGCCAATACGGGAGATGGTATTTTGTCTGCTCTGCAATTTTTGCAATTTGTAAAAAAATCGGGCAAACCTGCCAGTTGGTTTTTAGACCAATGGCAAAAATACCCGAGCCAATTGAAAGCTGTGGAAGTATCTTCTAAACCTCCGCTGGAGAGTTTAGACGGATTCTTACCCGGCGTAGCTGAAATTGAAGAAACCATGCACGGCAAAGGCCGTGTAGTAGTACGTTACAGCGGTACCGAGCCCAAACTGCGTATTTTAGTAGAAGGGCAAGAAAAGGAAATGGTAGAGCGCGTACTCAAAGAAGTGGAAACCTTGTACCAACAAAAAACGGAGGTACGTAAATGACTTTAAAATTAGGTGTCAATATCGATCATGTGGCTACTTTGCGCCAAGCGCGCCGGGCTCATTATCCCGATCCGTTGGATGCGGGCGCGATTGCGTTGTCTGCCGGGGCGGATTTTGTGGTAGTACACTTGCGCAAAGACCAGCGTCATATCAACCAAAAAGATGTAGCCGATTTGTGCAAACTGTTTCCCAAACAAATTCATTTAGAGTGTTCATGTAGCGACTTTGCAGAGGCCGTTGCTTTAAAATATAAACCGCACTCGGTCTGCATTGTGCCGGAATTGCCTGGCGAAATTACCACTACCGGGGGACTTAATTTTACGCCGGTCGTTCAAAAGCGGCTATTAAAAATGATTGAAAAGCTGCACAAAAAAAATATTTTAGTCAGCTTGTTTGTAAACCCAACAGCAGCTGATTTGCGCATTGCTGCTAAATTGGGGGCAGATATTGTAGAATTATGCACAGCCGCGTATAGCCAGGCCTCTTCCAAAAAAGAAGCTCAAAAACGGTTGCAGGAGCTGGCCTTGGCGGCTTTTTTGGCGCAGGAATTGGGGCTTAAAGTGCATGCCGGGCATGGGCTTAATTACCACAACGTGCTAGCGGTGGCGGATATTGGTGGCATTAAATGTATGAATATCGGCTTTGCCATTATTGCTCGTTCGCTATTTACCGGGCTACCGTCCGCTGTGGAAGAAATGAAAAATTTATTATAGAGGCTTATATGTGTGGGATTATTGGATATGTAGGTAAAAATAACAGTACCCCTTATATTATAGACGGACTTAAAAAACTGGAGTATCGCGGGTATGATTCGGCCGGGATTTCTATTTTACAGGACCAAAAAGTTGTAACGGTACGTGCGGTAGGTAAAGTGGCAGAGTTGGAAAAAGCAGCTTTGCAAGTAAACCCGCAAGGAACGACGGGGATTGGACATACGCGTTGGGCGACGCATGGCAAACCCAGCGAAGAAAATTCCCATCCGCACCGTGATTGCTCCGGAGAAGTGATTGTAGTACATAACGGGATTATTGAAAATTATCTTACGTTACGTGATAAGCTGACTCAACTGGGACACCAATTTCAAAGCCAAACCGATACGGAAGTAATCGCCCACTTAATTGAAGAAAATTTAAAACATACTCGTGCTGCTAACGACGAAGAAAAACTTTTAAAAGCGGTGCAAAAAACCAATACCCAAATTGCCGGGGCCTTTGCCATTGGGGTCATGTGGTCGCGCACGCCGGGGATGCTGATTGGTGTTAAAACTCAAAGTCCACTGGTCGTAGGGCTAGGTAAAAAAGAGAACTTTTTAGCTTCCGATGTTCCCGCTTTTTTGCAACACACCAATAAGGCACTATTCTTAGAAGATGGCGAAATGGTTATTTTGCGCGTAAACGGCGTTACGTTATTAGATGCAAACGGAAAAGAAAAGAAAGTAAAAGCTACTAAAATTTCGTGGGATCAAAAAACAGCCGAAAAGGGCGGCTATGCCCACTTTATGATTAAAGAAATTTATGATCAGCCGCAAGCGGTAGAAGATACGTTGCGTACTGCCATGACGGATTTTACCAAGCTTCTAGGGTCTGACAATAAAACGTTGCGCAAATTACGTAATATCCATATTATTGCCTGTGGTACAGCGTATCATGCAGGGTTAGTGGCTAAATATTATCTGGAGCAATTAGCCGGGATTCCCACCAGTGTAGACCTAGCCAGTGAATACAAATACCGCACAATCCCTCCTTTTGAAAATACGCTCGCAATTGCCATTAGCCAATCGGGCGAAACGGCGGACACCATTGGAGCCATTAAAAAAGCCAAAAAATTGGGTTTTTCTACGTTGGCAATTTGTAATGTGCTCGGGTCCACGTTAACCCGGGTTTGTGACGGTACTTTCTTTACACATTGCGGACCGGAAATTAGTGTAGCGTCTACCAAAGCGTTTACCAGCCAAATTACGGCCCTTTTTGCCTTGGCGCTTTCGTTAGGCAAAGCCAACGGACATACCAGCGAGGCCGATTTTGAAAAATATGCCAAAGCACTTGTGCGTTTGCCCAAAGATATGTCGCAAGCTGTCAAAATGGAATATGATGTGCGCCATTTAACGCGTAAAATTTATAAAGCGGACCGTTTTATTTTCCTAGGACGTAATGTCAATTTTCCAATTGCGTTGGAAGGTGCCCTTAAATTAAAAGAAGTTTCTTACCGCAGCGCCGAGGGGTTTGCCGCTGGGGAAATTAAACATGGCCCTATTTCTATTATTGATAAAGGTACTCCGGTGTTTATGCTTATGCCGGAAAGTGATTTGTTTGAAAAAATGCTTTCTGCCTGCCAGGAATGTCGTGCCCGTGGCGCGTATGTAGTAGCCATTACTACCAAAGGTGGTGAAAAGCAAGCCAAAGATGTATCCGATAAGGTATTTATTGTTCCGCAAGCGAGTGATTTGTTGCAGCCCATTTTGAACGTAGTACCGCTCCAATTTTTAGCCTATTGGATTGCCAAACGTTTAGGTTGTGATATTGACCAGCCGCGCAATTTGGCTAAAAGTGTAACGGTTGAATAACTCGGGAAAGGGGGGTTATGAGAACTTTAATTACTTTACCCCAAGTCCATAAATGGTTACCTAATCGCCCGCAAACGGCCCACAAGGGCAGTTTCGGCCGGGTGCTGATAGTAGCGGGTTCTCGCTCTATGTGCGGGGCCGGCTTTTTGTGCGCTCAAAGTGCTTTGACCGTTGGGGCGGGCCTGGTGTACTGGGCGCTTCCCCAAAGTATGCAACCAGCCTTTGCGGCTGTTTTGCCCGAAGTGATTACCCTTCCATTGCCGGAAAATGCGGCCGGCGAAATTGATGAAAACGCGTGGGAAAAAATTCCGGAAATTTGTGAAAAATTTAACCCTTCTTTGGCAGTAGTTGGCCCCGGTATGGGACAAAGTCCACTATTACCGGGATTACTTCAAAACCTTTCTTTGCCTATGATTGTAGATGCCGATGCCCTAAATGCTTTGGCACGTGTGCCCGGTTGGACGCAACAATGGCCTGCTGAGCGGCCCGCTATTTTTACGCCGCACGCAGCCGAACTAGCACGTTTATTAAATAGTGCGCTAGCCACAGAAGAAGCTACCCGCCAAGCCCAAGTGACCGAACTGGCCCGGCTGACGGGGAACGTTTGTTTGGCAAAAGGGGCACATACGCTTATTTGCACCCAAGAAACTCTTTTTGAAAATACCACCGGCGGCCCTTGTTTGGCCAAAGGTGGTAGCGGTGACGTTTTGTCCGGTATGATTGCCGGTTTATGGGCGCAACTGGGTAATGCCGAAGGGTTCTCTACCCAAACAGCTCTGCAAGCTGCTGTATGTGGCACGTTTTTGCATGGATTGGCGGGCGATTTGGCAGCCCAAAAGTTGGGGGAATATAGTGTTTTGGCACGTGATGTGATTACTTTTATTCCTCAAGCTTTTAAACAACTTAGGGAGCTTGCATGAGTACCATTTTTCACATTATTCTGGGCAGCATTTTGGGAGTAGCGTTTATTATACTGGCCGTAGTAGTTTTTTGCAAAAGAGCTGCTAAAAAGATGTTACACCCCAAGGCCAAGCGTAAGCCCTTGTGTGCCTGGCCGGACCAATTTGGTTTAAAATATGAAAATGTTTCTTTTAGAACTGCTGACGGTATTACACTAAAAGGCTGGTGGATCGCGGCGGAAGATTCTGCCAAAACGATCATTTTAATGCATGGTTGGGGTATGAATCGTTCGGCTATTTTGCCCCATACCTGTTTTCTGCGGGATTTAGGATATAATTTATTTTATTTTGATTTTCGTGCATTGGGGGAAAGTGGTGGGGATATGAGTTCCATTGGCTATTTAGAACTTAAAGACATACGTGCCGCTATTACGTTTTTAAAAGAGAAATATCCCGCCCAATGTCAAAAAATCGGATTATACGGGATTTCTTTGGGTGGTATGGTTGCCTTGGGGGAAACGTCCCGCAATCCTGAAATTGCGTGTGTAGTGGCGGAAGCTCCGTACTACTCTTTCCGACGGGTGGTATCGCGTTGGGCGTGGATTCATTATCATTTGCCTTATTTCCCACTGTTGCCCATTATGTTGCACTATGTCCGGCGCGAACTCAAAGCCAATCCGGAGCGGTATAGCCCCAAATATACCATTTCTAAAATTGCGCCGCGTCCGCTATTTATTATTCATGGACGGTACGATAATTTAGTGCCGGCAGCCCATGCGCGGCACCTGTACCGTGAGGCCGGCGAGCCTAAAAGTTTGTGGTTAGTTCCCGATGCCAAACACGACAAATGCGGCGAAGTGGGTGGATTTGCTTACAAACAAAAACTGGCAGATTTTTTCCGCACCTATTTATGAAATTAATTATTTTTGATTTAGACGGAACTCTTTTAAATACCATTGACGACCTGTCTGCTTCAGTCAACCATGCGCTGTGGGAATATGGGTTTACCCCGCGCAGTGTGGCTGAATGCCGCAATTTTGTGGGTAATGGGGTTATCAAACTTTTAGAGCGGGCTTTGCCGGATTATGCCCGCAACGCTGACAATTTGACGCGCTTGCGCGAAGCTTTTTTTAACTATTATGACGGACATTTGTGGGATAAAACCCGCCCTTATGCAGGGATGAAGGGTATTTTGGCGTCGTACCAAGCACGGGGTATTAAACTGGCGGTAGCTTCCAACAAATACCAAAGCGCAACCGAGCGTTTAATAGAACATTTTTTCCCGCAGATACCGTTTGCGGCCGTATTTGGCCAGCGCGACAATGTGCCCGTTAAGCCGCATCCGCAAATTGTGCAAGATATTTTAGCGGTGTCCGGCGAAACTGGCCAAAATGCCCTGTATATCGGCGATAGTGACGTGGATATGCAAACCGCGCAAAACGCCGGCGTGAAAACGTGCGGGGTAACGTGGGGGTATAAACCGCGCGAAGTGTTGGCGGCATGTCGGCCGAACTATCTAATAGACACCCCGCAAGAATTAGTAAATTTGATATAAGATTTCCTTGTAATGTTTCGTTAACAGTGTTAACAATTTGCCAAAATCTTCCCATTTTGTGCCAATTTTTGCTTATGTACTTGCCGCGCTATGCACGGCCGCAGATACGCCACGCTCAACTTGCGGCACAAACGGGTCTTATTTTGACCAATCAGGGTACTGAAAATTGTACGCAGCAATGTTACGAACAACATTTAATTTTCTGCTAAGCTGAAAAATCATCTTATTTTCTATTTTACCGGGTGTTGTTTTCCCTCGCCCCTTGGGGGAGAGGGTGGCCGCAGGCCGGGTGAGGGGAAAAATTTTGCCCCAACTTTTGCTTGACTTGTTTTTTTTTGATACAGTTTGCTATGACGGATACGGGGGGATATGTTGCTCTGTGCCAAAACGCTGTATAAAAGATTTTGGAGTGTTTGAACGGTATTTGTAAAGGAGCATGTAACATGAAAAAAACAAGCTATAAGCAGGGCTTTACCCTTATTGAATTATTGGTAGTTGTTTTAATCATTGGTGTCTTGGTGACGGTAGCGTTGCCGCGGTATCAAAAAGCTGTAGATAAGACGCACGTAAGCGAATTGTTTACAATAGCCAAAAACATAAAAACACAGCAAGAGGTGTTTTTTTTAGCCAATGGGTATTATGCCGCCGATTGTGACGAATTGGGAGCCGATTTGCCGCATGGATTTGAAGAGGATACTTCTAATCCGGGCAGTTATATCTTTCAAAGAGGCAGTTATCTTTATGTTCTTAAGTGTCAGAACGATCAGACCCGAGTTATGGCAAATGTCCAAACGGAAAATTTCTTTGCGAGTATAGAAATGTATTTTGACCAGTTTTCTGATGAGGAAGTTAAATCTTCCAACAAAGGCAAACAAGGCAAAGCTTTTTGCTATGGCAAAAACACGCAACGCGGGTTAAATGTTTGTAAATCGTTCGGAAAAGAATTTCAAGACAACGTATATTGGTTGTGAATTTCCACCAGGTGAGGCTTTTACAAACTTAGTTGCGCAACAAATAAAACACCACAATCACCGTGGCTAAAAGCCAACGGTAGTACACAAACACATTAAAGCTATGTGTTTTAATATATTTCATAAGTCCGCCGATTACTAATAACCCGCCTATAAATGCGCTGAAAAACCCCCAAAATAAAGGGGCATTAAAATCTGCCAAAGAGAGTTTGGTTACTTCCAGCAGGGCGGCTCCCGCGATAATAGGGGTAGAAAGCAAGAACGATAACCGGGCCGAAGCCTGACGAGACATTCCCAAAAATAAAGCCGCCGTAATGGTAATTCCGCTGCGGGATACCCCAGGCATAATGGCTAACGCTTGGGCACAACCTACCAAAAATACCGTCATAAACGGAACGGTAAAAATATCCGGGTCGCCTTTTTGGGCGCCGGTTTGTTTGTCTGCAATCCATAGTAAGCAGGCAAATCCGGCTAAACAAGCGGCAATTAAAAGCGGGTTTCTAAACGTGTTTTCAGCCCAGTCGTTAAACAATACTCCCGCTAAACCGGCCGGGATAGTGGCGGCTGCCAAATACCACAACATACGTCCGTCTTTGGATTTGGGCCTGGATAACCCGTTTTTGATAAGAACTACCCAGTCGTTGGCAAAATAAATCAAGACAGCCAGCAAGGTAGCGGCATGTAACATGACGTCAAAAGCAAGGCCTTGATATACTTGCCCGCGGAAATAAGGCAGCAACACCAAATGAGCCGAGCTGGAAATAGGTAAAAATTCTCCCAACGCCTGTACTAAACCTAATAATATGGCATCTAAAATACTCATAACAAAAACTCCAATACAGTTTGATAATATGTTCTTAAAATGTAATAATACAAGTACTCTTTATTTTACTATTTTTCAATGCTTATATGAAGAAGTTATATTATGCTCATTATCCTGCATTGCAAGCGTGTTTTGTTCGGTTTGTGCGTGAACACCGGGCCAGTCCGTTAGATAAATGGTTAGTAGTGACCGCTTCCTCGTGGATGGCACAGAGTTTACAAACTTGCCTAGCCCGGGAGCAAGGAACGCTGGCAAACATACACTTTGTAACGGGTTCTTCTCTGGTAAGCCAGCTTGATAGTGAAGCACCCGGGCAAACGCTCCCTCTTTTACCGCAAAACCATGTGCGGGATTTTTTAATTGAGCAAATTTTATGTACCCCGGGTTTAGAACGGTACCCTTTATCGGTCGGGTTAGTACAAGCCGTAAAGAGCGCCCTGCGTGATTTAGAAGACTCGTTGGCCGACCCTGCCGTATTGGAAGAACACTGGCACAGTATGCCCGATTTTGTATTAGAGCAAGATGGTGGGCGTTTTGAGTGGCTTATTAAAGTGTATAGGGCCTATTGCGAACAAGAAAACCGGTTGCCGGGGTATCGTTCATACCAACAGGCTTTTGAGCGTGCTTTAAATCAAGTGGAAAAGTCGCCTTATTTACGTAGCTTTTCCCATATTCTTATTTATGGATTTTATGATATGCCGGGCCGCCAATGGGAGTTATTATCTCGTGTGCGCAACGCGTATCCGGTAACGGTATTTGCACCGTATGCCAAACATCCGGCGTATCAATTTGCCCAAAAATTTTTTGAAACCAATTGGATGGGCGTTCCCGGGGCGGAAAATGTAAATGTCCCTTTCACCGGAGCTTTGGGACGAAGTGCGGATTATTTGTTTTCGGCAGGGGGGAGTTCCCCGAATGTCCAGGTGCAAATTACAAGTGTGCCCGATATTAACGGTTCCGTATTTTATGCGGCTAAAGAAATTTTAAAACTTATTTCTCGTGGGACGGCTACCCAGGATATTGCGGTTATTGTACGCACATTAACTCCGTACCAAGACGAAATTCGCCGGGTATTTAAAAACAACTGCTTGCCGTTAGATGCTTCATTTACCTATCCGTTTACTCATTATGCGCTAGGAAATTTTATTTTGAATTTGTTGAATTTAACTGCCAACGGATTTGCGCGGGAAAATGTCTTGGCCATTTTTTCTTCCCCTTATTTTAAGAATAAAGATAAAGTAGCTTGGTGTCGTTTGGTGCGTAAAAGTGCGGTACAACGGGATTTGACGCAATGGGATGATTTGCTGGACGTTACGCACAACATGACTTCCTCCCTAAAACAGTGGCTTTTTCAGACCGCCCAAACGTTGCAAACTTTTGAAACTGTGCAATCTTGGGAAACAGGAACCGCCAAAATTTGGGAATTTTTACAAACCCAGGTGGACGTTACTTGCCTGCAAGGGAAAGACACGGAAATTTTTGATGCCGTGCAAGAAACGCTTGCGCAAATGAAGGGATATCAAGCCATACGAAAGCAAAGCCGTAAAGGCGAATTGTTGCGGCAAACTGTGGAGGCCTTGAACGAACTTGCCTTTAACGAGGCGGAAAGCATACGCGGTGGGATTACTGTCACCGATGCAATCCGAGCTCGCGGTCTTAGTTTTAAGTATGTGTTTTTATTAGGGCTTAACGACCGGGAATTTCCGCTTATTACCCCGGAAGATCCCATCTTGCGGGATTATTATCGTGTGGTATTGCGGGATACATTAGGGTATTGGATTAATCCCAGTTTGGACCGCGGCGAAGAAGAAAAATTGCTTTTTTACAATGCAGTGACTACTGCGCAAAATTATTTGTACGTTACGTATGCCCGTTATGAGGCAGACGGAAAACCGGCGATTCCGTCCGTTTATATGGCGGAACTGGCGCGGGTGTGTGAACTGAATTTACAGGCGGCAGATGCCCCCCGAATAAGTGGCCGCACGGCGGAGCGTTTGTCCGCGTGTGAGCTTTCCTTTTTAACACCGCAAGAATTATCCTATCAAATAGTTTTACGTCCGCAATCGGTAGAAAATTTCCGTCAGGCAGGTTTATTGGATGAAGCAAAATTGCGGTCTTTAACCGCGGCACGCGCGTTAGTAACTTTAGGAGAATTGGGGGCATACGATGGAGTAATTTCAAATGCCTCGGCTATATTTAAACGGCAAAACGCGCGCGGGTTTTCTCCTTCGGCATTAGAAGAGTTGGGCCAGTGCCCTTTGAAATATTTTTTCAACCGAGTGTTACACTTGGCAGAGCCCGAAGAACCTGCCAGCCGTTATGAACTGGCGGCGGACACGCGTGGTACTTTATATCATCAGGTGTTGCAAGATTTTTATCAAACACTTTATCAAAAAAAGCTTACGCATAATTTGTTTGATGAGGCGGCTGCATATTATTTGGCAGAAAGTTTTGATAAATTTTATAACATTTCCTCGTATAAAAATTTTGGAATTTACCCGGTAGTATGGGAATTGATTTTAGAAAATTTAAAGCGCACACTGACGGATTTTGTACAACAAGATCTTAAAAATTTAGGCATGTTTACACCCACTTTTTTTGAACAGGAAGTTTCGCCCGTTTCTATTCCTGATTTGCCTTTTAAATTGCGGGGAATTATAGACCGTATTGATGTAAATGCGAAGTCCAAACAATTTTATGTGGCAGATTATAAATCTACCCGCAAGTCCACCCGCTTAACAGAGGATGTGTTTACGCAACTTATATTGCAACCTTTTGTATATGTGTTATTGGCTCCCACCGTGCAAGAACTGGCAGATTATACTTCGGCAGGGTCTTGCTTGCTAACAATTGCCAAATATAAAAAAACAGAGTTATCTACGCAAGATTTTGCAGATATTTATAAACGGGTCTGTGCACTGCTGGTTCAGTTGGCATGCCTAATCCAAAACGGTACATTTTTTATGAGGCCTTCGGACAAATGCCGGTATTGCCCGTATGGCTTGTTATGCAGGAAGGATGCGTTTAAATCGCTTTTGCGGGCGCGTAAAAGTAAACCGTTTGTACAATTGGAGGAGGTGCGCCATGCCGCGTGAAGAAGACCGTTTGCGTGCGCAGACCTTATTAGGTACTAACCTAGTGGTAGAAGCGGGGGCGGGAACCGGAAAGACCACCTTGCTCATTGACCGCTTGTGTTTGTGTGTGCTTGCGCAAGGAACCCCGGTAGAAAAAGTAGTTGCCCTTACTTTTACCGAGAAAGCTGCGGCAGAAATTAAAACTCGTTTTTTATTTAAATTGCAGCAAGTTTCCCAAGTTATTAGCAACAAGACTTATGATCGCACATTGGAATTGTTGCGTACCCATTTTGCAGTAAAAGATAGCGACTTGTCTGCCCGGGCTGAGCAAGCCTTAGCCCGTTTAGACCGGGCTTGTATCGGGACAATTCATGGTTTTTGCGCCGAAATTTTAAAAATGTTCCCGTTAGAAGCGGGGTTATCTCCTCACGCCCAAATAGATACAGGTTATCGGGAAGCCCAACTATTTGAATCCTATTGGAATCGGTTTTTAGATGCGCAATTAGGAACGCAGGCTACGCACAAAGAACAATGGAAACAACTATTAGCCCACTTCTCTTTGGAAGATTTAAAAGCATTTGCCCAACTTTTAAGTGCGGTTAAACCGGTGAAATATGATTATTATTCTCACCGGCGGTTTTTGGCAAGTGAGTGCGCACAAAAAGCGCAACGCTTAGAAGAAATGTACGCTTCTTATATGCCGCCGGGCAAAAAACCGCGTAATTTAGAAAAAGCCTTGCTCTGGGCGGCCACGTCTTTAAAAAATACGCAGTCTTTCTTACAAGGCAATCCCGTAACCGCAAAGGAAGAGTTGTGCCCAACGCCCAGTATGTGTAAGGACTGGAACGAGGAAGATTTTGAACAGGCACGCGGCCTTATTGAATTTGCTCAGCAAGTAACTGTGCAAAAACAACAATTGTTCTTGGCGGCGTATGAGCTAATCAATCCGTTAGCCCAAGAGTTGCGGCGTACTTATGAGCAAGAAGGGCTACTGAGCTTTGATGAGCTCATTATTAAAACGCGCAATTTGCTACAAAAAAACTTATATGTACGCCGGGTACTCAAAGAGAAATTTAGTGTTTTGTTTGTAGATGAATTTCAGGACACGGATCCGGTGCAAGGGGAATTATTACTCTTTTTGGCCGAGCAAAAACCGGGCACGGCTTCTTCGTGGCAGGAAGTAAAATTGGAACCGGGTAAATTATTTGTAGTGGGGGATCCCAAGCAATCTATTTATCGTTTTCGCGGGGCAGACATTACCGCGTATGAACTTTTTACGGATCTGATTTTAAAACAGGGAGGAAAGAAGTGCTTCTTACAAAATAATTTCCGCAGCACCCCTGAAATTATAGAAGTGGCCAATCAGGTTTGCTCGCGCGCCATGGTGCAACAGGCTGCTTTTCAGCCGGCTTACGTTCCTATTTTTACAGATAGAGCAACTGTTGCGGATTCGGTGGAGTGGTTGTTTATTACGCCTCCTCAGGGACAAGCTCCCGGAGCGGATGATTTCCGCTATAACCAGGCAGAGCAAATTGCCCGGTGGATTAAACAACAAGTAGGCAAAATGAGGTTAAAAGAAGGGCATCTGCTGGCTTACCGGGATATTGCACTTTTAACGCGCGTGGGAACTACTTCTCGCATTTATACCGATGCCTTACGCCGCCATGGAATTCCTTTTAACACACAGACCGATAAAGATTTTTTCCGCAAACAGGAAATTAATGATTTGTTGCTACTTTTGCATGTGGTGGCGGATCCGGACGATTCCATTGCTTGGGCAGGGGTGCTACGCAGCCCTTTGGGTGGGCTTACGGACCAAGAACTTTATGAAGTAGCTCAAGCGGGGCCACTTGCTTTGCAGCACTTGCTCACCCATGCGTTGACCGCATCGTTTGCTCAAAAAATTCAGCATTTTCATCAGCTGGCCGGCCGAATTTCTTTGCATGAACTTATAGAAAAAATTTTTGATGAAACTTTTTTCTTGCCCAGTGTGGCGGCAGCTTATGAACAAGAACGCAGCTTGGCTTATTTGCAACAATTTGTAGTGTTGGTGCAGCAATATTCCGGTGAATTATCTACCTTTTTAACAGAAATCAAAGAACGCCTCAGCCAGACTCCCGATATGCTTTCTTTGCCGCCGACGGATGAATCGGCAGATGCCGTTTCTATGCTTACGGTACACCGTTCTAAAGGGTTGGAATTCCCGGTAGTCATTTTGGCAGATCTGTCCCGTAAAGAAACGGGTGGAAATGTGCAACCTCCGGATCATTTGTTTTCCTGGCAATACCAAATGTATGGGTTGCGCGTAGGGAAAATAAGAGATGTCAATTTAGCTTTTTTGGAAGAGGAACAAAAGAAACATAGCCGTTGTGAAGAAATCCGTATTTTGTACGTAGCCTTAACGCGTGCCAAAGAAAAATTGCTTTTGGTGGCGGACGGCCGCGCCGGTGGCGAAAAAGGAGCCGCCCCCTTTGTAGCGGCTGGCTTATACCCACAGCCAGGGATTGAACAATTGGTTTTGGCGGATTCTAATTTAAAATTGCCGGTGCGTTATGTGCCCTATTTCTCGCCTAGTGAATTTATTTATCAGCCAGGTTCCCAAGCCGCGCAATCATTGCCTGCCTTGGGAAATCTTGCCCAATGGAGCAAAGAATATCAAACGCGTTTGCAACGCTATGAGGAGCTACAAAAGACAGCGCAAAAACATACTCCTAGCGAAAGAGATACCGCATTGTTTGCTCCGCAGCAGCGACAAGCGGCGGAACTGGGAAACGTATGTCACCGGGCTTTAGAACTGATGTTAACTATACCCGCGCAAACGGTGACTACCGCGTGCGAACAAGCTGCTCAAATGTTGGGTGCTTACGACCGAGCGCAAGAGGCGTGTATCTTATTAGAGCCGTTTGTAAAGAGCGCTGTGTTTGCGCGAATTCGTGCAGCCCAAGTGCTCGCTTGCGAAATGCCATTTACAAGGTTGCTTGCGGACGGAATCCCTCAAACCGGACGGATGGACGTTGTGTTGAAAACGCCGCAGGGAATTTGGATTATTGACTACAAGACCGATCAAGTTGCCGCCGGCAAAGAGCAGGAACTATTTGAGCAAAAGTATAAGGAACAACTAGAGGCATATCGTCAGGCGGCCGAACAACTTTTCCCGGGTCAAACCGTACGGGTCAGTGCCGTATTTGTCCGCACGTTTGCGGCGGTAGAGGCATAAAAGTTACAATATTTAAAAGGAGAAATTATGTTTGATAAATTAGGACAATTTAAAGATTTATTGAAGTTAAAAGGCCAAATGGACGAAATGAAAAAACGTTTGGACGCAATGGTCATTAAGGTGCAAGGCCCTAAACATTGGGTAGAAATTACGATGAGTGGTTCTATGGAAGTAAAGGAAGTGTTGGTAACTGCCGAGGCTAAACAAGCAACCGAGGCCGAACTGGGCGAAGAAATTAAAGCAGCATTTAATAAAGCCGTCCGCGATACGCAAATGATGGCCGCCCAAGCTATGGGAAGCAATTTCGGGATTCCCAATGCTTAATTCTTATAAAAATAAAACCATAGCCGTATTTGGTGTATCGCAAGATCCGTCCAAATACGGCTATAAAATTTTCCACACGCTTACCCAAAAAAGGTTTAACGTTTACGGTATTAACCCCAAAGAGGGCGAGGTGGATGGGAAAGCGTTATATGCTTCTTTAGCGGATATACCGGTTGCGGTAGAGGTGGCCATTATGGTAATTCCGCCGGCGGCCTTACTTAGTGCCGTAGAAGCGTGCAAAAATAAAGGGGTCAAAGAAATTTGGTTCCAACCCGGTGCGCAAGAGGACAACGCTTTTGTGCTTGCTACCGCAGCCGGGATAAAAGCCGTAAATGCATGTTTTATGGCGGAAAACGGGCTTTGGTAATATGCTTACGCGTTGCCTGGGAAAAACACAATTACAAGTATCTGTAGTTAGCCTGGGCGGCTGGGCCTTGGGGGGCGGTACGGATTGGGGCCCTACCGAATTTGCCGACGTGCAACGCACGATCGATGCGGCCCTTCATAACGGTGTAAATTTAATGGATACAGCCCCCATTTACGGAAATAGCGAGGAAGTAATCGGTCGCGCCCTTACAGGGAAACGGGACCAAGTCATTATATCTACAAAATGCGGG
The DNA here is from genome assembly GCA_017961295.1 of Elusimicrobiaceae bacterium. Lineage (GTDB taxonomy): Bacteria > Elusimicrobiota > Elusimicrobia > Elusimicrobiales > Elusimicrobiaceae > Avelusimicrobium. The sequence continues at coordinate 25,907 of JAGCXL010000038.1, forward strand.
CTTGTAAAAAACGGCTCATGGACCGACCATGATTTACGGCCCGAAACTATTTCCCGCCAATTAGAAAATTCACTACGCAATTTGCGGACCGATTACATAGATATATATTTAATCCACTATTTAGATCCGCAAATTTCCTGGCAAGATGTATTGGAAACTTTAATCACTTGTAAGCAACAGGGTAAAATCCGGCATATCGGTGTTTGCAATGTACCTGCCGACGTGTTAGAAAAAATGGCCCAAACGGGCATTATTTCCTGCGTGCAGCAAGAATTGTCTTTGCTCCATCGTGAACTCGGCCGAACCATTTTAGACGTTTGCCATCGGTATCAGTTGGGGTTTATGGCGTATGGCTGTTTGTGCGGAGGCATTTTAAGCGGCAAATACCGCCAAGCTCCTAATTTACGCCGGGCAGATGCACGCAATTATTTTTATAAGTGTTATCGGGGTGAAAATTTTGACCGGGCCCAACAAACGGTGGATTGTGTAAAACAAGTGGCTACCCAACAGAAAATTTTACCCGCGCAGGTGGCCTTAGCGTGGGTATTGGCCCAACCGGGAGTGACGTGCGCTTTGGCTGGGGCACGTAACCCCGATCAAATGGCATGTAATGCACGTGCGGCTGAAATTAAATTAAGTGCCGGGGATTTATGCAACTTATCGAAATAGAAAATTACGTAACCCGCTTATTACCCAAATTAGGGGTTAACAAACAACGCGAATTAGTCCGCCTGGTGTATGAAATTGCTAAGCGTGACGGAAACTCAGCCGAAGAAATTTTGCCGTTTGAAAAAAATTTAAATTTTGAAAGTGCCAAAAAAAGATTATTACAGCAACGTTATCCGGTCAATTTTAAAACAGCGCGCAAAGACCAATTTTATTTACCTAAGTTAGATTTGGACCCTGCCCAAGAAGCCAATTTAACGCCCCGACCTTTTTCGCCCAAAACGGTTTATATAGAAGATTCCGTCAAAGACACGCCGCTTGCCCAGCGTGTGCGGCAGGCTTTCCCTCGGGCGGATTTCAAAGAAACGGATGGCAAAACTCAAGTGGGTAGCCCGAATTTTTCCAAGCGTTTGGACACGCTGCTTATTCACCGGGAAAAATACGATTTTTTAAAACCTTGTCCATGCAGTTGCGGGTCGGCGGGGTGTGGATATAATTTAATCAATTTGGGGTTTGGTTGCCGCTTTGAGTGTGAGTATTGTTTCTTGCAGCAATATCAAAACTTACATGCGGTGCTACTGCCTGCCAATGTAGATGAATTTTTAGCCAAAATTGACGGGGCCAAGTTTTGTAACGGACTGTTTGACCGGCCGCGTATCGGCAGCGGGGAGTTTACCGATTCGCTGGTATTTGATGATTTAACGCAATATTCTGCGCAAATTGTTCCGTTTTTCCACGCGCGTCCGCATTTGCAGTTTGAGTTTAAAACCAAAAGTGTGAATATCGGCGGTTTGTTATCTGCGGGCGGGTGTGAAAATGTGGTGGTGTCGTGGTCGGTCAATGCGGCGCCCATTACAAATTTTGTGGAACATTTTACGCCGAATTTAACGGCTCGTTTGCAAGCCGCGTGTGAAGTGGCGCGCGCCGGGTATCGTTTGGGTTTCCATTTTGACCCGGTTGTCATTTACAATGGTTACCGGCAAGACTATGCCCAAACCGTTGAAGAAATGGCGGACACGCTCCCGCACGATAAAATTGCGTGGATTAGTGTGGGTACGTTGCGTTTTAGCCGGGAACTTAAAAAACGCATTGAAACGCGTTTCCCGCAAAACCACATTTTAGACGGCGAGTTTTTGTTAGACTTTGACGGCAAAATGCGCTATAGTGACACCCAACGTCTGGAAGCTTATCATTTTTTGATTCCTCTGTTGCGCCGTACTTTCCCCAAAGCGGTGGTGTATCTTTGCATGGAAGATCCAGGTGTAGCGCAACTATTTAACTAAAATTTTTGACCATGAAACTCCCCAAGCGTATGCTCGGGGAGTTTTTGTTGTTTATTGTTTGGCCGTTGTTGTTTAAAACGCAAGATAGTTTACTTGTTTTTTTTTTTTTGATACAGTTTGCTATGGCGGACACGAGGGGATATATCCTTGTTGTTAAAATACCGTATAAAAGGTTTTAGAGCGTTTAAATGGTGTCTAAAACAGGAGTAATTGTATGCATAAAAACAAGGGTTTTACCCTGATAGAATTATTAGTAGTAATACTTGTTATTGCGGTACTTGTCGCAGTAGCGTTACCGCAATACAAGCACGCGGTATTAAAAAGCCGCTTTAGTGGCGTAATGCCCCTGGCCAAAGCCGTGGCGGACGCGCAAGAAGTGTACTACTTGGGCTCCGGCGAATATGCTACCACGCAAGACAAGTTGGATATTGTATTCCCAACCACGGTGGAACGCAGTAGTTTGTCTATCAGCCAAGAAGAAAAGCACAATTTTGTCATGGCCAGCCGCAGTGATGTACCCAACGTACACTATATTAGGTATCAGGAGCACAGCCAAAACTTCCCCCGTGAGATACACTGTGAAGCCAAGGCCGATGACGAACAAGCTAACTGGCTGTGTGAAAAAGGTTTAAACGGCGAAAAGATAGGGGGCAGCATCACCGATGGCTACACTACCTATGTGTTGGAAGGAACGGGGAACGGCAACCTGGGTAAAACGTATTACGGTACAAGTAACTTAGTTTTAGGTGAAGGAGATGTATGTATAGCCACAGGTGCCTATAATTGCTATGGTGGTTATTATGAAAACGCTTCTTGTTCAGTGGAAACGCCATCCGGTTATGCTATATATCCTTGTGCACATAGTACTTTTACGGCTGAAGGTTTATGCAAAGGCGGGGATCACAATAAGTTAGATTGTTCTTATAGCTTATTTAATAATTCTACTTGCAAAGGTGGAAATGGAGACAATCCATGTAATAATAGTATTTTTGAAAATAATTCTGTGTGTGAGTCTGGGACTCGTAGTGGTTGTACAGATGCTTCGTTCACTAATTCCACTTGTTATGCCAAAGGGACGGGCGGCGCTAGTAATGGCCGTTCCTGCGGTGGTACCAAATCTACCTACGATAACTCCACCTGCTATAATCAATCCAACAATATGTGGGGGTGCGGCCAGGCCACCTATACCAACGGGTCTAAATGTTACAGTAACGAAAACGGCGGCTGTGGGGGAAGTTCTACGTTTTCGGGGGCGTCCTCTTGTTATGGTAACGGGGCAAATGGGTGCGGCTCCGGCATTTTTGACGGTGGTTCCAATTGTTATGGGGATGCCGCTTTATCTTGTGGGAAGGCCACATTTTCTAACGGTTCTGTTTGTCATGCCAATGTTCCCGGTGCTTGTACCCAAAAAGAGAATGGGACGAACGATAGTAGTTATGATAGTACCTCTTACTGTTCCGGGGCATATTGCCCAGCGGGTACACCTGCGGGAAATGCGGAACAAGGGGGTATTTATGCGGGCGAATGTTGGGACGGACACGGCAATCACGGCTCCCAATACTGTAGTTAATTCCCTTTTTGCCGGGTGCAACGCCCGGCAAAATAACAACCCCCCGGGCTTTCCTCGTCAAGCCCGGGGGCATTAGTATATTAAAGCCAGGAAATAGAACTAATCTTGGTGGGTTTTTTTGAGGGTTAATACTCCGTCTTCAAAAAACCACTCTTCAATCAGTTTGCCTTGCTCGTTAAATTTTTTGGTTACCCCGTGAGGTTTGCCGTCTTTGTGGGGGGAAATGAGCGCAATGTTACCGTTGGGATGATAGATAATTTTGTCCCCTACAATTTTGTCATTTTTGTAGTTGCACTCGCTACGTAAATTCCCTTCGGGGGTGTAAATTTTACTTTCACCGTTTAGGTACCCTTTGCGAAATTCGGACACTTCCAAAAATTTTCCGTCGGGGTAGTATTTAATTTGTTTACCGTCCTGAACGTCCAGCGTGTAATGAAATTCTTTGTAAAGTTTGCCCGTGGGGTGGTAGACTTTTACGGTTCCGTCCAAAACGCCTTTTTTATAATTTTTTTCAATGTTAATTTTCCCGTTGTCAAAATAAATACGGCATAACCCGTCGCGTTGACCGTCTTTTACTTCGCACTCAAAATACAATTTGCCGTTTTCAAAAAATTCTTTTACGGTTCCGTCCGGCAGTTTCCCGGCGGATTGTTTAATATCTAAATTTTGATCCAGTTCCTCTTTATATACTTCTTTGTTATCTACAAAATAGGTGCGTGTAAAGCCTATGTTTAAGGGATCGTTAGTGCTGGCGGTCTTACGGATAATTTCTGACATAGTTACTTCTCCTTAATCGCTTGAGCGGCAGTAAAAGCAGAGGCCCAAGCAAAATGTAAATTGTATCCGCCGCTTTTGCCATCTACATCTAATAATTCTCCGGTTAGGTATAGCCCGGGGCAAATGCGGGATTCAAAAGTATTATAGTTTATTTCGCTGGTTTTTACACCCCCGGTTGCGGCCATGGCTTCTTGCCATGGACGTAAAGCGGTAACCGTAGCCGGCCAAGCGGATAGTGTCTCAAACAAAGGTGTGCCGGATTGTTCCGCCATAGGTGTGTTTTTTTTAACACCGCGGAAGTCCAGGAGCAAATTGATAATACCCTCTTGCAACAACCCGGCAAAAAAATCTTTAGGTTTGCGAAAACCGAAGTGTTTGAGGCGTTCCTGCCAAAAAACTTCTCTATTTTTTAGTTGAGGGAAAAAATTGATTGTAATAGGCACAGGCCCTTGTGAAAGTGCCCGCGAAACCGCAGCACTGATATTTAGTGCCGCAGGGCCATTGATACCGTAATTGGTAAAAATAAGTTCTCCTTCTGCTTGGAGTTGCGGATTAGACACAATAGTAGTGCGGACTTGGCATTTAATACCGGACAAACGAGTGAATGCACGTTCTTTTAAACATAATCCACTAAGTGCGGGTAACGGTTGTACCAGGTGGTGCCCCAGGGCTTGGGCCAGTTCATAACCGCGGGTAGTGCCCGTCACTTGAGGATAAGCGCACGAGCCGCAAGCTAAAACTACCTTGCGCGCGTGCCACATATCCTTTTCTTTTGAAGTTAAAATAAATTGCGCGGCCGCCGCCCGGATTTGAGTGATTTCCACCCCGCATTTAATCTCAACTTCTTCTTCCCTAAGGGCTAATTTAAGTGCTTCCACAACAGCGCTGGATTTGCCGCTGGCGGGGAAAATACGTCCTTGGGCTTCTTCAGTTAAAAGGACGCCCAAATCTTTAAAATAACGCAAGCAATCTTCAAAAGAAAAATGTTTTAAAGCGGCCTCAATAAGGGTCGGATCCGCACGGTAACCGGCGGCAGAAACATAACGGTTTGTTAGATTGCAACGCCCGTTCCCGCTTACTAAAATTTTACGTCCGGGTTGTTGGCTTTTTTCCAATACCAAGGTGTGTAAACCGGCGCGGGCACACTCTAATGCGCATAAAAGCCCACTGGCCCCGGCTCCTACGATAATGACATCATACATTTCGTAATCCATAGCTATAGTGTAGCATATTTAAGAAGGTTGACGGGAATGGTTTTAGACGCTAAAATAAGGATTTTTACAGGTTGGGCCACTCGGTATTTTGCAACAAAAAGTGAGCTTGTTGTTTATCTTGGGCCAGTTGCTTTTTGAGTGCTTCCAAATTATCAAATTTGGTTTCATCGCGTAATTTTTGAAGAAACCAAACGGTAATTTTACGTCCGTAAATACTTTGTTTGAAATCAAAAATATGTACTTCCACCAAAGGCAAATGAGAAGTTAAGGTATGGATGGTGGGGCGGAACCCTATATTGCAAAATCCGTTATAAATTTTGGTACCCACCCGCACTTTTACCGCAAAGACACCTAACGGTAAAATTTTATAAATACCGGTATCTAAATTAGCGGTGGGGTAGCCCAACTTGCGGCCTAGTTTATAGCCGGGGACTACGGTGCCGGTTAATTCGTAGGGGCGCCCCAGCAGCATGTTGGCCCGCGGGAGATTGCCTTGTGCTAAAATTTTGCGGATTAAAGAAGAAGAAATTTTTTCAAATTCTTCTTTATAAAAAGGAGCTACTTCAAACGGAATATTTTTTTGAGCGCAAATTTCACGTAAAAATACAGCGGAGCCTTCGCGATTTTTGCCAAAGGCAAAGTCTGCCCCAATGAGTAATCCCGCACAGGAAAAGTGATTTAGCAAACGATTAAAAAACTGTTGGGGAGATAAGGAGCGAATCTTCATAAAATCTAGTGCTTGTGCGCGTAATCCCATTTTTTTAAAGAGTTTCTTTTTTTCTTCCGGTAGCGTCAGCACACTCATTTCCGGGTGGGCACTTAGCAAAGTTTTCGGGGGTAGCGGAAAATATAATACCAATGGTTTTAATTGATGATGAACGGCGCGCGCCTCCAACAAATTAAATAGATGTTGGTGCCCTAAATGAATCCCGTCAAAAGTGCCGATTGTGATTAAATTTTTCATAACGTTTGCACCTGTTGGTATAAGGTATCCGTTTGGCAGGATTTGAGTAAATTGCCGTCAAAAGCTTGGCTTACCAAATAGGGCCCGATAGCGACGCGGCGCAGTTGGATTAAATGCCCTACGGTTCCTAACTCTTGGGCCAACATGTGGCCTAAAGCACGTACGTAGGTGCCACAGGAACCTGTGAGCGTAAACGAAATTTCAGCGGGGCCGCGTTGGGCAACGTCACTCCACGCAACGGTTACTTCATTAAAACGAGGTTTCAATTCAATCCCTTTGCGGGCCAAGTCATACATTTTTTTGCCTTTAATTTTTTTGGCACTAAAGGGGGGGATTTGTTGTAAAATTTTTCCGGATAATTTCGTAATGGCTGCTTGTAGTTGCCCGGTGGAAATGGAAGAAACTGCAGCGGAACTCACGCAATTGCCATAGCGGTCCCAGGTGTCGGTTTCTTCGCCCAATTTAAGTACAGCTTGATAAGTTTTGGAAAGTTGTAAGAAATCAGTTTGGCGTTTGGTGGCTTCGCGCCCAATGAGCAGGATAAGTAGTCCTGTGGCCATGGGATCTAATGTACCGCTGTGTCCAATTGTTTTGGTATGCAAAACACGCCGGGCAATCGCAATCATATCGTGCGAAGAAAAATCCGCCGGTTTATCTATTAACAAAATGCCGCTTTTCTGCGGTTTAGGCAAGTTTTTTAACGACATTTGCTACCACATTTGTCAATTTTTCGGCTACTTTTTCCACAGGTTGGCCTGTTACTTTAAAGCCGGCGGCACGTGCATGGCCGCCGCCCCCGAATTTTTGGGCAATTTTACTTACGTCTACGTTGGTGCGGGAACGCAAATTGACGGAAATTTTATCGGGTTCTTCTTTGATAAGAGCGGAAATCTCTACCCCCGGTATCATAGTAGGTTGGCTGACAATTCCTTGTGCTTGTGACGGGACGGCCCCTAATTCTTCAAAATCCTGGCGGGTTAAAATAATTTCGCTGTATTTATTATTTAAGCGCAATTGCATTTTTTCTAAGGCGCGGCCTTGCAGTTTAAGTTCAACATAGGGCTTGGTAAAATAAATTTCTTGGTTTACCTGGGCTATGTTCGCTCCCAAAGCCACCAGTGCCGAAGCAACCCGCAACGCTTCTGCGGTAGTGTTGGAGTGGACAAAACGGCCCGTATCGGTGGCTACACCGGCATAAAGGCAGGTGGCTTCATCGGGAGTGGGTAAAAATTCTCCACTGGATTCTTCAAACAATTGAAAAATAATTTCAGCAGTGCTGGATGCTTGCGCATCCACATAATTTACAGTACCGTAAGTATCACTTACCAAATGATGGTCTATATTAATAAGTGTGCGGGCCGGCTGCAAAACAAATTCTAAATCTCCACCGCGCTTACGGTCCGAACATTCCAGTAAAATGACGGTGTCAAAATTGGCTTTTTGGGGTAATTTACCCAAATGAATTTTTTTAAGTCCGGGCAAAAACTGTAAATCACTCCCAATGGTAGGGGCGGCATAAGCGTATACTTTTTTGCCCATACGTTCAAGTAGCGATTTTAGAGCGAGCGTGCAGCCCAAAGAATCTCCGTCCGGGTTTAAATGCCCGGCAATAAAGAAATTTTTGCCACTATGCAGTGCCTGCCAAATTTCTTGCAAACTCTGCAATTTTTTTCTCATGCTTGCTTTTCCTTGTTGATAATTTGGAAAATAGACTCTACGCGAGCTGCTTTTTCGGGGGTATCATCGTATTCAAATGTAAAAGAAGGAATCCGTTTTAAGTGTAACCGTCCCCGCAGTTGCGCACCGATTTCTTTGCGTAGTAGCGAAAGCGCTTCTTGCGTTTTTTGGCGGTCTTCGGGGCCTCCAAATACGGAAAAATATACTTTCGCACTTGCCAAGTCTTTAGCTACGTGTACGGCCGTAATAGTCACAATGCCGCCCAAATTCCCTTGGGCAGCCATCTTGGTAATTAGTGTATTAATTTCTTCTAAAAAAAGAGTTTCTAAACGTTTAATGCGATCTATCATATCTATTATTATATCATTTTGAGAAATATTTGGTTGTAAGGGGGATTTAAATGAATTTTTGACAATAAAAGTATGGAGGTACAGAGACATAAAAATTACTTTACATTTCTTCTCGCATTTCCTATAATATAACCACGTGGGCGAGTGGCGGAATGGCAGACGCGTACGGCTCAGGACCGTATGGACGAAAGTCCTTAAGGGTTCAACTCCCTTCCCGCCCATTTCCTTTCAAGGGTATTTTATGAGAAAGTATGGCTACAATCGTCCTTCCGCAACCTTGTATACAAGGCGGCGGACAGTACGCAAAAAGAAGCCATCCTTTTTTTTCAAGTTCTTCCTTTATTTTTTCCTGCTAGTAGGTGTTGGTTGGGGCGGCTTTGTGGGGGTGCGCTATGGGTACCACGTGATCAAAAACGCCCAGCTTGCCGACTGGCACGTTAAATCTGTAGTTATTTCGGGATTAAACGGCGAGATAGAAAAAGAAATTTTTACCCGCGTAGCAGAAATGGAAGGAAAGCCCTTTTCTTTTGCGGATGCACAACGCTTGCAGCGGGAATTTGAAAAAAAATATCCCATGTTGCATGATATTGATGTTTCGCGCGGTATGCTGAGCGGTAAGTTAAAAATATCTGCTAAATTCCGTCAGCCTATTGCCCGGTTGGTGACCGCAGATCGCGTTTCCCAATATATTGACGATGAAAGTATTGTTTATACACAACAACAGGAAGTTACGGACGTTCCTCTTGTTTCTTTAGTAGGGGATGTGCCGGATAAATTACCCGGCTCTTTTGTGGACTTAATACAAAATGTCCTAAAATTAAAAAAATCGTTGCCTTTTGATGGACTTGAATTTGATTTAGAGCAAAATACAATTCGTATGCATTTGCCGGATCAAAGTGTTATCTTGTTTGGTTCGCCTCAACAATTAAAACAAAAAGCGCAGCGTGCGGCACAGATTATGGATAAAATTAGAGAAAAATATCCGAATCCTGTGACGGTGAATTTTGAATTTTTTGAGCAGGGGAAAGTTTTTTTAACACTTTCTGCCCATTAATTCTTATAATAAAGAGAGATCTTTTTTGGTAGGGGACTTTTTATGACAAAATCCAATTTGTTAGTTGGTCTGGATGTGGGGAGCGGTAAACTAACAGCTGTTTGTGCGGCTCACGATGCAGAAACAAATACATTACAAGTTTTGGCCGGACGCAGTATCCCTTGTCGGGGTTTGCGCAGCGGGATGGTGACGGATATTCATGAAACTTCGGCTGCGGTTCATACGTTGCTAGGCAGTTTGGAACGGGAGTGTGAACAGGAAATTGGCCAATTGATTGTGGGATTGCGGGGAGCGCATATTGAATCGTTTTTTAGTCACGGAACCTATAACATTTCGCGTCCGGATAAAGAAATTAACCAAGCCGATATGGAACTAGCCATTGAAAACGCAAAGGCTGTGCCCATCAAAAACGACAACGAAATTATTGGGGTTTTCCCGCAAGGGTATGCGGTGGATAAGCAACGCGGAATCCGCAATCCGGAAGGAATGGAAGGCTCTTTGTTAGAAGTAGATGTGCAAATTGTGACGGGGGCTTCCACCCACTTAAACAATTTAGCAAAAGCAATTCAACGCCCAGGATACCATATTGACTGTTCCATTTATGGGCTTGTTCCGCTGGGGGAATCTGTTTTGTTGCAAGATGAAAAGGACAACGGGGTCATGCTCATTGACTTAGGCGGAGAAACTATTTCTGTGGGCGTTTACATGGGGGGGATGATGCGTTTTTCGTGTGATATCCCCTATGGGTGTGATATTTTGACGAGTGACTTATCCAGTTATCTAAGCACTTCGCGCAAAGCGGCTAAAGAGATTAAAGAAAAGTATGGTGTAATTCATCCCGGATTTTTGAAAAGTGAGCAAATGGTTTCCGTCCCGCTTTTAGACGGGAGTGACACGCGTACTATTAAGAACGTAGAAATTTTAGATTGCTTGCAACCCCGTATGGAGGAACTTTTTGAACAGGTAGAGCACTATGCCGGATTAGCCGGATATAAGCCTAAAAATTTACCTTTGGTGGGTGTGCTTACAGGGGGAGGTGCTCAAATGCCGGGGATGCCGGCCTTGTGCCAGGAAATTTTAGGGCTTAAAGATGTTCGCCGCGGGTTTGTCCAACGAGATGAAATTACCTGCGCAGAAGAATTTTTAGCCCCCGTTTATACAACGGCGTTGTCTTTGGTGGTAGATGCTTCCCAAAAAGCAACGGAAGAATCTCTCTATTCAGGGAAATATCGTGACAGTGGGTCTACGTTTGGTAAATTAGGTAAATTTTTCAAAGGAATTTTTGGGTAATAAGGTATGCATATTCAAGATCTTTTTATGCCGGCGGCACAGTTCGAGAGTAAAAAGGCCAAAATTAAGGTAATTGGTGTGGGGGGTGGCGGCGGGAACGCCATCAATCACATGGTCAACTCCGGTTTAAAAGATGTGGATTTTATCGCTGTTAATACAGATGCTCAAGATTTACGTCGCAACCGTGCCCCGTACCTTGTGCAAGTGGGTGAAAAACTTACCAAAGGGCTTGGTGTCGGCGGCGACCCGGACCGTGGCCGCAAGGCAGCCGAAGAAAGCAAAGAAAAATTAAAACTGATTATCGGCCAATGTGATTTGTTATTCATCACCGCCGGGATGGGGGGCGGTACCGGTACGGGTGTTGCTCCGTATTTGGCTAAGCTGGCTAAAGAAATTTATGGAGATGATTTATTAGTAGTAGGCGTAGTTACTCGTCCGTTTAATTTTGAAGGATACGTGCGTGAAAAACAAGCGGATGAAGGTATTGTGGAAATGCAAAAGTATGTGGATTCCATGATTATTGTCCCCAATGAAAAACTTTTTGCCAATATTGATCCCAGCACCTCTTCACGGGATGCCTTTAAGATGGTAGATGAAGTGTTATTACAAGCTGTACAAGGCATCAGTGAAGTTATTACCAAACCCGGCGAAGTAAATATCGATTTTAATGATATTCGCAAAGTAATGTGTCACTCCGAGAAATCTTTAATCGGGGTGGGGGAGGCCAGTGGACAGGGCCGGCATTTAATGGCTGTCAAACGGGCCATTTCTTCTCCGCTTTTGGAAAATGCCGATATTCGCGGGGCCAAAGGGTTTATTGTTCACTTTGCCGCCGAAGAAAATTTGACGTTGGTGGAACAAGGGGAAGTGATGAGTTTGATTCGCCAGTATGCCAGCAATGACTCGATTATTATGTTCGGTTATTCTTATGATCCTACGCTTAACGGGAATTTTAAAGTTACGGTCATTGCTACCGGTTTTAGTGCGGAAAAAGCAGGTGCGTTTACAGCGCGTCGGCCGTTAGAAGTTACGGCAGATACTACGCTTCGCAGTACACCTGTGTTAAAGGAAGACATTTTTGCTTCTTTTGAGCAAAAACAACCTCGATTTGAAGATCCTATGCTTGTGCCGGCGTATTTGCGGCGCAAGAAGCGTTCTTTATAAGTAAAATGAATTCACCTAGTTGGGAGGAGAAAATATGGCAGTGGGATTGCAAAGTTTGTTACGAACGGTAGTGGATAATAAAGCAAGCGGGTTGCATATTCGCGGCAACTCTAACGCGTATGTGCGTTTAAACGGACAAATGAAGCCGATTGATGATAGCTTTGTATCAAACGAAGAAGCTAAAAAAATGGCTTATGCCTGTATGGGAGAACGTGAAAAACACATTTTTGAACAATACAGTACGGTAGATTTTTCACTGGATGCTAAATCTTATGGGCGCTTCCGTTTTAACGTTTTTCGCCAAATGGGTCGTATTTGTATGGCTATTCGTCATATTCCTCCGCAGGTTCCTTCGTTTGAGGAATTCCACCTGCCGGGTGATATTTTAAAGAAAATGGTGGAAGCTCGCCGCGGATTGGTGTTGGTAACGGGTATGACCGGTTCGGGTAAAACTTCTACATTGGCGGCGATGATTGATCATATTAATAAAACGCGGGCTGCTCATATTGTAACAATAGAAGATCCGATTGAGTTTTTACATCCGGATAATCGCAGCGTTGTCAGTCAATTAGAGCTGGGGGTAGATACTCCTTCTTATACAGGGGCACTGCGTGCCGCTATGCGTCAAGACCCCGATGTAATTCTAATCGGGGAGCTGCGCGATGGCGACGTCATGAAAGCCGCTATTTCAGCTGCGGAAACCGGACAATTGGTTTTGGGTACCATGCACACGTCTAATGTAGTGCAAACCCTCGAACGTTTGGTAGAAGCTTTCCCGTCGGAAATGCACAACCAAGTTCGTTTGCAACTTTCCGATCTAATTCGTGGGGTTGTCTGTCAACGCTTACTGCCTAGTGTAAAAGGCGGGATGTACCCGGCCTTGGAAATTTTAGTTAGCACCCCTCAAGTTCGCAAACTGATTATGGAAAACCGTCCGAGTGATTTAGTAAAGCAAATGCAACTGGGCGAATTTTACGGTATGAATACGTTTGACCAAGCTTTGGCTAAACTTTACAAAGAAGGTATCATTGATATGGAAACGGCACAAGCCGCCGCTACCAGCCCCGATGCAATTATGTTGGCAATTCGAGGAGTAACCGATAGCTTACAGGTGGAAGGCGAGTAATGCGCAAAAACGGGCTTGTTATTTCTATTGATGGTACTGCCGGTACGGGGAAATCCACGGTTGGGAAAGCAGTGGCCCTAAAATTGGGTTATGGCTTTTTGAGTACCGGGGAGCTTTACCGGGCTTTGGCCTATAAGGTTTATGAAAAGCAAGTACCTGCCGATGATGGCGCTGCCGTTTTGGCTTTGGCAAAACAACTTAAATTTTCGTTTGTACGTCAACCCGATGCAGTTCTTAAAATGCATGTAGACGGAGAATATTTAGGTGCCAAACTTCATTTAGAAGAAGTTGGCAATGTGGCCAGTCAAGTTTCCACACATAAAGAAGCCCGGGCTATACTAACCGAACAAATGCGTTTGGCCGGTAAAGATGGGGGCATTATCATGGAAGGACGCGATATCGGGACGGTTGTACTACCGGATGCCGATGTTAAATTTTACATGACAGCCTCTGCGCAAGAACGTGCTAAACGCCGTGTCAAGCAACTCAAAGAGGCGGGGGAAAACCCGAATTATGACAAAATTTTGGCACTCATTGAGGAACGTGATTATCGGGACTCGCACCGTGCGGCCAGTCCTTTAAAACCGGCGGAAGGGGCCATTATTATTGACACTTCTTCTCTTACGCAAGATGAAGTAATTGCCACCGTGTTGGAGAAAATTTCCCACTATGCTGCTTAATTTGGTAAAATGTAGTGCGCGGGTTTATTTTAAGCTTTTTCACCGTATTGAGGTGCAAGGACTTGAGAATATCCCGCCTAAAGGTGCTCTTTTAATAGCGGGGAATCATTTGTCTAATGCCGATCCGCCGGCCATTGGGGCTTTTGCCGGCTTGGTGCGGGATTCGCGTTTTGTAGCCAAGAAAGAGCTATTTTCGGTTCCGGTATTGGGGTGGTTTTTTCGCCATTGTAATTATATTCCGGTGGATCGCAAACGCACCGTTGGGGATATGGGCGCACTCAAAGAAGTAGTGGACGCTTTGAAACAAGGGGAAAGTGTGATTATGTTTCCCGAGGGAACCCGTAGTAAAACAGGGAAACCTCAAAGGCCCAAAAGTGGGGTCGGCTTTTTAGTGTATAAGACGGACGCCCCGGTATTGCCGGTAAAAATAGAAGGCACGTTCGGTTGGCCGTGGGTAGGTAAAATCTGGGTCAAATTTGGCACGGTGATGCACCTAACTAAAGATGAAACTTTAGAACCCAAAATGCAGTATAAACAATTTGCAAGTCAAGTAATGGATGCAATTAATTCAATAAATATCTAACGGAGGTTAACGGCGGTTTTTCAATATGAAAAACCGTTATAAAGACTTATGACACAAAACGAAGAAATTAAAACTACGCAAGAAACTACCGAGCAAGAACTGACGATGGACCAGTTGATTGCGCAGCAAGAGTCTTTACTGGAAAAACTAAATAAACGTGAAATTGTAGAAGTACCGGTTGTACAAGTTAATCAAGATGCTATTTTAGTAGATATTGGTACCAAGAAGGAAGGTTCCATTGCTGCTAGCGAATTTGAAGGCAAACCGTTGCCGCAGGTGGGGGATAAAATTTCTGTTGTGCTTGTAAAACGCGGGGGTGATGAGCGCCCGGCTGTTTTATCGCATAAAAAAGCATTGGAATATTTGGGTTGGGACGTATGCAAAAAAGCTTACGAAGCTAAAGAACGTGTGAAAGGTACCATTTTACAGCAAGTAAAAGGCGGTTACATTGTGGAAGTATTTGGCGTAAACGGGTTTATGCCGCTTTCACTCTCGGAATTGCATACTGCTTACAAACATTACTTGCCGGTGGGTGCCAAAATTAAAGCCGTTATTGTAGAATTTGTCAAAGAAAAACAAAAACTGATTATTTCACGCAAACAAGTCTTGCAGGAAGATGAAGCCGTCCGCCGTGAAGAAGTGCTCAGCACAATTAAAGAAGGCGATGTGTTGCGTGTGGTGGTTTCCAAAGCCGACAAAGATAAATTGTATTTGCGTTTCCATGGTATTGAAGGGATTGTAGAGTTAGAAAACGTGGCTTGGAAAGAGCCCGAAACGGCTATTACCAATTTCCGCCGCGGCCAACGCCTTAAAGCCAAATTGCTCAAACTGGATAAAGAAACTCCCCGTTTGGAATTTGGTTTAAAACAGCTCTTCTTAAACCCGGCCGACGCATTAAAACGCCGCTATCCGTATAAAAGCTCCGTCAAGGCTGTTGTTACAAAAGTGTCCGAAGAATACGGTGTGGAGTGTACGATTGGCAAAAACAATACCAAAGGGTTTATCAGCCCCTTTGAAATGGGCCGTGATTTTAACGCCAAAGAAGGCGATACGATTACCGCCTTAGTCATTGGCGTCAATCCGGAAACTTTTACGTTGAACTTGTCCATTAAGAAATACGACCAAGTACAAAACCGCAAAGTGGTGGCTCAGTACTTAAAACAAGCCCCGCGCCCGACGCTGGGAGAGTTGTTGTCGGATTCTTTTGGTCAAACCGAAGAAACAGAAGGAACCGAAGAAGAATAAATCCGAAGTTAGATATTGAAAGTAAAACTCCCCAGGTATTCCTCGGGGAGTTTTTAGTTAAAAAATTAAAAATATGCAAAATAGGGGGAAATGATATATAATAAAAATAGGTCTTTTTTTACCAAGGAGAGCATATGAAGAAAGTTTTGTGTTTATTAGTTGTTGCCGCGGTTGCTTGTGCGGCCTGTTCCAAAAATAAAAACACCGCTCAAAGTGGTGCTTATGGGGCACAAAATGCTGCATATCGTGATGGGAAAGATGCCCGTTATGTCAAAGATGCAAAGTACCAAATTATTGACCAAGAATTTGACAATATGTTAGCTCCCGCTTCTGATTATGACAATATCCCTGCTTACGAACTGCAAGCCTGTGGGGATTCTTACTTGCCGCTTGTAGACCCAGATTGTTGCGGGAAAGCCAAGGCCAAGGCCAAAGGTAAAGCAAAGGCTAAAGCTAAGGGCGTTGCCAAAAGTGTCAGTACGGCTCGTGCTAAAAAAGTTACAAACACGACAAATATTTACTACGTAGATGGCCCGAATCCGGACGTGCCGGTTTCTTCCACCACTACCACTAAAACGGTTTATTCCAGTGGGGCAGTAAGTAGCTCCACCTCCACTTCATCTAATACCAAGACAACGCAAAATGCGGACGGCTCGGTCACCACAACCACCGTTTCTTACTAATACGATGTTGTATTCGTCTGAACAAATTCATGCGGAAGCCCATAGACTCTATGGGCTTCTTGCATATGTTTCTAAGATGAGAGATAGCAAATGGACGTTAGCCGATTGTGAGCAAATTGCTCCTTATACATTAGAAATTAACCGTATTAAAAAAGAAAAAAATGCTGTTATATTGGCGCACTCTTACACTACGCCGGATTTGGTGTACGGGGTGGCCGATTTCCGAGGGGATTCCTTCCAGTTAGCGCAGCAAGCGCGCCAAACACAAGCAGAGATAATTGTGTTTGCGGGCGTTTGGTTTATGGCAGAAACTGCTAAAATTTTAAATCCTACCAAAAAAGTGGTAATCCCGGCGGGACGGGCCGGATGCACGTTAGCCGACAGTATGACGGCGCAAGATGTGCAAAATTTACGTGCCCAATATCCGGGCGTTGCGGCGTTATGTTATATTAATAGCTCGGCGGAAGTAAAAGCTCAGTGTGATGTATGTGTGACTTCCGGTAATGTGTTTGATATTGCCCAAAAAATGCCGGGAAACAGACTGATTTTTGTGCCGGATTTGTTAATGGCGCAAAATATTGAAATAGAGCTAAAACGGCGCGGTAGCGCTAAAGAGATTATTGCTTGCGGCGGGTCGTGCTGCGTGCATGATAAATACCGGCCGGAAGATGTGGAAAAATTACGCGCAGACCATCCTGGGATTATCGTGTTAGCTCACCCGGAATGTGCCCCTGATGTTTGCCGTTTATGTGATTATGTGGGTAGTACTAAAGGGATGGCAGATTATGTTGCGCGTTCTTGTGCCAAGCAATTTGGTTTACTTACGGAGTTGGGGCTTGTGAACCGGTTAGAAGCGGAAAACCCGGACAAAACTTTCATTTGGCCGTTTGGTGTATGTAGTTATATGAAGAAAAACAATTTGTTAAATACGCTGCAATCATTAGTTTCTCCCAGACCGGATCAACTGGTTGAAGTGGAAGAAAAACTAAGTCTGGCAGCCCAAAAATCCATTGAAAAAATGTTTGAGTTAAGCAAATGATACTAGATAAAATTATTACACTAGCCTTAGAAGAGGATCTTAGTTTGGGGGATATTACCTCCGATACTATTTTTACGCCGGATCAACAGGCTCGGGCCGTAATTCGCGCCAAGGAAGATTTGGTTTTATGTGGGCAAGAGGTTGCTGTACAAGTATTTCATGCAGTGGATGAAAGCCTAGAAATTCGTTTGCTTAAAAAAGACGGAGACGAAGTTAAAAAAGGGGAAAACGTACTTGAAATTATTGGGCGAACAGTTTCTATTTTAAAGGCCGAGCGTACCGTTTTAAATTTTATGCAGCGTTTGAGTGGAATTGCGACTGTTTCCCGCCAATTTGCCAAAATCGGGCAAAAGTACGGCGTAATGATTGTAGATACCCGTAAAACTCAGCCCGGTTTGCGCCGTTTAGATAAATATGCCGTGCGTGTGGGCGGCTGTCGCAATCACCGCATCAGTTTGGCAGATAGTGTAATGATTAAAGATAACCATATTGCAGCTGCCGGTTCTATTGCGGCGGCAGTTAGCAAAATAAAAAATGCCATTGGCCACACCCCTAAAATTGAAGTGGAAACGACTAATATAGATGAAGTGCGTCAAGCTTTGGCTGCCGGTGTAGATATTATCATGCTAGACAACATGACTCCTGAGCAAATTGCGGCTTGCAAGGCCGAAATTAACGGGCGCGCAATTGTGGAAGTTTCCGGCGGTGTAAATGCTCAGAATTTGGAAAGTTACTGTGCCGTTAAACCGGACGTAATTTCTATGGGAGCACTTACGCACTCAATTATTGCGAAAGATTTAAGTCTAAAAATTGTACAATATATTAGTTAATAGTGCAGAAGGGATATTGTAATGAATTATAATAATTTGTTTTCAAGCGTAGTCAGCCGTTCTAAAGCCTCGGCGATTCGCGAACTTTTAAAAGTAATCTCCCGCCCGGGTATTATTTCATTTGCGGGGGGACTTCCGGATCCTGAATTATTCCCGACGAAAGAAATTCAAAATGTATTTGATACGATTTTAACGAAATTTCCCAAAGAGGCTTTGCAGTACGGTGCCACCGAAGGGCAAGATGCGCTTAAACGGGAATTAGTCCGTTTGGTAAAAGAAACCGAAAACATAACGGTTACACCGGAGCAGATTTTAGTGGTATCGGCTTCCCAGCAAGCGTTAGACATGTCTGCGCGGATGTTTATTAACCCGGGCGATAGCATTATTACCGCATGCCCTACCTATTTGGGGGCTTTGCAAGCATTTCAAGTGGCCGGAGCCGATATTGTAGGGGTTGCCAGTGACCACGATGGCGTGCTGGTAGAGGATTTAAAAGCCAAGTTGGATTTGTTGAAACAGCAAGGTAAACCGTGTAAATTTATTTACTTGGTGCCGGATTTTCAAAACCCTACGGGAACTACAATTCCCCAAGACCGCCGCGAAAAGATTTTGGAATTGGCGAAGCAGCATAATACTTTTATTTTGGAAGATTCTCCGTATCGTCAAGTGCGTTTTGAAGGTACCGCACCTAAAACGTTTTATGAGTTGGACGGCGGACGGGGAAATGTCATTACGTTATTTACCTTTTCCAAAGTGTTTGTGCCGGGGTTCCGCTTAGGGTTTATTATAGGACCGGAGGAAGTGATTCGCAAATTTGTAATTTTAAAACAAGCTATGGATTTGTGTTCTTCACCGACGTTGCAGTTGGCAACGGCAGAGTTTTTAAGCCGCAATATCCTTTCCAATCATATCAAACGTATGATTGAGGTATATCGCACTAAGCGGGATTTGATGCTTAAAACCCTTCAAGAATGTATGCCCCAAGGGGTCACGTGGACTCGCCCGCAAGGGGGGCTTTTCTTATGGCTTACACTTCCTAAACATATTGATGCTATGCAACTACTTTCCAAAGCCATTGAAAATAAAGTAGCTTATGTAGCGGGAGTAGATTTTTACCCGGATGGGAACGTATTTAATGACTTGCGCCTTAACTTTTCTTACTCCACGCATGAGCAGATCGTGGAGGGCTTAAAACGTCTGGCGCAAACGATTCAAGAAGCACTGTAATATTTGAATTAAAATAAAAAATCCCCGCGGTTAAGCGGGGATTTTTTTACCGTTGCTATCAAAACAGCCATATTTTAAATAGATAAAATACGGCAGAAATGAGGCCGGCGGCCGGAATTGTGATAAACCAGGCCCATACAATGCGTTTGGCTGTTCCCCAGCGTACGCCCGACAAGCGGCGCAAGGACCCAATACCCACAATCGCACCGGTAATCGTATGCGTGGTGCTTACAGGAATTCCCAAAATAGAGGCAAAGAAGATAGAACAGGCCGCGCCGGATTCTGCACAAAATCCGTCCACCGGGCGCAAACGGGTAATTTTTTGGCCCATCGTTTTAACAATACGCCATCCGCCGGAGAGTGTTCCTAACGCAATAGCTCCTTGGCACAAAATGACGACGGATAAAGGCACCACAAATTGACCTTGTGCAATGGCGTGCATTTCGCTATGGGTTAGGAAAAAATCCCGCACTGGGGCCACTTCCGCCCCAGCCATACCACCCAAGAGTAGCATGCTGATAATCCCCATGGTTTTTTGGGCATCGTTTCCGCCATATCCCAGTGCATAGGCCGAGGCAGACAAAAGCTGTGCTTTGCGGAAAAATTTATCCACTTTAAAGGGACTAAAGTGGTTGGCGATATTAAAGGTAATTATACCGGCTATGGTACTGAGCAGGTATCCAAGTAGTGGGGAAATAAAGATAAACGCAACGGTTTTTAAAATACCGCTGGCTACCAATACGCCAAAGCCGCCTTTCACGATTCCGGCCCCCATAAGTCCGCCAATAAGCGCATGAGAAGAGCTGGACGGCAAGCCCAACCACCAGGTAATCAGGTTCCACCCGCACGCCCCCATAAGGGCACCAAAAATAAGCGTGGAATCCACTACGTTAATGTCTACAATCCCGGCTCCAATGGTCTTGGCTACCCCGGTTTTGAAAATCAAAAACGCGGCAAAGTTAAAAAATGCTGCCCAAGCTACCGCAAATTTAGGGGATAATACGCGCGTGGAAATCACCGTAGAAACGGCATTGGCTGCGTCATGAAATCCGTTTAAGTAATCAAAAAACAAAGCAAGCAGAATTAAAAATATAATCCACATCATAGGCTTAGTTATTTTTGACTAAAATTGACTCTACCATATTGGCTACATGTTCGCAGAAATCCGTGGTAGTTTCGGCAATTTCATAAAGTTCTTTTTGCTTAATGACCACAATGGGGTCTTTTTCGTTGGCAAACAAGTTGGAAATGGCTTCATCACGCAGTACATCGCCTTCATTTTCCAAACGGTTGATTTCTACGCAGTGGCGCAAGGTATCTTTCATATGTTTGTTGCTGCGCAAGGTGGCTACCGCCTTTTGCAAGGCGCGGGTGGTTTGTTCAATCACGTGCGCCAGTCTTTTGCTATAGTTGGTCGGTTTTTCAATTTTATAGAGGTAAAACCGGTTGGCTAGCAAATAAATGTTGTCAATAATATCGTCCAAGCGGTTGGCCAACGCCAAAATATCTTCACGGTCAAAAGGAGTAATGAAAGTTTCGTTTAACGTGTTAATAATGGCGTGTGTCATTTCGTCACCGTAATGTTCAAATTCGTGCATTTCGCGCACATTTTCAGGGGTAAAAGAAGCTTCGTCTATTACTTTTTTGTAAAACTCTGCCGCGCGGACTAAATTTTCCGCCTGTTTGTCAAACAAATCAAAGAATTTATCTTCCTTGGGTAATAACATGTTGTTTTCTCCTGTTTTGAGCTTGATAAAAAGCCCGTTTGTACATTACAAACGGGCGGCACAAATCATTTTTTTAGTTCCTGCTTTAACGCTTCGGGCAAGTTAATAGCAGCTTTTAAGAGTGAAGGACGTTTTTTTATCTCCTCCATAAACGCCGCATCGCGTAGTTTGTTGCGGTAATTTTTCTCCTGAAAAATATATCTAAATTTGGGGTACACATCGTAGGTCCCGGCTAGCAGGGCTACAATATCTTGCACTCCCACAATTTCTTCATCGGTGGGAATTACAAAAATTTTAACTTTGGAATTATCTGCTGAAATGCAGCATTCCGCTTTATTTGTCTCGGCACAGGCGTTCTTTTCTTCATCTAAAATGATGCCAAAGTTTTCCAGCCCTTTACACGCCATAGCACGTACATTGCTGGCGCGTTCGCCAATGCCGGCCGTAAAAACGATACAGTCCAAACGCCCTAAAGCAGCCATGTAAGCCCCGATGTATTTTTTTACGCGGTAGCACTCTACGTCTAAGGCCAGTTTACATAGCTCGTCACCATTGGCGGCATTTTTTCGCACATCACGCTGATCTGAAAAACGGTCTCCGGTCAAAGCATACATACCGGACTTTTTATTCAAAATCGTATACATGTCTTCGGGCTTCATGTTAAGTTTTTTCATCATGTGGAAGCACACGGACGGGTCAATATCTCCGCTGCGCGTCCCCATGACAAGCCCTTCTAATGGGGTAAGTCCCATGCTGGTATCTAAACATTGACCGTTTTTAACGGCGGTCACACTAGCTCCGGCACCTAGGTGGCAGACGATGCTATTTACTTCGTCCACGTTGCGGTCTAGCAGCACAGCGGCCCGGCGGGAAGTATAGAGCACGGACGAACCATGAAATCCATACCGGCGGATTTGATAGTCGGTATACCATTTGCGCGGCAATGCATACATGTACGAAGAGGCCGGCATGGTTTGGTGAAAAGCGGTGTCCATTACACAGACGTGTGTGACGCTGGGTAGCAAGGCACGTGCGGCTTCAATTCCCATAATGTGGGCGGGGTTATGCAAGGGGGCCAAGTCGGCAATATTGCGCAACTCTTCTACTACGCTGTCGTCCACAATAACGGATTTGGCAAATTTTCCGCCATGCACGATACGGTGCCCTACGGCGCTAATTACGTTGATGTTTTCAATAACACCATGTTCTTTATCGGTAATGGTTTGAATAACTAAATTGATAGCATCTTTGTGGTCTTTGCAGTTGCGGGATAACTCATAGGTCGGGAATCCGTTTCTGTCGTGCGAAATAAAGGAACCGTCAATTCCAATGCGTTCTACGCCGCCGGCGCAGAGACTTTTTTTCTGTTCCCAATCGTACACACTGTATTTAAGGGAAGAACTACCACAATTTAAAAACAATATAATCATAAAAATCTCCTGTTACTCTCATTATATCAAATTTTAGAGGAAGGTAGCCCGCAGCCGGTCTATATGAACTTGTAGCATTTGCATTTGCGGATTTTCCCGATTGCGGCGTAAAAATTCTTCTTCGTACACGCCGTCCGGCCCTTTATAATAGCGGTTTACCCACGTTTGAGCTCCCTCTAAATCGTGTTCGGCGAGGGCGATTTGGACTAAGAGCACATAGGTATTGGCGTTAACGGGGTCTAATCGTAGCGATTCTTCCAAATATTTTTTAGCTTGACGTAAATTTTCTTTTGATAGTTGTTGGTACAAAATTGCCTGGGTGGGGTCGGTTTGTGCTTGACCCCGTTGGCGCATACCTAATGCGTAATACATTTGCCCCAGGTTATGATGTAAAAGTGCGTGGTTTGGGTTATGGGCAAGCACAAAGTTAAAATCATCTTGCGCCCGTTCAAAATCGGTCCTTGGTTTATCGTCGTCACCCAAAGAGGGAACAAATCGTTTAGCCGGGTCTAACGTCATGGCAAACACGTTGGCCCGGTATTGGCGATATTCACTTAAAAATGGGTTTAATTTAATGGCATCACTAAACGCGCCTAAGGAGGCATGTGGTTGCCCCATTTGCACGAGTGCTACTCCCAAACTATAGTAGTGATTTGCCAAAAATATCCGCCAAAAGAACAGGCACGGGAGTAATGAAACTAGTAAAAGAGCGCATACGCTTATCCGCGTAGTTTGTTTGGTTATGCGTACATAGGTGTATGCTATGCCCAGCACAACGCCTGCAAAACACACTAACGCCAGCCCAAACAATATCCATTCTCCCGCGGTTTTAACGGCAATGTTACGCAGTACATAGTAGAAAGTGGCGCTTGCGTACATAACAAGGGCTGATACCGCCAGCCAGGTAAACGTGCGAAATGCCCACAATATGCGCGGATATTTGGGTGTTTTTTGTTCTAAATTTTCGGTGGGGGGATGATTAAGCATAAGTGCCATTAACACCCCGATAAACACCGCTAACAAAAGCCCGCTGGAGGCAAAATGTACGCTTATATCCACAACGCTATGTAGCAAAAGCCCGGTCAAAGCGGCACTGTATCCAAAGAGCGCATATTGGGTGACAGGCTCACTGGTGCGGCGCATATTTTTCCACGCACCAATCAGTAAAAAACTCATCAGCCACAAAAACAAACCTAGCCCGATTACACCGCCGGTGGCGGCTTGTTCCAAATATTCATTTTCGGCGTGGGCGGTTTCGTTATTGTGTGCATTTTCAATGTAAAAAATTTGCGGTCGGCGGTAGGCCGGATAGACAATTTTAAAACTTCCCGGGCCTGTTCCTAATAAGGGGGAATCTTTAACCATTTCCAAGGCGGCAAGCCAAGTATACGTGCGGAAACTAACAGATTGAAAACGTTTCACGCTATACACTCCTGCGGCCCCGGCGGCCACCACCAAACAAGCAATAGCGGCAATGGTCCATTTTTTTAAATGTTTTTTGGCGGTGCTAACGCAATGTGCATAGGTAAGTGCGGCAAAAACGCCCATGCCCGCGTAGGCAAGCCAAGCCCCCTTACTTTCGGTAAAAACAAGGTCTAAAAACCCAATCCCCAGTAACACAAGTAACGATTTTTTACGGGTGCGTAAAAATTCTGCCCCGATAATTCCCGAAGTGAGCACAATAAATGCCCCAAAAAAGTTGGGGTTAGCCAGGGTAGAAAAAATCCGGTTGCCAAAAAACCCATGCCACGGAAGCAAATCAACGCCGGGCAGCCAAATGTTTACAATTTGCAAAGCTCCATAGCCAAAGCAAATCCACGCACTAGCCACTATAAACCGGGTAATTATTTGTACGTCCTCACGGGTAAATTCGCACGCAATTAGGGTGCTAATCCCGCCGTACATCCATAAGCGCAAAAATTCCTCCGCGGCTTCCAGCTTGTAAGGGAAACATAAAAAACTAAATGTCATCCACCCCATATATATAAGGAGCGGGGCCAAGCATGACAAGGTGCGGCGCGTGAACGGATTTTGATGTTGGGTGATTTTTAAACAACCCCACAAGGATAACAAAACAACGGAACCGATTTGTAATAAAGTTAGTTTTACGTGGGCGGAATCATATGTAGCTACAAAAAAAGAAATGCTTACCAAAAGGACAAGCCACCCGGTCAGTTGTACAAGTGCTCGGTGTAAGAAAGAATCTTTTTGTAAAGATACGTTTGCTGATGGGCGACTTACACGTGCAGCCGATTTTTTTTTGGTTATATGTTTGACCATATTTATATTATAGAAAATTCTTTTTGAGCCGTTGTCGTTTAAAACGCAAGTTGCTTGACTCGTTTTTTTTTTGATACAGTTTCCAGTGACGGCAATGGGGGGATATGGCCCGGTTGTTAAGTCGTTATATAAAAGATTTTAAAGCATTTAACGGTGCCATAAAGGAGAAACAATGAGTCAAGAATTTAACAGTTGTCATCCTGAACTTGATTCAGGATCTGGTTGTTTTAATAAAGGTTTCACATTATTAGAACTTTTAATAGCGGTTATTATTATAGCCGTACTTGTGTTAGTGGCCTGGCCTCAGTATAAGCACGCGGTGTTAAAGAGCCGGTATAGTGCATTATTGCCGGTAGCGCA